>NZ_CALMGQ010000135.1 GCF_937863595.1 uncultured Cytophaga sp.
ATTTTATATTTATATAATTAAACAATAATCTTATTTAAAAACCAATAAGCGACGAAATAATATTAGACATAGTTAAAATTTTGCATTATTTTTTTTAAATATTGAAATAATTTAATCCTCTTTACTTTATAATTTAACAATCACTATGTATTTTTAAGCGTTAAAAGTTTTATCAATCTAATTAAATATATAAATCATCATGTCGAGAGAAGCGGAAATAATATTAGACGGTAAAAGTTATAAATTCCCAGTAATTGAAGGGTCTGAGGGTGAACTAGCGATAGATATTGCCAAATTAAGAGATCTTACTGGTTATGTTACATTAGATACTGGTTATAAAAACACTGGAGCCACTAGAAGCGCAATTACCTTCCTGGATGGAGAAAAGGGAATTTTAAGATATAGAGGTTACCCAATTGAACAATTAGCAGCTAAAGCTTCTTTTTTAGAGGTTTCTTATTTATTAATATATGGTGAATTACCAAATACTACTCAATTAGATACATTTAGAGAACGAATCAGAAAACATACAAGCCTACATGAAGATATAAAGAAAATATTTGATGGTTTCCCATCTTCCGCTCATCCAATGGGTGTTTTATCTTCCGCAGTAAGTTCATTAACAGCTTACTACCCTGGTTCAATCGATCAAAATGCTAATGATGAAGAAATAGACCTTACTATTGTTCGTTTAATGGCAAAACTACCAACAATTGCTGCTTGGTCTTATAGAAACTCAAAAGGTCAACCTTTGATGTACCCAAAGCCAAAAATGGGATATTGTGAAAACTTCCTTTATATGATGTTTGGACATCCACATGAAGAGTTTTCTGTTGACCCAATAGTGGTTCAGGCTTTAAATACATTATTCATTCTACACGCAGACCACGAGCAAAACTGTTCAACATCTACTGTTAGAATTGTTGGTTCTGCACATGCAAGTTTGTATTCTTCTATTGCAGCAGGTATTAATGCATTATGGGGCCCATTACACGGTGGTGCAAACCAAGAAGTAATTGAAATGTTGGAAGAAATTAAAACTTCAGGCATTTCTACTAAAGACTACATTGCAAAAGTTAAAACAAGAGAAGTTCGCTTGATGGGCTTTGGCCACAGAGTATATAAAAACTTTGACCCACGTGCAAATATCATCAAAAAAGCATGTGATGACATATTGAATAAACTTGGAGTAAATGATCCTGCGTTAGAAATAGCAAAAGAATTAGAACAAGCTGCACTAAGTGATCCTTATTTTATTGAACGTAAACTTTATCCAAACGTAGATTTTTACTCTGGTATTATTTACAAAGCTTTGGGGTTACGTAGTGATTTATTTACTGTAATGTTCGCAATTGGTCGTTTACCAGGATGGATTGCTCAATGGAAAGAATTGAGAGATGCTAAAGAACCTATCGGTAGACCAAGACAAATATACACAGGTTATACTGAAAGAGATTATGTTGCTATTGATAAAAGGAAATAGTGAAAAAGTACGGAGTATTGAGTATTGAGTACTAAGTACCGAGTTTAAAAAAATAAGGTTCAACTAATATAGTTGAACCTTATTTTTTTAAACTGTATTGAATATAAAAGCACTTACTATCTTTTTTGTTTTCATTTTATATACTAAGTACTCTGTACTCAATACTTCGTACTATTCATTTTATCTTTTAACATTCTCCAATCGGTCGTCTAAATTTTTCAATGCATCCATAAATTCTTCACGAACTTTTTTAGCATACGGATTTTCTAATTCAATGGTTAAAAACAAATCCATTGAATCTCCACCTAAATTCCGTTTAATATCTAATAAATATTGATATGCAGGTGTTTTTTGTTCTACATCTGGAATGTCCATTTCATTAATAGAACGTCCAATAAAGTGCGTCAAAGCTTGTACGTAAGCCATTTGTTTGTCATGTGTTTCTGGAGTACGTTCAAGTACATTCAATTGCAATACATTACTAAAGAAATGCATGATTGCACGTGTTTTTTTAGAGCGCACTGGGCAAATAACCATATTCAAACCCTTCACTCCATTTTTTCCACTTTGAGGTCCAAACAAGGGGTGCGTACCAATAATATCAACCGTTTCAGGCAAATGTTTTAACATTAAAGATATTGGCTTTACTTTAACAGAAGACACATCAGCTACCAAGGCACCGTGAATTAAGTAGTCCTTAATATCAATCAAAACAGACTCTAAAAACTGAACAGGAACAGCTAAAATAACAATATCTTTTGAAGCTGTCTCTTTTAAGGTTCCCCAAGTAACATCTTTCTCAGCAGCTATGTGAGAAAGATCTGTTAAATCATGAACTGTAACAGAAATATATGGCTGTAAATGCTTTACCATAAACTGCCCAAATCCGCCAAAACCAATTATTCCTAGTGTACGCATAATTTAGAATTCAAATGTGTACTCGATACGTTCGAGATAAAAATTTAGTTTCAATGTATAATATAAGAATCAATTACGCATCCGAATTCCTTTTTCAGATAAAAAGGTTTTCAATTCAGGGATACCTATTTCTTTGAAATGGAAAATACTCGCTGCTAATGCTGCGTCTGCTTTACCAATCGTAAATACATCTGTAAAATGTTCCATTGTTCCTGCACCACCAGAAGCAATAATCGGAATGGAAACATGAGTAGAAATAAATGAAGTTAATTCATTTGCAAATCCAGATTTTGTTCCGTCTTTATCCATGGAAGTTAACAATAACTCTCCTGCTCCACGCTCTTGCATTTCCTTAGCCCATTTGAATGTATCTAAGGTAGTAGGTTTGGTGCCGCCATGGGAATGAACAATATTATTACCATCTACATTTCTAGTGTCAATAGCAACAACAATACATTGGTTTCCAAACTCTCTTGATAATTGATCAATCAATGCAGGATTATTAATAGCAGATGAATTTACAGAGACTTTGTCTGCGCCCGCATTTAAACATGCTGAAACGTCTTCAATAGATCCGATCCCACCTCCAATTGTAAAGGGAATATTAATATTTTGAGCAACGCGCTTTACCAACTCAACCAAAGTTTTTCTTTTTTCTAACGTAGCTGTAATATCTAAAAACACAAGTTCATCTGCACCTTGCTGAGAATATAACGCTCCAAGTTCTACAGGATCGCCTGCATCACGCAAGTTTAAGAAGTTAACACCTTTTACGGTTTTACCATCTTTCACATCTAAGCAAGGTATAATTCGTTTTGTAAGCACGTTTTGTAAAAGTAAGTTTTATTAATACGTTTTAAGATTGTATTAAGCGTTGAATTGAGATAATTGTTTTAATGAAATGCGTCCTTCGTAAAAAGCTTTCCCAACAATAACAGCATATATATTCATGTCGTTTAATTTTTCAAGATCTGCAAATTCTGCAACGCCACCGCTTGCAATCCAATTTATCTGAGGAAATTCTTTCGATAATTGTTTATATAAATCAAAGGAAGGGCCTTGTAACAAACCATCCTTAGCAACATCGGTGCAAATGGAATACGAAATTCCAAAAGGTAAAAACTGATTCATCAATTGTTGAATACTTAAGTTTGAGGTCTCTTGCCATCCATGTACAGCAACCATTCCATCCTTGGCATCTGCACCTAAAATAATTCGGTGTTTACCGAATTGCATAAGCCAGCCTTGCACTTTCTCCGGATTCTTAACAGCTATACTGCCAGCCGTTATTTGTTTAGCACCCGCATCAAAAGCAATTTTTAAATCTTCATCGGATTGCAACCCACCACCAAAGTCGATATCTAGCTTTGTAGCAGATGTGATATTTTTGAGTACTTGATGATTTACAATATGTTTTTGTTTTGCTCCATCCAGATCCACCAAGTGTAACCTTTTAATTCCAGCATCTTCAAACATTTTAGCAACTTCAACCGGATTGGAGTGATACTCTTTTTTCTGATTGTAATCGCCTTGTGTTAATCGTACACACTTACCATCTATAATATCTATTGCAGGAATTATTTGTATCATTTTTTAAGCTGAATGCGGAAAGCCTAAGGCCTAATGCGTATGAGTAGTAGAATTTTAATTATAGTTCAATAAAGTTTTTCAATATCTGCTCGCCTACGTCACTGCTTTTTTCTGGGTGAAATTGTACGGCATAGAAATTATCCTTTTGCAATGCGCAGGCATAAGGAAGAATATAATCTGTTGTTCCTATTTGGTATGGATTGGATTCAACATAATAACTATGTACAAAATAAACGAAACTACCTTCATCTATCCCTTTAAACAAGGGACTTTTCAAATCTGTTATCGTATTCCAACCCATTTGTGGTACTTTATCTTGAGGCGGAAATTTCTTAACCATCGCAGGAATAATCCCTAAGCATTCTGTGTTATTTTCTTCGGAATGAGTACACAATAATTGCTGTCCGATACAAATACCAAATACAGGTTGTTTTAAGTCTTTAATTACTTGATCTAAGCCTTTACTTCGAAGATAATTCATTGCATTAGAAGCTTCTCCTTGCCCTGGGAAAAGCACTTTATCCGCAGACTTCAATTCATCTATATCATCGGTCAAAATAGGCTCAATACCTATTCTGTTAAGCGCATATATTACAGATTGAATATTTCCAGCGTTGTATTTTACAATTGCTAATTTCATTTTTGTCAGTTGAGAGTGTAACGTGTAAGGTGTAATCTATACACTCTACACTTTTTACTTTACACTTTTAAAGCGTTCCCTTAGTGCTTGGAATCTTTGTATTAGAAGGATCTTTTCGAATAGCTGCTTTTATTGCTTTTGCAAAAGCCTTAAAAGTAGATTCGATTTTATGATGTTCGTTTTCGCCTTCTACCTTAATATTTAAATTGCACTTGGCTGTATCGCAAAATGATTTAAAGAAATGATAAAACATTTCTGTAGGCATATCTCCTATTTTCTCTCGTTTATATTCCGCTTCCCACATCAACCAACTTCTGCCAGAGAAATCAATTGCAACTTGCGCCAAACATTCATCCATAGGTAATAAAAAACCATAACGATCTATGCCCCGCTTTGTACCTAGTGCTTCTAGGAATGCTTCGCCTAATGCTAATGCTGTATCTTCAATCGTATGATGTTCGTCTATATGTAAATCACCTTTCACTTCAACATTCAAATCAATACCGGAGTGTTTACACAATTGATCCAACATGTGATCAAAGAAACCAAGACCTGTATTCATAACACCTTTACCTTCACCATCTAAATCCAGATATATTTTAATATCGGTTTCATTGGTTTTGCGATGCACGCGTGCAATACGTTCTGACTTTATTAGGAATTTGTAAATCTCCATCCAATCGTCTGTAGCTAATGCGTATTGCAATTCTCCAACTCCCCAATCCGATGCATTTGTTGATGGAGTAATATATATTGCTTTCGACCCTAGATTTTTGGCCAATTGGAGATCAGTTACTCGATCGCCGATTACAAAACTATTTTCTAAATCATACCTTCCATCCATATATTCTGTAAGCATTGCAATACCTGGCTTACGTGTTGGAAGGTTATCTTTTGGAAAAGAGCGATCTACATGTATACGTTTAAATACAATTCCCTCGCCTTCTAAAATCTTTAACATTTTATTTTGCGCAGGCCAAAACGTTTCTTCGGGGAATGAATTAGTACCTAAGCCATCTTGATTGGTAACCATCACCAATTCGTAATCTGACTCTACAGCGATCTTAGACAGAGCTGTTAATACTCTTGGCAAAAAATCCAATTTCTCTAATGAATCAATTTGCTCGTCAGCAGGTTCTTTTATAATTGTTCCATCGCGATCAATAAACAATGCTTTCTTTTTCATATCTATATCCTAAACTATGGAATTAAAACTTCTTTAAAACGTCAATAACTTTTTCATTTTCAACTTCTGTACCAACTGTTATTCGAATACATCCTTCACACAAAATGATTTTAGAGCGATCTCTAGTTATTACCGAATGTTCAACTAAGTAATCATATACTTTCTTACCGTCTACCGTTCGCATTAAAATAAAGTTGGCATCTGAAGGATATAACTCTAAACAAACAGAAAGTTTAGTTAATTCAGTACGCAACCACTCACGTTGATTTAAAATCTTTTTTACCATATCATCTTTTAACTGCACGTTAGACAAGGCTTCTAATGCACACTCTTGAGTTAATAGATTAATATTATACGGTGGTTTTATTTTATTTAAAACGGAAACGATTTCATGAGAAGCAAATGCAGTACCAAGTCTAAGAGCTGCCATGCCCCAAGCTTTAGAGAAGGTTTGCAATACTACAAGATTGGGGTATTGGTTCAACAAAGGAACAAAACCGATACTTGTTGCAAAATCAATGTACGCTTCATCTACGACTACTATGCCTTTAAATGCAATAATAATCTGTTTCACTTTTTCTTCATCCATTAAATTCCCCGTTGGATTATTGGGAGAGCAAATGAAAATAATTTTAGTAGTTGGCTTTATAGCAGCTAAGATTGCGTCGACATCCAAATTATATTCTTTCGTTAATGGAACAGAGATGAGTTCAATATCATTAATGCCTGCACTAACTTCATACATACCATAGGTAGGCGGCAAAATCAAAATACTATCTTTGCCAGGATTACATGTAGCACGAATCAATAAATCAATCGGTTCATCACTCCCATTCCCAAAGAATATATTTTCTATTGGAACATTCTTAAGTTCACTTAGCTTTTCTTTGACTTCTCGCTGCAAAGGATCTGGATACCGATTCACTTTCTTTTTAATGACCGAACCATACGGATTTTCATTCGCATCTAAAAATACACCTTCCGTACCGTTATACTCATCTCTTGCAGAAGAATACGGTTTTGCATTCTTAAT
>NZ_CALMGQ010000136.1 GCF_937863595.1 uncultured Cytophaga sp.
ACATGGCTGGTCCATTCTCTCTCCATTGATATGTCGCTGCTCCCCCATTTATTGGCGTTGCTGTAAACGTAACACTCGTACCTGTACAAATACTTGTTTGACTAGCAGCTATTGTTACGCTTGGTATAACTGTTGGTGCAACGCTTATTATTGTTTGAGTAGATGTTATAGTAGGTGTTGAAACGCAACTTGCAGTGGAGGTCATTACAACATCAAAGGTATCGTTGTTCAAAATGCCAGATGCAACATAGCTGGCTGTTGTTTCGCCAGAAATAGATACCCCATTTTTCCTCCATTGATATGTTGGTGTTCCTCCATTTACTGGTGTTGCAGTAAATGTAACACTCATGCCTGTACAAATACTCGTTTGACTAGTTGCTATGGTTACACCTGGAGTTACAATAGCATTTATCAATACTGATTTAACGCTGATTGCACTACTTCCACACGCATTTTTAGGACTAACAGATACAGAACCTCCTACTGAACCAAAGCTAACTGTGATTGAATTTGTATTCGCGCCATTTGTAATACTAGCTCCGCTTGGCACAGTCCAATCATAACTCGTAGCGCCAGATGCTGGAAGAATAGAATATGTAATTCCAGTTGCGCCTGCACATGTAGCAGATAATCCTGAAATCGATCCTGCAACACCTGGTGCGTTACATCCACCTTTTAAAATTACAGTTCCCATGTAGGATGGGTTTTGCCACGCTTGATCCGCCGAAGCAGCCCACGATATTTTTGCATCGCGCCCACCCCCATCGTCATCATCATCTATCTCTACATCAAAGCCTACTAATTGGTTGATTGCTGGAGATCCTGTTAATGTTGCCCAAGGGAAACGCATTTCCATTACATAGCCTGCTGGATTATTAACTCTTCCGAAAGTAACGCCTGTTGTTTTATTATTTAATTCATACACGGTATTGTCATTCCATCTGAACGTATATTGAAAATCCTTCGCACCAAAACTGGTAGCTTTTAAATTCCCAATATCAAAAAACACTTCCACTGCATCATCATTATATACATCTGTACCGCCATTATTTGTTTTTACATCGTCTGTTACATCGACTAATAAATAAAAATAAGTTGCATCCCACATGGCTTTATAATTCGCTGATAAATCCGCTGGTCCGCTTATTGATCCACCAATAAGATTATTTAAGAATGCGGATGTATTTGATCCACCCCATATAGCATCGGCAATGCCATCAATTGTTGGTGCAGTTACCGTTTGGTAAACAGATTTAACTACTAAAATTGGCACAGAAGTAGTTGCGGCTGTTTCGCCTGCAGAATTATATGCTTTTGCTAGTATTTGATTCGTCCCTGCAGGTACAGCTGTCCACGATATCGTATAGGGAGATGATGTTGCTGTGCCAATTAACGTAGTGCCATTATAAAACTCAACTTTAGTAATTGTTCCATTACTTGTGCTAGCAGTTGCTGTAAGAGTAATTGCATCACCTTCATTCACTGTCTGTCCACTTGTTGGTGCTGTCAATGCTACACTCACTGTTAATGGAGCAGCGACACAAGGTTTCCAAAAATTACCTGTCTGCATGAATAATGAAATGACGCGTAATGTATTTCCAAAATATCTTGGCAGGTCATCTACTGTGCCTACTGTTTTGGTGTACATACTATTCATGATAGGTTGATACGTAGCATTGGCGCCACAAATACCTGCTGCATACATAGAGCTAAAAGTAGCTTCATTTGCTGTGGCAGTTCCACCTGCTTGTGGGACAGGACCACTTGCATTGGATCCTTTCCCCGTAACATAGGAGGCTATGGGTATACAAAAATTTGTTTGTGCAGTACTATTGCCAAACCACAAAACATCTGTTGCCATTCTCCACGGGCTTCTACATGCATCGTATCCATATTCAACAGCTCCGCCATTACAATTATTTGCAACACCATTTTGATCAGACCAATTTGTTACCAAACCTGTTGTGGTATTTCTATTCGCATTAACTAAGGTGTAGGCAGCTGTTACTGCACTGTTCCAAGTAGTAGCTTGTGAGGTTACTTGATCTGCAAATTGTCTATAATATGCTGGTGCTTGATAACCCGGATTTCGGCAGTTATTTCCAAAACCCCAACCATCACCATTGATCGCTTGAAAAGAAGTATTATGGATTTCTGTATTTTTAATAGCCGTAATTAAGGTAGTGGCTTCGTTGGAATAATTGTAGGGGCTTGTAGCTGATGGCCATTGACACTTAGCAATCAATAGTGCCATTGCAGCATCTAGATCTGCATCCGTTGCCCCCCCATTTTGGTCATAGGTACACGTGCCTGTTCTCCAGTTCATCACCCCATTACCGTTTGAATTTGCTTTGTAATACCCCCACAATCCATCAAATAATGTTTTATCTCCTGCATATGCTGCAATTAACATTCCGTAACCAATGCCTTCGGAAACCGTTTGAGCTGCATTATCAAATTTTACTCTAAAATTGGTTCCACATGCTTCTACATAATTTGTTTTCCATGTTGTGTAAGCGTCTGCAGCATCTTGGGATTTACCATACTGCCCAGAGCCTGGGTTATAAGTGCCAGTAGGCAAATTGGTTGGCACAATACCATTCCCATAAGGGTTTGCAAGCACACTTATTTTTGAACCAAAAGGAATTGCTGGACTTCCAGAATTTATTTGCCCAAATACTGTGAATGTTGCAAATAAAATGGAAAATAATGTTACTATTCTCATATAAAATTGTCTTATATACTCTAATATAAGACATAAGCAGTTGTTAATATTCATTATGTAATAAATATTAACAAATTAATCCAATTTTTTGAACTGTATTAAAAAGTGCTTCTACTATCCCTTATTATGGGTTGTAAAGAGTTTTTTTATTTGAACAACTGATAAAAAATAAAACTACTCGCATACGCTAAAAACGACATGTATACGAATTGTATTATAGGCCACTTCCAACCTTTTGTTTCTCGATATACAACTGCAATTGTACTCATGCATTGCAAGGCAAACAGATAAAATAGCAATAGCGAACCTGCCCGTGCGCTGGTATAAAACATATTTCCGTTTTCGTCTTTCTGGTTCTTCATCGATTCGCGCACTGAAAGTTCGTCATCGGTATTTCCAACACTATAAATGGTTGCCATGGTACCTACAAATACTTCTCTTGCTGCAAATGAAGTAATTAAGGCAATCCCTATTTTCCAATCATAGCCCAATGGTCTAATTCCAGGTTCTATAAATTTTCCAAATTGACCCGCATACGATGCTTCTAATTTTGCAGACGCAACTTCATTTTCATACGCCTCCGTACTTAAATTATTTTTACTGATTGAATCTTCAGCTTTTTGCATATCATCCTTAGGTCCAAATGTTGCCAACACCCACAAGATGATTGAAATTGCTATAATTATTTTACCTGCTTCAAACGTAAATGTTTTAACTTTTTCTATAATAGATGTTGCGACATTTTTAAAACGCGGCAATTTATATGTTGGAAATTCCATGATAAAATAGGTTTTAAAATTACCACCCATCCATTTATGTAAGAACCATGCGCTTACCAAAGCCATAAAAAACCCTAGTAGATAAAACGCCATTAAAGCCAGACCTTGAAGATTAAATATGCCTAATATTTTTGTATCCGGAATCATCAATCCGATTAAAACTGTAAACACAGGAATACGAGCAGAACAACTTATTAAAGGTGTAACCATAATGGTTATTAAACGCTCCTTCCACGTTTCAATGCTTCTCGTAGCCATAATTGCTGGCACTGCACAAGCAACGCCTGAAATTAAAGGCACCACACTTCTCCCACTCAATCCAAACGGTCGCATAATTTTATCCATCATAAACATTACGCGCGACATATACCCACTCTCTTCTAAAATGGCAATGAAAGCAAATAGGAATGCTATTTGAGGAATAAATATTAATACACCTTGTAGGCCGGATAAAATACCTTCAATGATAAAATCACGCAAATAGCCACTTGGCAAAAGATTTGTAATTACTCCTTTTAATGCTCCAAAGCCTAATTCAATCCATTCCATCGGCAATTCAGACCAAGCAAAGATGGATTGAAAAATAAGAAATAAGATTACTAAGAATATCAAATACCCCCAAACCTTATGCGTTATAATCTTATCAAGGTTTTTAGACCAACGAACTTTTGTCTGACGCGCATCTTCACTCATTACTTTATGAATGACGTTATGTATGGCTTCATAACGCATCAAGGTTTCTCTATATTGAAGCGAATTACTTTGAAGATGATGCTTTGCAACAAGTTCAGAAATGTCCTTTTTTTCGTCGTCTGTTAAAATTGTTGTTTTTTGGTGTTGATGCGCTAAAAGCAACGCCATATAATCGCTTTTAATTTTAAAGCGACTGCGAATATAACTAACAACGGGCCCAGCAACTTCTGAAGATTTATAAAAAATATCTGGTACGACATGCACAGGACAAACGAGTGCTGCTTTTAATGCGTCAACTCCTTTGCCATTCCGAGCATTGATTTCTACAATCGGAACATTTAATTCTCTTTGTAGTGCTAATAAGTCAAATTCTAAGCCATCTTTCTTAGCTAAATCAAGCATGTTTAATGCTAAAATCACTGGAAAGCCTAAGTCTTTAACTTGGGTAAATAATAATAAGTTTCGTTTGAAATTAGATGCATCAACAACTACCACCAGAATATCAGGCGTCTCATTGCGAAGCGTTTCGGTTAAATAATCAAAAACAACTTGTTCGTCTACAGAACGTGGATATATGCTGTACGTTCCTGGTAAGTCAATAATATCGGCTTGTACAGTAGAGCTTAAAACAGAAACTCCCGTTTTCTTATCTACCGTAACACCTGGGAAATTGCCTATTTTTTGATTTAATCCAGTTAAATAATTGAAAAGAGAGGATTTGCCTGCATTGGGATTGCCAATTAATGCTACTTTTAATCTTTTCATCTGGATATTAAAATGATAATTGAAGTTATTAAGAAATTACAATGGTGGAGGCTTCAGCTAGGCGCATGGAAAGCGTATAACCACAAACTTTAATGCAAATAGGGTCGCCAAATGGAGCTTTACAATCCAATTCAATTTCACAACCTGGCAAACAGCCCATTTCCAATAGTTTTAAGGACGTTTCTTCGTCTGTAAAGTCACAAATGACTCCTTTTTCTCCTATTCGTAAATCTGCAACCGTTTTTACTGGTGTCATTCTTATTTAGAATTAATTTAAACAAAGGTACAACCCATATACGTATGCTCCAATAGAAAAAGATTTTTTATGGCTGATTTAAATCAGACTTTTACCTTAAAAATTTCAGTTATTTACCTACGCTGAATAAAAAATGCGCTTAACTCGCGCTCCAACATTCGTAAGTATTTCATATGGTATGGTTTGGATTCTTTTTGCCAACTCTGATACCGTTGGGTTTTCGCCAAAAAGAATTACTTCGTCACCAACTTTTGCTTGTGCATTGGTAATGTCAATCATACACATATCCATACAAACATTGCCAATAATTGGACAGCGCACTCCATTTACTGTTACAATCCCGCCGCCATTGCCAAATCTGCGATCGTAACCATCTGCATACCCAACTGCAACCGTTGCGATTGTTGAGGCACTCTGTACGGTCCCTTTACGGCTATACCCTACCGTTTCTGTGGATGAGACTTCTTTTATTTGGGAAATATGAGTTTTGAATGTACTGATCGGTTGTAACTCATGCTGAAACTTGCCTGCACTTTCAACACCATATAAACCAATGCCCAAGCGCACCATATTATAGTGCGCCTGCGGGAACCGCATGATGCCAGATGAATTCGCTGCATGTTTCAAAAAAGGATGTATGACAACTGTTGTTAATTCTTCCGTAATAGAATCAAATGCTTTTAATTGTTCCGCTGTAAATGCATCGTGCTCCTCCCCATCTGATGCCGCTAGGTGTGTAAACATAGACAATACACGTACTTCTGTTTGTGCATTTTTCAATGTGCTTAGAAGGTTTACTATGTCTTTTTGTTCAAAACCCAAACGCTTCATACCTGTATCCAACTTCAAGTGAATACCTATTTGAAGTTGATTTAAAACTGCGTAATCAATGAGTTGATTTAATAAATTCGCCTCATACATTTCAGGCTCTAATTGATATTGAATCAAGGTATCAAAACTTGAACGGGTTGGATTCATAACCATAATCGGCAAGGTGATTCCATTTTCACGTAATCGAGCACCTTCGTCCGCATATGCAACCGCCAAATAATCGACGCCGTGATATTGCAATAACTGTGCAATTTCAAAACCACCACTTCCGTAAGAAAGCGCTTTAACCATACACATGATTTTGGTATTTGGTTTCAGCCTACTTCTGTATACATTGAGGTTGTGAATCAATGCGTCTAAATTAATTTCTAGAACCGTTTCGTGTAGTTTGTATTGCAAGTGTGAAACAATTTTTTCAAAATGAAATGTACGAGCACCTTTTACTAAGATAACTTCCTTGTCAATTGAGAACGTTGACAAATTTGAAATGAATGTTTCTGTGTCTTCATAATAAAAACAAGGCTTATGATACCACTTCTTTAATTCCTTTATGCCTGAACCAATCGCTATTACTTTATCTAGCTTAATGGCATTTAATACAGCGGCGACACTTTTGTACAATGCTTCTGCCTGCAAGCCGGACTCTAACACATCTGAAAGAATGAGTGTTTTTTTATCTGTTTGAGTGACATGATCTAAAAAGTCCAAGGCAATGGTTAAGCCTGCTAAATCATTATTATATGAATCGTCAATCACATAAGAATTATGGATTGCTTCCTTCAACTCCAATCGCATTTCTATGGGTTTCAATTGCACGATTTTTCTTGAAACATCCGCAATAGAATACCCTAAATACAATAACGTAGTTGCAACATGTAAGGCATTTTCAATGGATGCATCGTCCAAAAAAGGAATAGTTAAAATTGCTTCATTTTCTTTACAAAGAACTTTTAAAACTGTATTTCTTCCTTCTTTTTTTATAAATGTGTATTGAACATCTGCTTCGTTTTTTAAGGACCAACTATAAGTTGCGATGGCAGTATTCTCTGTCAAAGCTGAACGTATGTCTTCGTGATCCTTACAGAAAATTACAATATCAGAATTCGTAAATAGTTTTAATTTTTCTTTTATTTTTTCTGTACGATTCTTAAAGCCTTCGTCATGTGCAGAACCTATGGTTGTAAAAATTCCAATTGTTGGCTTTATAACTTTTTCTAAGGCTTCCATTTCATGTATAGTTGAAATCCCCGCTTCAAAAATACCTATTTGATGTCGTTCATTGATTGCCCACACTGAGAGGGGCGCACCTACTTGAGAATTATAACTCCTAGGGCTTTTAACAACAGCATAATCCAAGCTTAATAATTGACTCAGCCATTCCTTAATAATTGTTTTGGCATTGCTTCCTGTAATACCAATAATAGGAATAGAGAAATGTGCTCTTCTGTATGCAGCACAATTTTGTAACGCTTCAATGCTTGATGCAACAGAAATAAACGTAGCCTCCGGAAATTGTTCCTCATCGATTCCGTGCTCAATAACAAAAAACCGAACACCTCTGTTGTATAAATCTTGTACGTGATCATGACCATCGTGATGCTTGCCCTTAATAGCAAAAAAAACAGCTCCTTCGGGAGCCATCAATTTTCTACTGTCAATTAATAATTGCTTTATAATTGTTTCCGGCTTGTGAAGTCTTGAAAACTGTCCATGCACAACAGAAACCAATTGAGCTGTGGTCATATCAATGTTTGTCTTCATTCGGAGTCATGCTTTCTGTCAATTGCGAGAATTGCTTGTAATAAATCAAAAAGACTACGCCGGCAAAAAAACAAAATCCAGCTAAAATCGCATATGCATAGGTGACGTTTGAGCCTTCCATAAAGAATGGCAGTGTGAAAATAGAAAGGAATAGCAATCTAAATATCGTATTCATTACGTTAAAGAAACTATTTACTCTTCCTGCTAATTCATTTGGGATCAATGAAAACAAGTACGTCACTCTGAAAATACGAGAACTTGCATTCGTAAACCCTTTTAAGAAAGCAACATTTATAAATATAATTACAGCGCAGGTCATTGAACTCAACAAGAATATAGCACCCGTTGCGAATGTTAATAATATAATAGATTTTAAAACAGGCATTTTGCTAAAGAGGGTTTGAATAATAACCCCAGAAAACAATGCACCCAAGCCATACATCATTTCTGTAAGTCCTAACACGGGCGCTCCTTCTTTCAAATGGTTCAGAACATACGGAGTCATTAATGCAAATTGTTCGATGTACACTACTATAAAGATAGTGAACGAACAAATACCAAATAGTGCTACTAATTGATTGTTTCGTAAATACATATAACCCGTCTTCAGACGTTCGTATAACGAACCTTCATCTGAAATTACAAGTTTCATATTTGGAGAATATTTAATCAATAAAATGATTAAAAAAGAAATAAAATAGGCAATTGCGTCAAACAAAAATATTTCATGAATTTTCCACTTCTCTAGTGAAAATACAATGTCTGTCATCGGAACATGAATATTTTTAACCCCTTCGAGTAGCATCGTGCCCATGATTGCGGAGCCCATAACGGCCGACTGCCCAACAATTTCAATCAAAGAAGTTATTTTAGTATAATCTTTTGGGTCTGAAAGTTCTTGTGAAAAAGCATATAAATTTGGATAGTGAATTACATATCCAAACATGGTTAATGCATAAACCAATATTATTAATATATTCGTGAGTTCGCCTTCTTTAAATCCCAAAGAAGCGATAGATAAAATAACAATACCACCAATAAAATTTGTACCTAAAAAGACATCTTTACGATTGAAACCATCAATGATTGAGCCTGCATATAATGCCCAAAACAAAGAAGCTAGGGTAATAAGAGTCAAGCATAAACTAAAATACGAATAGTTGTTATGGGTATTGAAATAATAGGGAATAGACATCATCGTGAAACCTTGAGCAAAGCTCGAGACTCCATTTGCTGTCATTAAAATTGCTAATGTCTTTTTATTTGTCAACGATATTAAATCTAAAGTTACAACACACAAAATGGCAACCACAAAAACTGAAAAAGCTTACACCTCTGCTCAAGTATTTGTAAAAATTGCTTCCTTTTGCGCATACCAAGAACGCACTCACCAAGAAGTTCGTCTAAAGTTATACGAATATGGCATAAAAACCGATGAAGTTGAAGCATTTATTGTAAAATTAATTGAGGATAATTTTATAAATGAAGAACGTTTTGCAAAGGCATATGCAGGCGGAAAATTCAGAATTAAGAAATGGGGGCGTATAAAAATTATAAAAAGCCTGGAAATGAAAGGGTTAAGCCCATATTGTATTAAATCCGGTTTAAAAGAAATTGAAGAAAAGGATTATGTGGCGACAATCTCCAGCATTATTGACAAAAAAAATTCTGAAATACATCTAAAAAATCCCTACCAAAAAACATACAAAATTGCAGCTTACTTAATTTCTAGAGGTTTTGAAGCCGATTTGGTTTGGGATATGTTGAGATCTAGTGACTAGTTTCCAGGTGCTAGTTTCTAGAAGTTGAAAATATGCGCTTGGTCTTAAAAAATAGCCTCATAAATCCTGAACGGATATGAGGCTATTTTTTTATTTTATTGTCGAGAAACTAGTAACTAGTCCCTGGAAACTATTTCACTGCTTCTTCATGAAAAAACAATTTCTCGTTTAATACATTTAAAGTTTCATTTTTAGAATTTCCATCTATCAATATGGATATGTTAAATAGACTACCGCCATACGAAATCATACGTACTGGTGTATGTTCTAAAGCATCAAACAATCGTTTGCTTGTGCCAACTTTACCTCTGCCAAAATTACCAACTACACAAATAATCGTTTGGTCTAAATCAACTACAACATTTGAAAATTCTTTCAATTCTGCTATAATCAAATCTAAATTTTTAGCATCATCAATTGTCAAAGAAACTGCAACTTCAGAAGTTGTAATCATATCTACTGAAGTCTTAAACTTCTCAAAAATCTCAAATACTTTTCTCAAAAAGCCGTGTGCTTGCAACATTCTGCTCGATTTGATTTTGATCGCTGTAATGCCATCTTTAGCGGCAATTGCTGTAATATCTCTATCTGCAGGTCTATTGTTTATTACAGTACCTTTTTGCTCTGGATGCATCGTATTTAATAAACGTACAGGAACCTTACGTACTTGTGCTGGACGTATACATGTTGGATGTAAAATTTTGGCTCCAAAGTATGCTAACTCGGCTGCTTCATCAAACGATATTTCCGGTATTGGGAATGTACGCTTTACGATACGAGGATCGTTGTTGTGCATCCCATCAATATCTGTCCATATTTGAATTTCGTCCATTTGTAATGCTGCACCTACTAGAGTCGCGGTATAATCAGAACCTCCACGTTTCAAATTGTCAACTTCATTATCCGAATTTAAACATACATACCCTTGTGTGATATACAGACTTTTATTTGGATGTTTTGCCAACTGCTCATTTAACTTTGTTTCAATATAATCCAACATCGGTTCATTGTCCGCATCCGTTTTCATAAACTCCAGTGCGGGCAATAATGCAGATGAATAACCTTGTTCAGACAAATATTCTTGGAACAAGTTTGTGGAAATAATTTCTCCTTGAGCTAAAAACAAGCGTGTTTCTTTGTCGCCAAAGTTTGCTGCTCCAACGTATGATTTAATTAGATCATGGTATGTTTTAACAATAGCATGGCCTTTTGATTTCCCTTCAGCTGTGCTGTATAGTTCTTCAACAAAAGCTTTATAAGGACCAAATAAGTTTGCTATAGCTTCTTCAGCAGCTTTCGTATCTTTTTTAGTTAATTTATTAGATATGTCTACGAGTGCATTCGTAGTGCCTGAAACGGCTGATAATACAACTACTTTTATATCTGGAGTAGATGATATTAATTTTGCAACAGAGTGCATACGATCTGGCTTACCTACAGATGTGCCACCGAATTTTAAAACTTTCATTATCTATTATTTCTAAATTGTTTTACTTAATTTATTTTGTTAGCGCTAACATTTTTAACGCAGTAATTGCTGCTTCATCGCCTTTATTGCCATGTTTTCCGCCTGCTCTATCGAAAGCTTGCTCCTTGTTATCTGTTGTTAATACCCCAAAGATAACAGGCTTGTTGTATTTTAAATTTACTTCTGTTATACCTGTTGCTACCGCTTGACAGATAAAATCAAAGTGTCGTGTTTCGCCTTGAATAACGCAGCCCAAACATATTACTGCGTCAACCTTGTCTTCTAATGCCAACCATTGCGCGCCCAAGCTTAATTCAAACGTACCCGGCACATTTGTGCGAATGATGTTTGATTTGGGAATGCCGTGCTTTGTAAGTACTTCCATTGCTCCCTCATACAACGCTTCTGTTATTTCTTCATTCCATTCTGCTACAACAATACCAAACGTTTTTGAAGAAAGGTTGGGGATTTGTCCCGAATAACTACTTAAATTTTTATCTGCGCTTGACATATTTTTGTTTTATACAACAAAAGGGATAAAACGTTTTGCTTTATCCCTTTTCACTTTCGTTATTTTGATTGATTTATTCCGAAACAGAAAGGGAGGCTGTTGCCTTCGCTTTATACTTCTTAGCATCCGTTACGTCTTGAGACTGAGGAAAATCTTTAATGATCTTATCATATGCAGCAGCTGCAGCTTTCCAATCACTTTTCAATTCATACGCCAAACCTAATTTCATTAAATAAGCAGGTGTAATTTGCTCGTTCGGCTTATATTCAGATGCTTTTTTGTAATACGTAGCTGCATTGTCATTATCTTCCAATTCTGAATATGCATCACCCATTAAACACCAAGCACGTGCTTGTAAAATTCCTTCGTTGGAATCAAATTTCCCTAGGTAATCAATTGCTTCTTGAAACTTAGCTTGTTTCAAATAAATAACTCCTGTATAAAATGCAGCAAGGTTGCCCGCTTTTGTCCCAGAATATTCATCGGCAATTTCTTGTAAGCCTTTAACTTCTTTTGCAGGAATTCCTTTCAAAGCCATTTCTAATGAATCTTGTTCAAAGAAGAATACTGCTTGATACATCTCGGTTTGTGCAACCGCATTATTTTCAGATTGATTGTATTTATAAAATGTAAATGCGCCAACTAAGGCAACAAGCGCAACAATACCAATAAGTACAGGCTTTTTGTATTTTTCAACTAATTCTTCAGCAGACATGTTTGTTTTTTTAGCAAGTGCAGGTTGTGCTTTTTTAGGAGCACTTTTTTCGGTTATTTCAGCCATTATAGTGTTTAAAAAGTAATCTGTTTTATTCTGTTATAAATGGATAGTCTGTTTGTGTATACACATCTGTATATGCTTCTGCAGCATCAGGATATGGAGACGATTCTGCAAACTTAACGGCTTCTTCAATTGTTGCTTTTAATTGAGCATCAATTGCATCTAAATCTGCTTCCGTAGCGTATTTTTTAGAAAGTATTGTTTCACGTACTTGCTGAATCGGATCTTGATTTTTATACGAATCTAATTCTTCTTTTGTGCGGTATTTAGCCGGATCAGACATCGAGTGTCCTTTATATCTGTACGTTCTAAATTCTAACAATGTTGGTCCGCCACCGCTTCTTGCACGAGCAGCAGCGCGAGCTACTGATAAGTGTACTTCTTCTACACTCATTGCATCTACTGCTTCTGAAGGCATATCGTATGATTCGCCAATTTGATATAATTCTGTAACGTTAGAAGTACGTTGCACAGAAGTGCCCATTGCGTACCCATTATTCTCGATTACAAATATAACTGGGATATTCCACAACATCGCTAAGTTAAATGTTTCGTGTAATGCACCTTGACGCACTGCACCATCGCCCATATAACAAATACATAAGTTGTCGGTACCTTTATACATTTCTGCAAAAGCCAATCCAGCACCCAATGGAATTTGTCCACCTACAATACCATGACCGCCTGCAAAATTCACTTCTTTATCAAAGATGTGCATCGATCCGCCTTTACCTTTAGAGGTGCCAGTTGCTTTGCCATACATCTCAGCCATTATTTTTTTAGGATCTGTTCCTAAAACCAATGGTTGACCATGATCTCTATATGTAGTGATGTAATGATCGCCTTTTTTTAACGCCGATACTGCACCTGCAGCACACGCTTCTTGACCAATATATAAGTGAAGAAAGCCTTTAATCTTTTGCTGACCGTAAAGCTGACCCGTTTTTTCTTCAAATTTTCTTATCAATTGCATTTTTTCATACCAGAAAAGGTATGTTTCTTTGGTAAATGCTCCTGTGGATTCTACCTTTGTTTTAGTGTTATCCTTCCCTTTTTCTTTAACACTTGCCATCTCTTCTTGTTTGTGCTGTTTAACAGTATACTTTGAAGAGCTAAAATAAATAAAATTCATGTATATTGAAAAGATAAGTCTGCTAAATTTTAAGAACTATTCCGAGTTGGAGCTGAGCTTCTCCAAGGAAATCAATCTATTGGCAGGTTTAAATGGTAGCGGGAAGACTAATTTATTGGATGCAATTTATTGTTTGTGTTTGACTAAGAGCTTCTTAGGAATGAATGATCAGCAAATGATCCATACCAATCAAGGGTATTTTTCGGCTTTAGGCTGGTTTAAAGAAAATTCAAAAGAATATAAGCTCCAGTACGATTTTGACGGAAAAAAGAAGAATTTCACCGTAGATAAAAAACCCTACCACAAACTTTCGGAACATATTGGCAAATTTCCCGCAATTGTTCTTACACCACACGATACAGATTTAATCCGAAATGGGTCAGAAGATCGAAGACGATTTTTTGATAGTTTATTTTCACAAGCGGATCCCATTTATTTAGAAGCATTAATACGATATACACACTTTATAAAACAACGCAATGCCTTGTTGAAACTAGCTGCTGAAGGCCGTTTCATTGATCGTATTTTAATGGATGCATACGATCACAATCTAATGCAATCAGGCACTATCATCGCCCAAAAGCGTGCTTCTTACTTACAACGTTTATTGCCTATTTTCCAGGAGTATTATTCACTTTTATCCCCAGAATACGAAAACACGCATATTGAGTATGAAACCAAGGTATTGGACCCTAATTTTGAAAAAATATATCAGGATTCATACTCAAAAGATTTAATACTTCAACGCACCAATAAAGGCGTACACAAAGATGATTTTAAGTTTATTATTAATTCTGAAGCAATCAAACAATACGGTTCTCAGGGGCAGCAAAAAACCTTTGTTATCGCTTTAAAATTAGCCCAATACGAACTTTTAAAGGCATGTACGGGCCATGCACCGATTTTGTTAATGGATGATATTTTTGACAAATTAGATGACATACGTATAGAAAAACTCATTGCATTAGTCCAAAAGCATGTTCACGGTCAATTATTTATCTCTGATGCACGCCCAGATCGCTCTAGTATTTTTTTCAAGTCTAATTCGAAAGATTTTCGTATGTTTATAATAGATCAAGGTAGTATTTCTCTTAGTAATTTACCTTCTTCAACTTCTTAAGTATATGAACGAAAAATACGAAAAAGATTATTTTAAAAGAAAAAGAGACTCCTTAAGCATTGGTGATGCCATTGATCATTGGATGGACCAATTGCGTGTGCGCAACAAATACAAAGAAAGCTATATCATACAAAATTGGGAAAAGATCATGGGTGCTCCGATAGCTAAGAGAACCACCAATTTATATATCCGAAATAAAAAACTATATATTCATTTATCCTCAGCGCCCTTAAAAAGCGAACTAAATCAATCAAAACATAAGGTTGTTGAGTTACTTAATACAGCTGCAGGGGATAAAGTAATTGAAGATGTCATATTCTTATAATTTATAATACAGCTATATGAACCGTAATAACCTATTTTTAGTTTTTTGCCTGTTTCTTCTATCCTTTTCTTCAAGCGCTCAATTCGCCCCAGAGAAAATGAAAGGGGGCCTATTTGTAGAAAACAAAGGCCAATGGGACAACAATGTATTGTATCGTTCTGAGATTCCTTCTGGGCAGTTATATATTGAAAAGAATCGATTTTTATTTAATTTTTATGATCAAGCGGCAATGGCTGGTCATCATGCACATGGCTCCGATGATGATTACCATTCTTCGAGTCAAGAACGTGTCATCATAGATGATAAAGGAACCGAAAAAAGTTCCATACAGGCGCATGCATACGAAGTTGAGTTTATTGGTTGTTCTCCTATTTCATCCACCCAAGGAGTAGATCCAACAACTTATAACTACAATTATTTTAAAGGGAATGATAAAAGTAAGTGGGGGTCTAATGTTCACGCCTATTCTAAAACAATATTGAATGATATTTACCCAAAAACATCCTTAGTTTGTTTTGGACAAGAAACAGGATTTAAATATGAATTTCATTTGCAGCCTGGCGCAAACGTTGCGTCCATACAATTAAAATATAATGGGATTGATAGTGTGTATTTGAAAAATGGTGAATTAATCATTGAAACCTCCATCAAAGATTTCTATGAACAAAAGCCTTTTGCTTATCAAGAAATAAATGGTAAAAACATTCAAGTAGCCTGTTCTTTTAGATTAACAAATAATGTGTTAAGTTTTGATTTTCCGAAAGGCTACAATAAAAAATTCCCTTTAGTGATTGACCCACAATTAATTTTTTCTACCTACTCAGGTTCTACTGCTGATAACTGGGGTAATTCTGCAACCTATGATGACGATGGCAATACATACATGGTTGGAATTACTTTCGATATGGGTTATCCCTCAACTGTTGGTTCCTACCAAATAAATTATAATGGTTACAAGGAAAGGGCGGCAAATGATACTATTTTTTATGTTCATAAACAGGATACTACATATTATATTGATTCTATTTCTATTATAAAAAATTATAAATTTGATCCCGATATTGCCATTATGAAATTTGATCCTGTAGGCAATTTATTATATGCTACATATTTGGGGGGATCAGAAACAGATATGCCAAGCAGTTGTATTGTAAATAGTAAAAATGAACTCGTTTTATTTGGTGTAACAAGTTCGGACGGTCTTGCAGATACAACTTCCCATAAACCAATTGCTTTCCCAACTACTACTGGTGCATATGATGAAATTTTCAATGGTGGAAAGTTTTCAATGCCTTTTGGAGAAAGTGATCCTATTTATTTTGATCATGGAAGTGATTTATTTGTCTGTGCTCTTAGTGAAAATGGAAATGCTTTATCTTATTCTACATTTATTGGTGGTGATAGTCTAGATGGTTTAAGTCTGGAGTTTGATCCTGTAACTCGAAATTATGGAGATCAATTACGTGGAGAGATCTATTGTGACGAACTTGATAATGTATACATCGTTTCTAAAACGAATTCTGCAAACATCATAAATATGTCTGTTCCTGGATATGACAAAACATTTAATGGAAAAATGGATGCGTATGTTTGCAAGATGTCGCCTGACTTAAGTACAATGATTTGGAATACGTTTGTTGGCGGAGATGATTACGATGCAGGATATTCTATACGAGTAGCGTCAGATAAAAGCGTTTACATCACAGGAGGGACAACCAGTAAAAATTTCCCTGGAGCTTCATCCGGGTTTAAAAAAACGATGATTGCGACCGATATTACAGATGGTTTTATTGCGCACATAAGTAGCGATGGAACAACTCTATTAAATGCAACCTATGTTGGTACTGATTCATACGATCAATGTTTCTTTATTCAATTAGATGCTGCTGAAAATATATATGTCTTAGGTCAAACCCAAGGAGATTATCTTATGTCTCCTAATGTTTATGGTCAACTTTCAACCGGGCAATTCATTCAGAAAATTAATCCCAATTTAAGTGTAGCATTATTATCAACAACTATTGGCAACGATGCCAATGCCATTTGTATAGTTCCAACTGCCTTTTTGGTTAATAATTGTGACAATTTATTAATTTCTGGTTGGGGAGGTAATATTAATAGTTACTCAGACAACTATCTTGGAGGCTATACACATAATTTACCTATTACAGCAAATGCTCTATATAATAAAACCGATGGTTCTGATTTTTATTTAATGGTTTTAGAAAAGGAATTTAAGAGTTTATTGTATGCAACATACTACGGCGGCTTTGGAGAAGATGACCATGTTGATGGCGGAACAAGCAGGTTTGACAAAAATGGAATTGTATATCAATCTGTTTGTGCAAGCTGTAAGACAAGGAAATATTCCACATCAAAATTTCCTGTTACAGATGGCTCGATAAAAGGAAGTACTAATTGCAATAATGCATGCTTCAAATACGACTTATCTAACTTGCGCGCAGATTTTACTTCAAGTCCTCCTAGGTGTGCAGGAGAAGCCGTAACATTTACAAATGCAAGTTTAGGAGGTGTTGCTTATGAATGGGATCTTGGAGACGGAACAAAAATAAATGGCCCTGGCCCTATTGTTCATTATTATAAAAAACCAGGTTCTTATATCGCAAAACTCATTGCAACAGATTTAACCACGTGTACTAGTAAAGACACCGCAGAGAAAATAATAACCATTCTTCCGTTACCTAGCATTGGTATTAATTTAACAGATACAACTATCTGCTTGGGCGACACCATAAAAATACTGAACTCGTGTATGCCAAATTATACCTATACATGGTCTCCATCAACTTCTATTACAGATCCTCAGGCATGTGATGCAGGTTTTTTTCCAACGAAAAAAAGCACCTATTATTTAAATGTGGTAGATGAGAATGGTTGCAAATACAATGATACGCTAACGATACAGGTTGCAACGTTAGCCAAAGGTGTAAATTGGGAAAATATGACCTCTTGTAACGGCAAGCCTACTGTGCGTTTGAGCAATCCAAGCACAGGCCCGCTTAATTACTTTTGGACATTTGGTGATGGGTCTTCCTCAAAAGAAAACTCTCCAATTCATGAATACAATAAAGGAGGTTCTTACCCAATTGTATTAAATGTATACAATGATTTTTGTTCCGCAACAGAAGTTGGCGTGGTGAAAATCGACGATGTTCTTATCCCAAATCTATTTACGCCAAATCAAGATGGTAAAAATGATTGTTTTGAAATTGTTGGACTATATCCAGGCTGGAAAGTTGAAGTATACAACCCATGGAATAGCCTAGTATTTAAGGCTGATTCCTATAAAAATGAATTTTGTGGGGATGGTCTTTCAACAAGTGTATATTATTACTTAGTTTGCGCACCTTATGGCGATTGCTGTAAGAGCTGGGTTCATATTATATCTGATAAATAATGCGAATATTACTTTATACTAGTTTGTTTTTGTTTTGCTTTAATGTTCTTGCACAAGAAGATGGATTACTATCCCACACCTATGGGCAAACGATAACGTTTAAAGCTACTAACAAATGGAGCAAAACAACATCTCACATTGACAAAAAAAGAAATATACAAGTTTATAATTTCAGCCGCGAAGCAATCACCTCTGATTCTGGAGGCATCTATATAGCTACAAAATCGTGCTTGGTCGAAAAAATTATACCAACAACCATTAAAAATTATTCTCTAGCTTCTTTAGCTGCATTTAAAAAAAAGAAAGATTTTAAAATAGTTAAAACCATTACTTCTAGTGACGGGCTACTAAGGTTGCCCTATGCGATTGGTTACTGGGCATTCTATTTAGATGAAAAAGATGTAAAACATCGACTCATCATTATAAATGGCATCCATCCTGCAAGTAGAGGTTTACAGTTTTTTATCGACTGTCCGGAACCTATATTTTTACAATTAGAGGGAGAAATAACTGCAGAAATCCGATCTTTAAAGTTTTTGCAATAAAAAAAGCGGCACATTGGGAGTATGCCGCTTTTCTACTAACAGGAATTTAAATTGGAATTTGTGTTATCTATTGTCTATTTATACCTCTAAGAATGGATAGGTAACCGCAAATTGTAAACTTTCATTATAATTCCTTTTAAAATCATTTATAAAAACTATTGATTTAATAGTCAATTACTTATAAAATGAGTATTGCCTAAATGCTTTTTTATTTGGCAAGATGTAGCCAATAATAATGTGGTTTTTAAAATCAATAACACGGATTAATTCAGGTTTGCTTTCTTTAAAGGTTTCAGTCTCAAAATTACTTACCCGTTCGCGTAAGGTTATAGGAACGATACCAATTTGGTGTTTGTATGTAGTAGAGTCTAACATGCAGTGCACATACACAGTACGTATGGATGTTGAGGAGCTATTGTAAGGATAATACCCATTATAACCATTGTAGTAACCTGGAGAATCCCAGCCATAATTATTATATGGAGAGCCCCCATATCCATAGCCACCCATGCCGCCGCCCATGCCCATGCCGTTCCCCATACCCATGCCCATATTTCCCATTCCCATGCCAACACCACCCATTCCCATGCCCATACCCATTCCCATTCCCATAGAGATTGTTGGCCTGCCAGAGGATGGATTATTATAATTGTTATTCGTTACCATCTCTTCAAAACTTCCAATTTCTACAATGTAAGAACTGTCTTTAAGGTTCACTGCAATACTTAAATTACCTGCAAGTGCTTTTTTGAAAAAGGTAGCATTGTCATCAATGATTCTAGTATTGTCGCCGCTATTCTCTTGAATAATGGGGCCGTTCTTAAAATCCATTGGCATGTGTGGAGTCGCATAATACGTTACATAACTTTGATTGCTCTCTATATCCATTGCAATTAAAGACATTTGTTCCATGCTCATCGTCACTCGAAACAAGGTATTCTTGTACAAAAAAGAGTTCCCTTGTTTTTTAAAAGAAGTATTTCCATAATCTAAGCTGTATGCAAATTGCTTATAACGTGCTACGTTTGTTTCTAAATCTAATTTAACCACGTGAGAGAAATCGGCATCATCAAAAATCAAATATATGTTATTCTCAAAACTGTAAATCTTCTTAGTAGCTCGTGCAGATTTTACATTGTTTTCAATGTCATAATTTATTGCATCGATACCAACAACGGTCGTTCTGTCTTCATTTAATAATTGATTTCCTGAACTTAGCCTTTTATAAAAGTCTGGCATGTCAATTAAATAGGTATTTTTAACTAGTGCATGATTCTTGATTGCATACACATCTATTTGGTTTTTATTTTGAGTTGCTGTGAGTATATAATATTCACCATTCAATAATACACATTTTAAAAATTTTTCTGAATAGGTGATTTGGCCTATAATCTTACTATTTAGGTTGCCTCCAGATCGGGCAACGTTGAATTGGGTAATTTGATTGGAACGTAGATTTAACGTATATATAGAACAGGTGTCTTTGTTTAATTCTATTCCTAAATACGTGTCCTTTTTTTGATTTGAAGGAATTGTAAAAATTGCTGTTCCTATTTTTTTATGGTTTGCATTATAAAAGACACATTCATACTGTGACTTCGTTTTAAATGCAACTACATAATTTTCAGTGGTGTCAACTGCAGAATAGATGCTTTCTGTAGAACGCACTACTAATTCTGTTTCGCCTTCCAAATTTTGAGCTACGCCCTGCTTGGTGCTTAAAAACCCAAGCAATAAAAGGCATATAAATACAAACTTTCTCATTATACTATCCATAATTCATTTCAATTTTAACAAAAATAGTGCTTAAATGATTTCGCTTTTCTATCTTTATTCACTTATAACCAATGTATGCAAGGCATCACTTTTAAAAAATATGTACTGATTGGCTTTGTAGCCCTTATAGTAAATATACTCCTTTTTATTTTTTGGTGGGTAGTTACCGACCCAAGTAATTATATCTGGAAAGCTATTCCTTCAATACGCATTCAATCCATCATTTCTGCTTGCAATAAACTTTTTTTGATTCGGTATTATATTTCTGTCGTTAGTATAAATATTGTTGGACTTGCGTTTGTCTTATTTGATGTAAAACGAATGCTGTCTCTTTGTATTATAGGCCTTGGGGTATTATTTTATATGTTAAGTAGTTATTTCTTTTCTCCTTTTATAGGAAAAAATTATTTTGAGATTTTCCTAAATCAAGAGGTAAGCAAGGGATTATATTTAGAGCCTGTTCAAGATGCAGGAAAATGCATTGGACCATTTCTATTCGATCATTTATCAAGTGAAAGTAGTTATACAAGAGAGCAAGCCGCCAGAGGCCTCGGGGTTTTATCGTATACTGCCGCAATTGATAAATTAAATCAGATACTAAATGATAGTTCCGAATCCACGAACATGCGTGCGGAATGTTATTTTTCATTAAAAAAAATGAATGTAAAAGAAAGCAAGTTGTTACTAGAAGGGTTTTCCATTCGCCAAACTACTTTAATTGATAGTAGCTTGGCAAACAAAATAAATTATTTAGAAGTGCACGATCCTTTTTAACAAAAAATCTTTTTTATTATTCAACGTAAAGAACCAAACCTTTTAAGTATTCACCTTCGGGATGATAAATATTTATTGGGTGATCCGCAGGCTGATGCATTTGGTGTATGATGCGCACGTTTCTATGAGCATCTGCTGCTGCACCAAAAACAATCTTTTGAAACAGATCTTTGTCAATATTTTGGGAGCATGAATACGTAAATACCAAGCCGCCTTTTTTAATTTTACGAAATGCCTTTAAGTTAATTTGTTTGTATCCTCTACAGGCATTGGCAACAGCCTTTGCTGATTTAGCGAAAGCAGGTGGATCTAGTACAATGATGTCATAGTGATCCTTTTCTATTTCGCCTAAAAAATCGAAGCAATCTGCAGCAATGGTATTGTGATTGAAAGCGGGGAAATTCAATTCCATATTTTTACCCGCCAAAGCAACTGCATCTTTAGAGATATCTACAGAATCAACCAAGGCTGCGCCACCAGCTGCAGCATACACACTGAAGCCGCCTGTATAACAAAACGTATTTAATACATTTTTTCCTTTGGAATAGGTTTTAAGTAACTCTCGATTGTCTCGTTGATCGACAAAAAAACCTGTCTTTTGTCCGTCAATAAAATCAACTTCAAAAGCTACATTATTTTCTTTTACCAATACTGGCACTTCCACTCCACCTTCAAGCCAGGCACTACCCGTACGGATATCCTCTAATACAGTAGAAGAAGTTTTCGCTTTAATATAAATATGTTTAAAACCGATTTCTATCAACGCTTGCTTAACAGCAGGGACAAGTTTTTCAACACCTTTTATGAGTATTTGTAAAACAACCACTTCGCCGTATACATCCGCAATAATGCCTGGGAAGAAGTCACCTTCCGCATGTAGCAAGCGATACACATTGGTTGTGTCTTTATTAATAACAGTGGATCTTAGTAAAAATGCATTTTTAATTTTAGTAGCCCAATATGCATCGCTTAATACATCTTCCGATAAATTATCCCACTCAAATAATCTACAAACGATTTGGCTTTTATGAGAAAGAAAGCCATAACATAAGTTCTTATTTTCAAAATCTGTTACCAATACAATTGTTCCTTCTTCCTCATTTGGGAGTTTTGCAACAGCGCCTGAAAAAATCCATGGATGGCGATTATTAATGGAACGTTCTTTACCCTTTTTTAATTGAAGTATTGGAATTGGCATATAGAATGAATTATTAGGCTACAAAGTTACCTAAATTACTTGAAATATGTCTTTAAAACCGTTAATTTACATAGATATAACGTACACATACGCGCATGAAAAAAAGTTTACTTCTAATTTTAATCCTACTGAGTTTTCAAACAATTATTTTAGCACAAGTAAATAAAAAAATATATGGTGTTTTTGAGAACAAGACGTTGTTACAAGTTGGTATTTTGGAAGATAGCGCAGGCAATAGCATGAAAAGCATCGTACGATTTTCGCCCTTTGCAAACTACACCATACAAGCACATAAAGATTTCAATACGCACTTCGGAGTATATACTGGCGTCGGCATTAAAAATGTTGGGTTCATTTACAAGTCAAATGACACCATAAATCAAAAAGTAAAAAACCGTGCCTATTCCATTAGTATTCCACTTGGATTAAAATATGGAAATATTGCCGACGATAAATATCTGTATGTTGCGGCAGAGGTTCTTGTTCAGTTTGACTACAAAGAAAAAGCGTTCAATAAATTTGGAGATAAAAGTATAAGAAAAAGTTATGGTGCCGTTAATACTCTTAATTATTCTGCAATGATAGGTTATAATTACAAAGGCTTTACTATTGGTGCGGAGTATACTTTGGGCAATTTCTACGATCCCAAATACCGTTTCCAACCGGATAAAAATAATGCCTCTAAGATTGCAGCTCCATCCAAATCGAATATACTAACATTCTTTATAGGATTTAGAACAAACTTAAGTGCAGAAAAAGTTGCTGCACCAGATAAGAATCTCCAACAAGCTAGGATATTTTAATCACACGTTCTACAATAAAAAACCGATACAAATTGTATCGGTTTTTTATTGTAACACATTTACGTTACCAGCGGGTATGAGCAAAGCAGAAGAGTCTTGTGTTTAAACGATAGGAAGAACAGCTGTTTGTATGTTTTAACATCTTCTTTACTAACTCATTAATAGAATAAGTTGGCCTATTGAATACCTTGAATCAAGATTGGAAAATCAACTTCTACATCCGTTTCTCCTAGGTTCGCATTTCCGTTTCCAGTCTTTGGTTTTAAACCTGGTTGGTGCTTTAGAACAACTTTATACTTATTTGCTTTCGTTGTAAATCCAGCACCCGTATTAATTGAAATTCTCAAGCCAACTGGTACGCTATTGTCATCAAAATCCAAATACGTTGTTGTTAAGTCATACATGCCTAGTTTTGAATAAAAGAACTGATGTGCATCTTTTTCCGTTGCTTCTATATCGTTTGAAATAGTATCAATAGGTGTTTTTGTTTCATCTAATAATAAAACACGAACCGTATAAGTTGTATTTTCAAGTAATTTTATTGTGTCCAATTTAGGAGCAGTTCCTCCGTCTCCATCAATATCCCTGTATGAAAAGTATTTTACATCCGTTGGGCTTGCGTCTGTTGATACAACTAATCTTACCGTAGTGATGAGCTCTTGATCATTTGAATTAGCTGGGATCGAGACATCCTTGTCATCTTTTTTACATGCATACAGCATGCAAACGAATGATAATAAAAGTAAAGCCTTCGCATGAATATTTTTTTTTGCTTTCATATTTTAAATCGTTTTGTTTTTTGTGAAATCTAATGGGATTTGTAATCGAAGTACAATGTTTCTGCCTACAGCATCGGAGTAATATCTAAAGCGATCTAGATAATCTCTGTATTGCGCATTTAATAAATTTTGTCCCGTTAATGTAATCAGCATGTCTTGCTTAGCAATGGTGAGGTACGCACCAACCTCAGCTTGTATCAAGAAATAGGCAGGAGGAGGCGCTTTGTAATCACTATTTATAGGCGTATTGCTTTTATGAGCAACCCAAATTCCATCTACAGACAAATATGGTTTTACTATTTTCCCTTTTGTTCGCAAAACAAGCTTCAATCCGTTTTGCCATTTTGTAGGTGGAATAGAAATCAGCCAATCGTTTTGTGTTCGATCGTAGGCACTCACTAAGGATAGCCTTGTTGAATAAATGATGTGCTTTGTAAGGCTGTCATTAAATGCAATATCAAATCCTCCATACGTTGCGTTTACTTGTGTATACTCAAATGTTGGGAATGCTCCACGTATCGTTAATGTTGCTGGGAATACGGGTTTTAAATAAATGTAATTATTAAAATAATATCCATAGGCATGAATGTATCCGAAACATTTTTTAAAGAAATAATTTAGTGTTACCGACGCATTTACGGATTGCTCAGGTTTCAAATTGGGGTTTCCTATTTCATACGCTGCTGCCCCATGATGTACCCCATAGCTATATAATTCATTTACATTAGGTGGCCTGTATGCAGTTCCAACTGTACTTAACAAAGTATAGTTTTTGCCAAGTTCGTGTGATACTCCTAAGCTCGCCGTGGGGCTTTGAAAGGTACGATACGGCGTTTTTAAAATGCCATTTTCATAATAATACGATTGAAGCGTTTTGTAATCATAACGCAAACCTGCTTCGATTTTTGTTTTTTTAGAAAATGTATACGCTTCTGTTACATATACACCTATCGCATTGCTTAAAAAATTTGGAATGAAAAATCGTCCTTCGTACGTATTCTTTTGGTTGATATAACTAATGCCTGCAACGCCTCTTAGCTTGCCTATTGTATGTTCCACATAAGATTGAATATTATGGGTGGTTAATTCAAATTGCAATTGCGCCTGATCTGGAAGATTTGGGTTGTAAGCTTTATGGCTGTCGTATTCTTGGCGTTTATTGTATTGCCTTGCATATTCTACAACCCATCTATTTCTGCCAAAATTATAATATGCTTTATTTTTCCAAAGTTCGTGGCCCACAACTTGTTTTGGTCGTTCTATCGAATAAGAAAAATCGGATGTTACCGCAGGTTGATTGCTATTAATGGCAGTTATTAAATCTGTTACATTGCCTATATGAGAGCCTGCAAAAATTCCTAGTTCCGTATTAAACTGACTATAGAATGTTTCTAGTCCCCAATGTGTACGCTGATATGCTGCGGCTGCGGAGAAATTCTTTTCTTGAAAGCCTGTATTCTTCAACCAATAATCAGGTGTGCGAGAATTTCCGCCTTTACGTAGTGTCCCTTGTAACCGAACAGCCAATCCCGGTATATGAGAAAATCCATGTTCAACAATTCCAGAAACCACGCCTGCTCTGTTGTTGCTAAAACCCGCAAGATTTATTTGTGCTCTCGTTCCTCTGAATGTATTTAACGCTTCAGGGTCCAACAATACTACCCCGCCAATGGCATCTGAACCATAACGAATCGATTGTGCGCCTTTTATTACAGTGATTTTATTTGCTATAAAAGGGTCCACTTCTGGTGCGTGTTCATTGCCCCACTGTTGACCTTCTTGACGGATTCCATTATTTAAAATCAATACCCTATTGCCGTACATGCCTTGTATAACAGGTTTGAAAATTGTTGGACCCGTTTGCAATGCTGAAACACCAGGAATAGATGTTAAACTTTCCCCTAAACTTGCTCCACGCACACGGGCCAATGCTTCTTTTTCAAGTGTTTCGGAAGTACTTATTTCAGGCTGATTGTTTTTTCGAAACCCTTCAATGATGATTTCACCATAAACCCGTTCCTCCATTAAAAATTTAACTTCAGTCGTATTTTTTAATGTAATAACCGTGTCTTTATGCACACCTAAATACATATCCATATGGATTGTATAGGTTCCTGCACACAAATTGTCGAATTTAAATTCTCCTAATGCATTTGTGAGTGCATACGTATTTATTTCATCAATAGAAATCATTGCTCCATCAATAGGCATACTATCGTTTAGATATAAAATTTTGCCAACTAATTTATAAGAGCAACTATCAGTAGATCGTTGCATTGCCTGTGCCTTTGCAATACTTGGAAGTATGCACATACACATCAATGCAAAAAGAATATTCTTCACGCAATGAAAATTTAATAAGAATTAAATGTTAGTTAAATTGAATTTTAAAAAACAATCGGAGGCCCGCGTCCTTTAGTAAAAATTGAAAACTGAAATATCTTCTTTTTAAAAGTACAGCTATATATAAAGAATACGATGCTTACAACAGTAAAGAAAAATAGTGTTGGCACTATAAAGTCGGCCGAAACAAGATCAAGGGAGCAAATCAAACATTCGTCACCAAGCGGTATATTAATTCCTTGATGCTTATATTCCTCCGCATGGTGGTGCAAATTTGGCAGCACCACCCGTGTAAAAAACAAGAGGAATACTCCAATAAGTAAGCGATATGTATTTTTCTGATTCAACACAGGGTGTTACAAAATTCAACTTAATTAAGTTCATTCCCAAATGAAAGCTTGCTAATTATGAGTTAAAATGAGACCATTAGGATACTCCATTTGCTTTAACAGCTAATTTTAGCATAAACAATATTGTAAGCCGTCTATTTGCAAACTCTTTAATATATTTAGGTTGAGTAGCAATCATTTTTAGATTTAAGGACCCCCAAAAACAGTGATATTTAAATAAAATATATAACTTGTTATAGTTTTAATTACTACTTCAACACTATTTGATTAAAACTCCTTCACTTCATTACATCTCAAAAAGTAAAAATGTTAACCCTTATCGATTCTAATCGTATAGAAAGGTACGTTTTTTCGAATTTACACATATGTCTCGCTTAATCATTGGCAATCAGTTTAAAAAAGGATCCCTTATTCTACTAACAATTATATTGTTGTTTGTAGTTGTTGGTATTGCTTTGCCATCTTCCTATCATGTGGAACGTTCCATAAAAATAAATGGATCGAATGAAGCTATTTTCCCTTATTTAAACAATCTGCAAAAATGGAAATCTTGGACTGCCTTAAACAATAACAAAGATTATTCATTGGTTCAGAAATATAGCGGTTCTGCGCAAGGTATTGGTAGTGAAATGAGCTACAACGGCGACAAGTTAGGCAAAGGGAATATAAAAATTATTGATAATGAGCTAAATGACCATGTATCCTTTATATTGTTGATTAATAATCGATTCAATACAGATGGTAATATCAAAATTGACGCTATTACAAAAACCACTTCAAAAGTTACGGTAAGCCTAACTGGGGATGTAGGTTTTCACCTGCCCAACAGGTATATCATATTAATGATGAATAATATTGCAGGTTCTTTGTTTCAAGAAAGCCTAAATCGGCTTAAAATGATTATAGAATCTAAAAATTCGGATTCCAATGAAGGCTTCTAAGCTTTCTTTGCCTTTTTCTCCCTTCCTTTTTCTATCTTTGTGTCTTAATTACCTATACTACCCATGCTTGATAAATTAGAAGCAATTAGAGAACGATTTATAGAAGTTTCAGAAGCCATTCTAGATCCGAACATTATGTCGGATATGAAACGCTATACTTCCCTTAATAAAGAATATAAAGAACTCAATAAGATCAATGATGTTTATGTACAATACAAAAATATTTTGGACAACATTGACAGTTCAAAAAAAGTATTGAGTGTAGAAAAAGATCCAGATTTTAGAGAAATGGCAAAAGAAGAGCTTGAAACGCTAGCCACTCAAAAAGATGAATTAGAAATTGTAATTAAAGAACTTCTAATACCAAAAGACCCCAACGATAGTAAAAACATCATCCTCGAAATTAGAGGTGGTAGTGGTGGAGACGAAGCTTCTATTTTTGCTGGAGATATATTCCGTATGTACCAACGTTATTGCGAACGCATGAATTGGAAAATGGAATTGATTGATGCAACCGAAGGAACATCTGGTGGATACAAAGAAATTATTTGTAGCGTAGCCGGTGATGATGTTTTCGGAAAATTAAAATTTGAATCAGGCGTACATCGTGTACAACGTGTACCAGCAACGGAAACACAAGGCCGCATACATACATCTGCAGCATCTGTAGCAGTATTGCCAGAAGTGGAAGAAGTGGATATTCAATTAAACATGAATGACATTCGTAAGGATACATTTTGTTCTTCTGGACCAGGTGGACAATCTGTAAACACAACGTATTCTGCTATCCGTCTTACACACATACCTTCTGGTACGGTTGTGCAATGCCAAGATGAGAAGTCTCAAATGAAAAACTTTGATAAAGCATTAAAAGTATTGCGTTCTCGTATTTATGAAATTGAATATAAAAAACAACAAGACGAATTAGGTAAAGCACGTAATTCCATGATTGGTAGTGGTGACCGTTCGGATAAAATTAGAACATACAATTACCCACAAAGCCGTGTTACTGATCACCGCATTGGCTATACGGTACATAACCTTACACAAGTAATGGATGGCAACATCGGTGACTTTATTGAAGAACTCAGGTTGGCTGAAAATGCAAACCGACTTCAAGAAGGTGTTGCTTAATACTATTCTATAAAGGGTTGGTTTCACCAACCCTTTATATTTATACCTTATGCTATGAGATATTGTTCCCTTTGTTTTTTTATCATTTTGGTTTTGCATTTTTTTGGTTGCAAGCCCAAAGATGAAGAGCTGAGCAACAATGTTAGCAATAGGCTGAGTTTTTCAGAAGATACTATTTTTTTTGATACCCTTTTTGCAAGTGTCGGCAGTATTACCAAAAGATTAATCGTTTACAATCCAAACAAAAATAAAATTCGTGTTTCAAGTATTATACTAGCGGGAGGCTCCAATTCTCCGTATAGCATTATTGTAAACGGGCGCAGCGGTCCGCTAGTATCTGATCTAGAAATACTTGGTAAGGACAGCGTATATGTTTTGGTTAAAGTTTTAATAAATCCAAGCAATCAAAACATGCCCTTTCTGGTTAGTGATTCAATCTTATTCAATACCAATACGAACAATCAAAAAATACTACTTGAAACGTATGGTCAAGATGCGCATTTTTATAAAAAAACCACCTTGCCTTGCAATACAACTTGGACAAACGATAAGCCCTATGTACTCTATGATACTATACAAATTGGTATTGGCTGTGAATTGAAAATAGAAGCCGGTTGCAAAATATACATGCACAATGCCGCTGCCATAAATGTTAAGGGGCGCTTAACGGTGGACGGAACCAAAACAGATTCTGTCTTGATTGCTTCAGATAAATTAGATGCTTCTGCAAAAGCAGATCTTGGTCAATGGGGCGGAATTATTTTCCAGACAACCAGCACAGACAACCGCATTTCTTGGACAACCATACGGAATGCAACAACCGCATTGAAATTATTTTCAGTTGTGGATGCCGATACAATTGCAGAACTAAGTTTAGACCATGTATCGATACTTTATACAAGCAAAGGTTTGATAGATGCGGCGACTGTTGATCTAAATGGTTCAAACATTCTCTTAAGCAATAGTCCGTATGCTGCGCTTAAACACCTAGGTGGTTGTGGTGTTTGGAAGCACTGTACATTCGTAAATTATTCAACACGCTTTGTTAGAGAGGAGCCTTGTTTGGTGCTAGGCGATAATGCTTCTTCTTTAAAGATGTATGTATTTAACAGTATTTTGTGGGGTGATAAAACCGATGAAATTTTGGCAACAAATACGCCTGCACTTTTTGTGCAATCTAGTATTTGGAAGTCAGCCTTTCTTGGAACGCATTCAACTATTTTGAATGCAGACCCTCTGTTTAAAAATAGCACACTATTTAATTTTCAATTAAAGGATACCTCCCCTGCCATCGACCTTTGTTTGCCAGTGGGTATTTCAGACGATTTAATTGGCACCCCAAGAGATGCTAACCCAGATGCTGGTGCGTATGAATTTCAATAGTTAGATAGTTTCTAGATGATAGTTACCAGGTGTTAGACAACAAAATTACAGTGGTTGTTATAATGCAATAAAATTTACCTCACAGGCTATCTTGATTTTTTTCAACCACCCATTAAATTAAATCCTTCTACAATTTTTATTGACTTCGTACGTCTATCTTATCAGTAAATACCTTTCTGAATGTTATGTTTTTACAGGTATATGCTGTAAATTTAAATAGTAGTAAATTTCTGAATTAACTTACTTAAAAATTTAACCCTAAATCTAAAATCTATACCCCGATGAAACGTTTGTTACCACTTCCTCTTTATGCCCTTTTGATTTCGCTTTTATTTAGCTCTTGTGGTTACAATACCATGGTTACGCAACAAGAAGCAGTTGATGGTGAATGGGCTCAAGTTAATGCTGCTTATCAACAAAGAAATGATTTGATTGGCAACTTGGTTGAAACCGTAAAAGGCTATGCTAATTTCGAACAAGAAACGTTGATTAAAGTAACCGAAGCACGTGCTTCAGCAACACAAGTTAAAGTGGATGCATCCCAATTAACTGAAGAAGGTATTCAGAAATATCAAGCTGCCCAAGGTCAATTAACAAGCGCATTGAGTAAGTTACTATCCATTACAGAAAATTATCCAAACTTAAAGGCGGATCAAGGATTTTCAGATTTGCGCGCAGAATTGTCTGGACAAGAAAATAGAATTCTCGTTGCTCGTAGAAAGTTCAACGATGCAGTAAAAGAATACAATACTACAATCCAAACATTCCCAAACAACATGATGTCTGGCATGTTTGGATTCAAGAAAAAAGGATATTTCGAAGCAGAAGCTGGTGCTGAAAAAGCAGTAAAAGTTAAATTTTAAGTATGCCACATTCCTTTTTTAATGCTCAAGAAACTGCTGCACTCAATGAAGCCATTCAGGAAGCAGAGAAATCTACGTCTGGAGAAATACGTTTGCATATTGAAAACGTGTGCAAATACGATGTATTAGATCGTGCTGCAGATGTGTTCGCAGATCTTGCTATGCATAAAACGGAATTGAGAAATGGAGTACTCTTTTACCTTTCCATAAAAGATCGAAAATTTGCAATAATAGGAGATGCAGGCATCAACACTAAGGTGCCTGCAGGCTTCTGGGATTCTATTAAAGAAATTGTTTTAACGCACTTTAAAAACAATTTGTATGCACAAGGTTTGAGTGAAGGAATTAAAAAGGCTGGATCAAAACTAAGTGAGCATTTCCCGTATTCCAACAACGATGTAAACGAATTGCCAAACGATATTTCTTTCAAGAAAAACTAGATGAAAAGCAGATTCTTAATCCTATTTCTTTTTCTGATCTCCTTAGCAGTAGGTGCTCAACAAAGTGATTTTCCTGCAAAACCCAGTCCGCCAAGATTGGTAAATGATTTCGCAGGAATGTTGACGCCAACCGAAGTAAGTGAATTAGAGCAAAAAGTAAATAGATTTAATGATTCTACTTCGATAGAAATTTCTATTGTCATTATAGGAAACTTGGGCGATTACGATATTGCAGATTATGCATTTCAATTAGGTGATTTATGGGGTATTGGTAAGAAGTCGAAAGACAATGGTGTCTTGTTGTTAATTGCAAAAGAAAACAGAAAAGCATTTATAGCAACTGGCTACGGTATGGGTGGCGTATTGCCAGATATGCGTTGCAAACGTATCATCGAATCGGAGTTGATTCCTCAATTTAAACGTGGGAATTATTACAATGGTATTAATTTTTCTGTAGATGCAATCATTCGTTACTCAGCAAACGAATATGTAGCAGACCCTGTACAACAAAAAGGCTTAAAGCCTGGTTATGTATTTCTATTCATACTTGTTGCTATCATTATTATCGGATTTATAAATCGCAAAGACTCAGGGAATAATTCAAACGGAAACTCTGGCAATGGCAGCGGAGGCTTTTTAGGCGGACTTCTTGGCGGAGCTGCTATGGGCAGCAGCTATAGAAATAGTGGAGGGTTTGGTGGATTCGGAGGCGGAAGTAGCGGCGGAGGAGGCTTTGGTGGCTTTGGCGGTGGTGGTTTCGGTGGTGGCGGATCTGGCGGTAGTTGGTAATAACCTGTTATTGTTCATTTTTTACTTAGCATTTGTTTTATTCTAATTAAACGTAGATGGACTGTTATTAAGCGCAGTATTCATTATACGCCTACGAATATAAAGAATGATACAATATTGGCTTTGGAGATACGAATAGTAACACTAGTGTGATTGACGAAATTCTTATTTCCAACAATGGGGCTGGTTAAAAAGTAGTAGCGACTATTGTTGCTACATTATTTGCATTTATTGATACGTACAGATAGTTAATGGCTTACGAAACTCGCAGTGCAAAATCACAACCTGACTATATAGACTGAAAATCACTAAATTTCTTGATGAAATTAAAGAAGACTTTGAAATTTTTGGAGAACGTAAAATTGTATTCAAACAACAACGGAAAAGAATTATCAAACGATATTTCTTTTACTAATAACTAGATGAAAAGCAGATTCCTATTCTTATTTATTTTACTATTTTCTTTTAAAGTAAGTGCGCAATCAAATGATTTCCCTCCAAAACCCAGTCCCGCGCGATTTGTAAACGACTTTGCAGGGCTGTTAAGTGCGACCGAAGCAAATGAATTGGAGCAAAAAGTAAAAAGATTTAACGATTCTACTTCCATAGAAATTGCCATTGTCATAATCAGCAATCTGGGTGATTATGACATTTCAGATTATGCATTCCAGTTAGGCGAATTATGGGGTATTGGTAAGAAATCAAAAAACAACGGTGTCTTATTATTAATCGCAAAAGAAAATAGAAAAGCATTTATAGCTACTGGTTATGGTATGGGTGGCGTTTTGCCAGATATGCGTTGCAAGCTCATCATCGAATCGGAGTTGGTTCCTCAATTTAAGCGTAGTAATTATTTCAATGGCATTAATTTTACGATTGACGCCATTATTCGGTATTCCGAAAATGAATATGCTGCAGATCCAAAGGGCAATAAAAGTTCGCCGGTACCGAATTTGTTTATCATGATTTTCGTTCTCATTATTATAGTTAGTTTTTTCAACTATATAAATAGAGACAAGAAGGGAAATAATAAAAGTAGATCAAAAGGTGGTCGGTTTGGACCAATTATAGGTGGAGGTCTTGGTGGTTATAGTAGCGATAGCAGCGATAGTGACAGTTCTGGTGACAGTTCTGGCGGCGGTGGCTTTGGCGGCGGTGGCTTCGGTGGTGGTGGTTCTGGCGGTAGCTGGTAATTATTTAAGTATTAACAAATGACTACAGAAGAAGCAAAAGTAATCTTTCAAAAATCTTTGACTCATTTTCAAAAACATAATTATAGAACGAATTTATATCAAGTTGAAGCGGAACTAATTTCTGTTTGTTGTCTTACGATTATACAAGACAAGGCCATTCCACAAGCGAATGAATATGCCCTTGCATTCACGAATGCATGTAAGGAAATTTGTGATATCTATACACAACAACATGCAAACAAAGCCATTTGAAGCATTGAGAAGAATATTTTATGGGATGGTTTGTGGGATCAATTGAAAGAATATTTTTATGATAACCATGGATTAAAAATTGGTGAAGCTCCATTTAAATATTAATACCAATAAATTTAAATGGCACAGCCATAATCTTCTAACAAAAATTCGTGACGCAATATCCCAGCACTAGTTTTCAGTCTTAATGGGGATTTCATTGATGATTCATTTATATACTCTTTGAATCAAATCGAATCATTCTTTTGTTTTATATTTGTTGAACAACATAGATATACTAGATTATTTTCGCCTAAGTTCATTTTTATACTCATACACTCAACTATGCAAAAAACCCCTACGATTAAAAGACTTATACATTTTTCAATACTGATTTTATTGTCGAATGCGTGTTTTTTGTACTCGCCCAAACCAACAATAGATACTGAATTTTGGGGAGAATATGTTCCACTTAACCCTTACGCAGGTTTTATTCTAAATTACGATTCAAACGAGTATATAGAAAGTGCAATGAGTCCTTCTGTTTTATTGCGTGAAAATTATGTGAGACAAAGCCGTCCTTTATATTCTGTTGTAGCGTCATGTGTCGGCTATACGGTACATTATATAAGCAGTCCATTTAAAAACCTATTCGAATTAACACTCAAAAAAAGTATGTATGTTGGATATGTATTTCTAAATTTTACTATCCTATTACTCTCATTGTACTTTTTCGATAAGATTGTACGAATACTTACGGATGGCAATATTTCGTATACAACTACACTAATGCTATCTGTTTTTATTGCATCTAACTTTATGACCAAAGCATTTTTTTGGACGGCACATCAACAAATGTTTGCCTTCCTAATTCCCTTGTTCTGTATATATATATCCATCAAATGGCTTAAGGTTATGTCAACGAAAAATATATACCTGTACTTTTTTATGTTAGGTTTAGGTATGCTGATGTACGGAAGCTTTTTAATTTTATTTGTAAGCGCGCTCTTATATCTGTGCTACATCTTATATGATGACAAGAAATTAATGAGCAATCATACATTCGGCTTTCTTTTTATTAGCTGTATACTTTTCTTGCTACCTACGCTATTATGGATTTTATTTTTAAAATATAAAGGTATTGAATACTACAATCATGAGATTGTTCGATACAGGCAACTAGTATGGATCATAGATTCGTTATCTGTTTCTCCAACAAATTTCGCTACTGCTCTGTGTTTGAATTTAGTGGAGTTTATTTCTACGCTTACTATGATGTACATATTTATGGCATTCGTAGGTGTTACTATAATCTTCAGAAAAATCAAAGCGCAGCCTGCTTTTATATTTGATAGAAATACGAAATTGATTTTGCTACAGCTAGGTTGCTTTACGGTTTTCTTTATGCTGCTGGGTTATTATGCGGAACGACTCACCTTCACAATAATGCCAATATTGCTTTGCTTAAGTATTGCTCAAGCAGGTAGCCTATTGAATGCTAAAAAAGCACAAATCGCAATCTTTATTACGGTGTGTGTGTGGCATACTTATAACGTTTTTTCTTATGGGCCATTTTCGTGAAGATACGCTGAATTCCATCTATGGCATGTTACATAAGCTAGGACGTTATATTTTAACACCCATATATCGGTTTATTCGTAATTATCTTTAAATTACTATTCTAAAAGCTATAGCCATGCGATTTTCTATACCTGTTTCACTTTTGATTTTTACACTTGCTTTTTCTGCCACTGCACAGAATTTTCAGCCGTTTAAAAATAAGTATAAATACCAGTATACATATACTGGATACATAATGAACCAAATTAATACTGAGTTAATACATGGGATCGAAGTAGATAGTGCGGTTTTAATTGGTTCTGACTCTATTTTTTATTTTAATCAACTACAAGTAGAATATGCCCCTAGAAGCAATTTCTTTGGGGATTCATTGATCAAGAAAATAAATGGCGAATATCTTTTTCTCGGTTCAAATTATACTCAAACTGACACAGTAATTTTAAAAACACAAGAAATACTTGGTGCGCTGTGGACGTTCAAGCTCAACAATATTTTATATACTGTTCATTATAATAGCTACGAAGAAGAGCTTGTGCTAACAAATCAAATGGATTATGTGAAAACATTCTTAGTTGAAAATACTTCAGGCTTTAAGGATTCAATCAAAATTTCTGAAAAATTTGGCCTTGTATATTCATTTCCATTTTTCGATAATCTTTTTTTTGGCTCTAGCCATTTTAACCTAACGTATATTTTAAATACGAAGACTGGCATAAACAAACTTAATTTCTTTGATTATTTCAACTATGATATTGGAGACATTTTAATTTATCAACCGAACCTTACATATCCGAATCGGCCGCCTGTAGGTAATGATATATTTAAAGTTCTCACAAAAATAATTTCTTTAAACGGCGATACCGTTACTTATTTATTTAGCTTATGTCATATTGATGCTTTCGACGGAAGCATTTATTCTACCAATCAAACCCATTGTAAATTAATAGTTACAGAATGTTCAGTGAATGGGGACTTTCCTTACACGTACCCACTTACTTTTCCCCCAAACAAATATGGAGAGTATCTTACATTTGCTCCTAATATGAATAATAACCGGAGTTTGCTAATAGCGCCTCCTATGGTATTTGAGGCTCCAGTTTCATCATATTCATTTCAGATAGGCAGTGGATTGTCTTCTTATTCATTTTCTGGCAATTCGGGCTTTAATGATGGTATGCCTCTTCCATCTAAAGGTTATGCAAACATACGATACATTAAACAATCAATTTTAGATGATGATTGTAATGGCTTAGAATTAATTCTTGATACAAAAAACCTACAAACGTCTAGTGGGAAACTACTCGTTTCTCCGAATCCATTTGAAAATTCTATCTTACTTAATGCATCAAATTTAACTGTTGGAAATTGGAATCTTCGAATTGTATCTACTCTTGGCGTTGAAGTGCATACTTCCTCAATTGTAATTTCTTCTTCTAATCAACAGATAGACCTTTCTAATTTACCCGCACTTACGGCAGGCATTTATTTTCTAACTCTTGAAAATGAAGGTCAGGTGTATATTCAGAAGATTGTTAAAAATAATTATTAATAATCGTAAAATACAAACGTCGCCGAGGTTTTAAACCTCGGCGACGTTAAATAATGATTCTTTATTCCTACTTCAACTTCTCATTTAAATACCGCGCTGTATGTCCCTTCGTACATTTGAGCATTTGTTCTGGCGTGCCTTCAAAGATCACTTCTCCGCCGCCGTTGCCTCCTTCTGGACCTATGTCAATAATCCAATCGGCGCATTTAATCATTTCCATATTGTGCTCAATTACAATCACAGAATTTCCTTTATTAATCAAGGCCTGAATGGAATCCAATAATTTACGGATGTCATGAAAGTGCAAGCCTGTTGTTGGTTCATCAAACAAAAACAAAATATGGTCGTTTTTGTCTTCGGGTGATTTCCCTAAAAACGAAGCAAGTTTCACACGTTGTGCTTCTCCACCCGATAAGGAACTCGAAGATTGCCCCAGTTTCACATATCCCAAACCTACGTCAGATAAGGGTTGTAGCTTTTCAATTAATTTATTTTTGTCTTTAAAGAAGTCTAAACTTTCTTCAATCGTCATATCCAATACATCCGAAATACTTTTTTCGTTGTATTTGACTTCTAGTATTTCTTGTTTGAAACGTTTGCCATTACAGGCTTCGCAGATTAAATGTACGTCTGCCATGAATTGCATTTCAACCGTTACAATACCTTCACCTTGACACAATTCACATCTGCCACCATCTACATTGAATGAAAAATGGCCAGGCTTATATCCGCGGGATTTTGCTAAGCCTTGTTCTGCATATAAGGTTCGAATGATGTCGTAAGCTTTCACATACGTCACCGGATTGGAACGTGACGATTTGCCAATTGGATTTTGATCTACAAATTCAATTTGCGTTACCTCACGTATGTCTCCATCGATGCGGTCAAACTTACCCGTGAACTCCCCGGAAAAACCAAATATCTTTTGAAGCGAAGGGAATAATATTTTCTTAACTAACGTAGACTTCCCTGAACCACTTACGCCTGTAACAACAGTGAAGGTGTGTAGCGGGAATTTTACATCGATGTTTTTAAGATTGTTTTCGCGGGCGCCTTTTATCTCTATAAACGTATTCCACTTTCTGCGGTGCTTAGGTACTTCAATTGATGTGCGGCCTGTTAAATAATCGGTTGTGTACGATCCGCTGTGCGTTAACATATCATCAATTACACCTTGAAACATCAGCTCACCACCATGAATACCTGCATCTGGACCAATATCAATAATTTGATCCGCAGCACGCATCACTTCTTCTTCGTGCTCCACAACAATAACCGTGTTGCCCATGTCGCGCAACATCTTAAGCACTTCTACTAGCTTTCCTGTATCGCGCGGATGCAAACCAATACTTGGCTCATCCAATACATACATAGAACCTACCAGAGCACTACCTAAAGAAGTTGCTAACTTAATACGTTGAAACTCTCCACCCGAAAGCGATGCTGTTAAACGATTCAAGGTTAAATACCCCAAGCCTACTTTTTCTAAATAGGATAGTCTATTGATAATTTCTTTTAATAAACGCTCTGCAATCTTTGCTTCGTTCTTATGAAGTTTTACTGTGTTGAAAAACTTCACGGCATGATCAACAGACATCAATACAATATCTGTGATTGATTTCTCTGCCACTTTAACATAAGATGCATCTTTACGTAAACGCGTGCCTCTGCAGTCCGGACAAACGGTTCTGCCTCTAAAGCGGGAAAGCATTACGCGATATTGTATTTTATATGTTTGCGTTTCTAAATACGCAAAAAATGCCGTTAAGCCTTCAAAGTACTTATTGCCATCCCAAAGCAATTGCTTCTCTTCTGGACTTAAATCTTGTACAGCTCTATGAATGGGAAAGTCGAATTTAATTCCGTTTTTAATAAGTGGTTTCTGCCACTCATTCATTTTTTCTCCACGCCAAGCAGCAATCGCGCCTTCGTAAACAGACAAGGATTTATCTGGAATAACCAAATCTTCGTCGATGCCCATTACATGTCCAAAACCTTCGCAGGTTCTGCAGGCGCCATATGGATTGTTAAAACTGAAAAAATTTGCCGTTGGTTCTTCGAAAATAATTCCGTCTGCTTCAAAACGATCGCAGAAGTCTTCTGTTACTTTATCGGGTATAACAATTCTGCAATCTCCTTCGCCTTCTGCAAAGGCTGTTTGTACAGAGTCTGCCACACGGAACACCGCATCTTCTTCAACTTTGTTGACGGTATTTCGGTCAATTAAAATCCACGCTTCTGCTTTTGCAGGAATGGCTTTTGTTCCTTTTTCAAGCAGTTCTTCCATCAACACAACTTCCCCATTCAAATACAAACGGGTAAATCCTTTCTGCAACAGTACTTGTAACTCTTCGTGGGGTTTGCGATCGTGTTTTAATTTAAACGGAGCAAGTACCATGAACCGTGTTCCTTCCTCGTATTTAAAAATCCAATCAATAACATCTGTAACGGTATTCTTTTTTACTTCTACTCCACTAAGAGGCGAAATGGTATGCCCAACCCGCGCAAATAATAATTTTAGGTAATCATAAATCTCTGTTGTTGTACCAACCGTGGAACGTGGGTTGCGTGAATTTGCTTTTTGTTCAATGGCAATTGCGGGAGACACGCCTTTGATGTAATCTACTTCTGGCTTCTCCATACGACCCAAAAACTGACGCGCGTAAGAGCTTAAACTCTCTACGTACATACGTTGCCCTTCGGCAAACAAGGTGTCAAAAGCCAAAGAAGATTTTCCAGAACCCGACAAACCTGTAATGACGATTAATTTATTTCTTGGAATGGCAACATCTATGTTCTTGAGATTATGAACCCGCGCACCTTTAATGATGATAAAATTTCGTGGACTCAACGATTCTAAATCCACACTATATGTTTTTTTTTTCACAGCTACTTCTTTCATACATTCAATCTTGGTCATTCGGCAATACACCTCTTTTATAAGGAATACATACTGTTTAAAGTTCCACTTTTTTATTCAATAATCACAATTAAAAAGTACTTAGTACGCAGTATAAAGTATGGAGTACTAAAACAAAAATTTATCTTCTCTGGCGCCAGTCTTATCTATCCTAAACGCAGCTAATTGTTAAACACTGCTATTTCAACAATACAGTAAGTATGAACAGAAAGCGGACTTGTGTCAATCATTTCGCAGTCTTTGACTACATGGCTAAATACATTTTTTAAACAGAGCTAATGAATTAAGGCTTGTAATTTTTTTGAATAATATCGATACTATTTATCCCTCAATCATGTACCCAAGTTAATGACAATGAGCCATCTTTGTACTCCGTACTCTATACTCTGTACTTTCTCCTACTTCTTATAAAACAGCCACAAGGAAAAAAACATCAAGCCCATGGCAGAAATTTTCTTCCAACCAATTTTAATAGGTATCCCTGTAAATATGCCGAAATGATCGATTACGGCACTTGTGGTCAGTTGGGTTATGATTAACAACATCAATACATTACCAATGCCGATTTTAGGAACCATTATAATGATTGCCAAAACATAAAAGGCCCCTAAAATACCACCCGAAAGTTGCCATAACGGAACATCTTTCACCAACGTAATATTCCCTTTTCCAAAAAAGAGCATTGCAATTCCAATCGTTACCAAGCCAACAAAAAAAGACGTGAAAGATGCTTCCATTGTGCCAATCTGCTTTCCTAATGCCCCATTTACGCCTGCTTGAAAAGCAACGGCAATGCCTGCTAAGGCAAGTGTTATAAAGTATGTTGTGTTCATTTTCATGTGTTTTTGAAGAAAGTATAGAGTACAGAGTACGGAGTACTAAGACTTAAAAACAATGTTTTTGATGAATTTGTTTATTATGTGTGGTCTATGCTCTTTAATCCAAGTAATTTAAAATAACAATTCTATTTGTATGTCATGTTATTATCGTTTTCTCGCCATTGAACCACCCTAGACTGCTAATCATCCATCTTTGTACTATGTACTTTGTACTTTGTACGTTTTTTTCCAGTTACTTTTCCCTACCCCTACGTATATATCCTTGTAAATATCATTATTTACTCCTAATTTAGGATTATTATAGCCTTTACGTATAAACCACAAAATACTACCCTATGAGTTAGACCTCTACGTTAACTAAACATGTACGGATATGAAAATTTCAACTGTTTGTGATTCCGCATTGGTATCTCAATATATCCACGGTAACGAAGAGGCTTTTGCTGAACTCATAAAAAGGCACAAATCAAAAGTTTATTCCACTATTTATTTAATTGTCAAGGATCGCTACATAGCAGAAGATCTCTTGCAAGACGTTTTTATTAAGGTCATTCACAAGATGAAAGGCGGACAATATAACGAAGAGGGGAAATTTTTACCTTGGGTTGCTCGTATTGCGCACAATTTAGCCATCGATTATTTCAGACGTACTAAAAGATATCCGACCGTCGTTATGGATGAAGGAATGAATATTTTCGACACCCTGCACTTTTCTGAAGATTCGTATGAAACCACTCAGATTAAAGCAGAAAACGAAAATTTAATTCATTCGTTGATTCAAAAATTGCCTGAAAGTCAGCGTGAAGTAGTAATGATGAGACATTTCTCCGACATGAGTTTTCAGGAAATTGCTGATGCTACTGGTGTAAGTATTAACACCGCTTTGGGCAGAATGCGTTATGCATTGATCAATCTCCGCAAGGAGCTGACACCGCAACCAAAGACGCCTGTGTATGATAAAAACGTTTACCCAAAATGATGTTGTTCGATTTGTTTATGATGAAGTAGGTCCGATTGAACGGACTCAGTTTAAAAGTTTGTTATTAATTGATTCAGATTTTCACCAATTGTATACAAAATACAATAAAATGAAAATGCGATTAGACAAAACAACTCTTGAACCTTCAGAAAATGTCATAAACCGTATTTTAATGTATTCAAAATCCTTTTCTTTGCAACAGTAAATTACTGATATGCTACGCAAAGAACGTTTTGAAAGATTTCTTTCCTATTTCTCAACCCATTCACCCGAACCAGAAACAGAGCTCGTATATACAAATCCATACGAGCTCTTGGTGGCGGTGAGTTTGAGTGCGCAATGCACAGACAAACGGGTTAACCTCACAACTCCGGCTTTATTCAATCGTTTTCCCGATGCCTATGCTTTATCACAAGCAACGGTAGAAGAAGTATTTGGGTACATTCGAAGCATATCCTACCCCAACAACAAAGCCAAACATTTGGTTGGAATGGCACAATTACTCATCAACGATTATAAGGGAGAAATACCTGACACAGTTGAAGAGTTGATCAAACTTCCAGGCGTTGGCCGCAAAACAGCAAATGTAATTGCCAGTGTCATTTGGCATCAACCAACCATGGCGGTTGATACGCACGTATATAGGGTTTCAAGAAGAATTGGATTGGTGCCGCAAACGGCAACAACTCCATTAGCAGTTGAAAAACATCTGATGAAATACATTCCAACGGATCTTGTTTACAAATCACATCACTGGCTTATTTTACACGGTCGCTATACCTGTTTGGCACGCACACCAAAATGCGAAATTTGTCCGCTTACAGATATTTGTATGTATTACGCTAAAAAAATAAAGGCGGAGAAATAGTTTGTACTTATAGTGTTAGGTTAAAAAGGCACATGTATATTATCTATTATATATCCGCAGTACATCGTCTAGCAACTGGAAACTAGCGCCTAGCAACATTTCTTCGTGTTTGGGCAAAAACCAGCGTACACGAATTATTAAAACACAATCCAATAGTTTCACTGAAATGTGCTACTAGAGTTTCATTTTTTATTGTACCTTATCGCTGTATCTTATCCCTGTTATTTTGTGCGGCATTAATGTAATCATCGACAAAAAAGGGCATTTAACAGCTGACTCTATTCAAGCTATGAATGCTGCAACTCTTTATAGAGGACCAGACAATAGTGATTTCGTTTCCTTTCAATACAAAGGGCAGCACATCTTTATTGGCAACAATCGATTGGAAATTGTTGACCGTAATGTACACTCCAACCAACCTTTTCACTCTAAAGACAAACGCTATTCTTTAACGTTTAACGGGGCTATCTATAATTACAAAGAATTAAAACAACGAATATCGAACGATGAATGGCAAACAGAATCCGATACAGAGGTTTTACTTCATTGGATGATGGAAAAAGGTTTAGGAGGATTAACTGAATTGAATGGCATGTTTGCATTTGCGTTGTATGATCGACAAGAAAACAGCCTAGTTATTGCACGTGATCCAAGCGGAATTAAACCAGTGTACTACTATAACGACGATAATTATTTTATTGCTTCTTCAGAAATCAAGGGGATACTTGCTAGCGGTTTGGTTAAAAAAGAATTTAACAGCTCTCAAGTAAACCATTACTTACAATTCAAATACGCAGCAAAGCCATTTACCTTTTATAAAAATATTTTTGAATTGAATGAAGCATCATTCATTAAAATCGATGCGCATGATTTTAAAATAAAACGCTACGAAAGACCTGTAAATATAGCAGACAGCAGTCCCGTTAAAGACCAAACACTCATACATACATGTAATGATTTATTAACAAATTCTGTTTCAAGACAATTGGTGGCAGATGTTCCTGTGGGATTGTTTTTAAGTGGTGGAATTGATTCGACTTTATTGCTTTCAAAAATACATTCTTTAGGACATATCGGGTTTCCGACCTTTACCATTGCGAATGCTTTAAATGAAAAAGCCTACGGAACAAACGATGTTACCTTTGCGCGTTTGGCTGCAAAGAAATATCAATCCGATCATCATGAAATAAACGTGGACTCTAGTATGCTGCAACAACTTCCGGAGTTTGTAAAACTAATTGATCAACCTATTGGAGATTCGGCGATTTTCTTAACGCACGTCATTTCTGAAGAAGCGAAAAAACACATCAAGGTAGCACTTAACGGTGCTGGAGCAGATGAAATGTTTGCTGGCTACAACCGACACCAAGCTTATAATAGTTATCTCCATCATCTGTTGCACAAAAAGACGGCGATAAAATTGATAAAAGGAACCTACAATATTCTGCCCGATGGAGGGAATCATTCGCTCAAAAAAGTATTTCGTTTGTGGAACAAATTTACAGGATTATTAGATGTAGATCCCATTCAAACATGCATGAATTTTTCGTCTTCTGAATACTTTATTCAAAGAGATGATTCAACTCAAGAAGAGGCTGAAGACAAAAACTACGAAGATGTTTCATATTATCTAAATTTTTGTTTGCGCACCGATCGATCAAAATATTTAATTTCCGACATTCTTGCGCTTACGGATAAAATGACCATGCGTTCTTCTATTGAAGCGCGTGTACCTTATTTGGATCAAGAGGTTAAGCAATTTGTTGAAGGATTGAATCCATCGGTATTGTTGAAAAACGGAAGGAAGTGGATACTCAAAGAAGTATTAAAAATGAACGGGGGGGCAGCGTTTTTAAATCGTCCCAAAGAAGGTTTTGGTATGCCTTTTGGGCGTTGGATTAAGATGCCTCAAAATATAAATTTTGTGAAGCAATTGAGGAATAGTCTTCATCCAATTTATGAATGGGTTCCGTATGATACAGTTGGGAAACTTATAGACACACATCTGAACAATAGCAGAGATTGCTCTTCGGAGTTATGGTCTGTGTTGTTGCTTATGAATTGGTATGAAAAAGAATTTTAATGAAGATTTTATACATACATCAATACTTTAAAACGCCAGAAGAAGGCGGTGCTATTCGCTCCTGGCATATCGCTTCGGGTATGGTACAAGCGGGACATGAAGTGCATCTAATTACCTCTCACAACAAGCCCGAACAAATTACAAGACTCATTAATGGAATTACCGTAACGTATCTTCCAATCGCCTACGACAATGCCTTTGGTTTTTTTAAACGAACGATTTCATTTTTACGTTTTATTCTTTCTTCTTATTCGTGTGCAAAAAAAATTGGAGGTGTTGATTTGTGCTATGCTACCTCAACACCCATAACTGTTGGGTTTGTATCCTTGCTTCTAAAACGAAATAAGAACATTCCGTATATTTTTGAAGTGCGTGACTTATGGCCAGAAGCTCCGATACAAATGGGCGTCATTAAAAACAGCTTGCTCAAATATTTCTTGTTCAAACTTGAAAAAAATATTTACTCGCATGCAAAAAAAATTATCGCTTTGTCTCCGAGCATGAAAGACAGTATTGTCAAAATGTGTCCGGCTAAGGAAGTTGTTGTAATCCCAAATATGTCAGACTGTGCATTTTTTCAATACAAAGAAAAAAATGAGTCTTTAGAAAAAAAAATCGGCATTGATGGAAATTTTGTAGTTAGTTATATAGGAAGCGCAGGCCTTTCCAATAATCTTACCTACTTAGTTGACATCATAGATTATTGTAAAAAAATAAAAAATACGGATTTATTCTTTGTCATTCAAGCGGCTGGTTCTGAATTGAATTATATTCAAGATGAAATAAAAAAAATCAATTATCCCTTCGTTAAATTCATCCCTTACAGCAATAAGCAAGGTGTAAAAGAAGTGTTGAACATAAGCGATGCAGTTTACATATCATTCGATTCAAAACCTATATTGCAAACAAATAGCCCGAATAAATTTTTTGACGCACTTGCTGCAGGTCGTATGGTGATTGTAAATACAGAAGGTTGGCTAAAAGATATTATTGAGAAAGAAGGGCTTGGGTTTTATGCAAATCCTAAAATTCCCCAAGATTTCATAGACAAGATTCAACCGTATATAAACGACAAAACTCGCCTGCATGCTTCTCAGAACAATGCCAGACGAGTTGCTGAAGATTATTTTTCAACCGATATATTGGTTGCGAAAGTTATAGAGACAATTTGCTGATTTATTTTTTTGGTTTTAATGGTGGCTTATAACCCGATTCCTTGAATATTTTTCCGGCATCCTTTTGATCCATTAATTCTTGCAGAGTAACTTCTGGGTGTGTGATCATGTACTTGCGTACAATTTGCCAGCCCAACCATCTTCCAATGCGTCCCGGACAATCGTTACTTATTTCATTTACAAATGGACCTTCGCCTGTATATTGCTCTACGATTTTACGGCTTGATTCAAATAAAATTTTACGATCGATAAAATGTCCCCAAATAACAGGAAGATTCGCATCAATCGATTTTAATTCTTTTGAACTGTACCCTATATTTAAAGAATCTTCCAAATCAGGCATCACGCGTTCAACAAAATAATGCGCCTTCCCATAATAAATCATTTCCGCCAATAGTGTTTCGTCTGAGGGGTTATTCTTATTAAATTTTGTTGATATACCTAAAGCGATCATGGGCAATAAATACGGCTTATCGTAGCGGCCCAACATATATTCATATAAGTTTGGTTTGTACGAAGATTTAGGGCCTAAATACCAATCCAAACACACTACAATTGCTGAGTCAGAGAAAGAAATGTCTGGCTCCATTAAACCAGAGTAAATGGTATAAATTTTGGGTTCCTTAAAATCAGTGATATAGTATTCCATTAATTGAAAAGCCGATGCTAAGCCACTTTTAAATTGCTTCATATCGCCCCATGTTGAGTCTACTTCCTTGCCAAAGTTTCTCAAGCCTGGATTGTTATAATAACCAAACATGTGATCAACATCTGCAGCCATGGGCTTTTTAGCAACACCTCTAAGATATTGTTTAAAAAATGGAGGGTTCGCTACCAAAATTCGCTCCATCTCTTCCTTAGTTTGCATGGCCAATAATTGTTTGTCCAACCGAATAACGTCCGCAGCAACAACTACCTCTTCTGCCTCTTCAGGCTTTATAACTTGTTTCTCAATTACATTTGATTCCGACTTTTGATCTTTGCAAGAAAAAAGTGCCGCTGTAAATAGTATCGCTATCCAAAATTTCATATTTTTAAAGATATATTAATTTTAATATACATAACGACAAATTTATGAAAAAAATATCGCTTCTTTTTTTATCTAGCTTTTTAACTGTAGCAAGTTTTGCTCAAGTAACCATTGGCTTGCGTGCTTCATCGGTTGTATGTATGGATCGAGTAAAAGATTTGAACAATGCAGATGGTTATGAATTTAAAAATAATAGTTCAGGTATTCGTTTTGCAGTAGGCCCAACGTTTGATTTTGCAATAAGCGACAATTATGCCTTTTCTACAGGTGCGTGGTATTTAAGTAGAAGATCTGGATTGTCTATTAACAGCCCTTCTGGAGTCACAAATCCAGCCACAAATCCATTTAGCCTCTACCAAGGTTCGGTTGACCAAAAGGATATTGTAAGTCTTCAATCCGTCCAAATTCCAATAACATTTAAAGTGTATACAAATGAAATTACAACCAATGTAAAGTTGTATTTTCAATTAGGCGCATTAGCAACCATAAATTTTTATGAAAAATTTAAAAGTCAAAATTCTAGTTTAGTTGGTGATTATCAAAACAAATACAATGCATTTGATGTGTCTGCCTACATGGCGGCAGGCGTTAATTACCAGATTGGTGAATCGAATGCTTTGTTTGCTGGATTGTATTATAGCAGAGGTCTAACAAACGTTTTGAATAGTAGAACTTCTAATACAACTAATGAAAAATTTAATAAGTCTGCAAAATACAATATGGATTTAATTGGTTTAGAAGTAGGTATAAACTTTTAAAATACGTTATTATTAATAAAAAAATCCCTTTCCGATAATTATCAGAAAGGGATTTTTTTATTAATACGATATTAAAGAATTATTTTTCTGAAGTAACGTATTCTTCGTTTCTATAATCCTCAAGTGTTGCTTCACTTTCCATATCAATATTTTGAGAACCTTCATCTAAGAATTTAAACTCTGTTAAACCCAGAGATGAATCTGTTCGCAATTTCACATAACGGAAATACTTTAAGAACCATTTTGTTCTCTTAGATATAAAGCCCGCTGTAAAATATGCATAAATATATGGATGCAATACCAAGGTTATGTTTTTCTCATTTTGCTTGGTAATGATGTAATCCAACTTGTGTTCTATTTGATCGGTTACTGCAATACTTGCACTGATTTTGCCTGTGCCATTACAGCTAGGACAAACTTCTAGCGTAATTAAATTTGTTTGAGGACGTACACGTTCTCTCGTAATTTGCATCAAGCCAAATTTTGTTAATGGAAGAATCACGTTTTTAGAACGATCGTCTTTCATTTCCAATTTCATGCGTTCGTATATTACTTTGCGGTTATCGAGATTTTTCATATCGATAAAATCCACAACAATAATACCGCCCATATCTCTAAGTCTTAATTGACGTGCTATTTCACGACAAGATTCTAGATTGGTGTGTAATGCTGTTTCTTCTTGGCTGGTTTCAGTATTTGATTTGTTACCACTGTTCACATCAATAACATGTAATGCTTCTGTGTGTTCAATAATCAAATATCCACCGCCCGTTAAACTAACGGATTTTCCGAATAAGGTTTTCAGTTGTTTTTCTACACCCGTAGCTTCAAACATTTTTGTTTTGCCTTGGTGTAATTTAACTAAGCGTTCCTTATCAGGAGCAATGTTTTTAATGTACGAACGGAGATCGTCATACAACTCTTTTGTATCTACATTGATGCTGTCAAAACTCTCGTTCAACATATCTCTTAAGATGGAAGAGGTGCGATCCAATTCGCCAATAATTAAGTCTCTAGGTCTTGCTTTCTTAAGAACAGCAATACCATCTTCCCACGTTTTTACTAAATTTCGAAGATCCTTATCAAGTTCCGCAACCTCTTTATTCGACGCTACTGTGCGTATGATTACGCCGAAGTTTTCTGGACGAATAGAAGAAATTAAGCGTACCAAACGTTGGCGCTCTTCTTTATCTGTAATTTTTTTGGAGACAGAAACTACATTAGAAAAAGGTACTAAAACTAAATAACGACCTGCAAGAGAAATCTCGCATGAAAGTCTAGGCCCCTTTGTAGATATAGGTTCTTTAACAACCTGAACTAAAATTTGGGTTCCTTTATCTAGTACCTGAATTACTTTACCATCTTTTTTTATTTCCGGTTCTAACTCAAACTTTTTGAGTAGCGCCGGGGTGGATGCTGAGGTAATTGCATTTTTTGTAAACTTGCTCAGGGATTTAATCTTCGGACCAAGGTCAAAATAATGCAAAAAAGCATCCTTCTCATACCCAACATCTATGAAAGCTGCATTCAGTCCAGGTACGACTTTGCGTACTGTACCTAAATAGATATCACCAACATTAAATTTACGGGCATGATCCTCAAATTGGTATTCAACAAGCCTCTTATCGTGGATTAGGGCAATGCGATCTCCATTTTGAGACGAACTTATAAATAATTCGTTGCTCACGCTTCTATTTAAATGTAAAAGGTTCTAAAATAGAAATTAGCTGGAATCTGAAAGAAACCAGCTATTTCAAAACTTATTAAGAAAGAAGGGACTACTTCTTCTTATGTCTATTTTTTCTTAGACGTTTTTTTCTTTTGTGTGTAGCGATCTTATGTCGTTTTCTTTTTTTACCGCAAGGCATAATTGTAATCGTTTAAATGTATAATATTATTGATTAGATTCTTTTAAATAGCTATCAACGATTGCTTGAAACTCAGGGTCTTTATCCAACCCTTTTGCTTTTTCAAAGTATTGTTTCGCCTTCTTTTTATTTCCCAATTCTTGATAACTTAAACCTAAGTAAAACGTTCCAGACGCATGTTCTGGATTCACTTCAGTCAAAGTTTTAAAGCGCTCTGCTGCTTTCGCATATTGGCCAGATTGCATAGACAAATATCCCAAATTAAATAAAGCCGTTTGATTTGTCGGATCTTCTTTAATTACATCTCTCAAAAGAGTGACGCCTTCCATTGGGTTAGACGTGGTAACATACGTCATTGCCAATTTGGATTTTGTATCTAAATCTGCTGCATTTAACTCAAGCGCTTTTTTATAAAAGCCTCTTGATTTATCCATGTAAGCAGATTTTTCATTTACTGAAACTAAATCTGATGCTTGCATGAATGCATCGCCTGCAGAAACTAAATTTTTCTCGGTTGGCTGCAATACTGCAATTTCCCCTGAATATTTAGCAACACTATCATATTGGTGGAATTTTGTATAAAACACCAAAATTGAGTCTGCAAAGATACGCTTTTTTTCGTTATTCGAAATGGAATAATAATTCTTTGTTAAATCTTGTATTCTTTTTTGATCGGCATCAGACGCTTTATGCGTGTGCTTCTCAGCCATCATTTTGCCAATCTCAGATAACGAGTCCGATTTAGCAACAGGTGTTTCTGTGCCAGACACCTCATCTTTTTCATTGTGAACCAAGAACTTAGGAAGGCTAAATACAAGTCCAATACCTACTACAGCTATTAAAGCTACAATGATTTGTTTCTTTTGCATGATTAAAGAAGAATAGAAAGAGCCTGCATGTACATACAGGCTCAACTCATTTTATTTCATCAAATAATGCTGATACTAGTCAACTTCTTCGTCAGCAGCAATAAGTTTCTCTGCCATAACTTTTACTTTCTTGCTAGATTTGATTTTCTCAACGAAAACCTTAGCAGGCTTAAAGCTTGGAATGTAGTGCTCATCTATGATGATTGCTGTGTTTTTAGAAATGTTACGTGCTACTTTGCGTGCGCGTTTTTTGTTGATAAAACTACCGAAACCTCTTACGTAGATGTTGTTTCCTTCAGACATAGAGTCCTTGACAACCTTAAAGAATGCTTCTACTGTTGTTGTTACATCAGCTTTGTCAATTCCTGTCTTTTCTGCGATTTCGTTAATTACGTCTGCCTTCGTCATTACTCTATATTTATTAATTATATGATACTTAATTAGTTCAAAAATAGCTTACAAATTTAGGCTACTATTTCGTGAATAAAAAATATATTTACTTAATTAATCCTACATAATTTTGTGTAACATAAGTGGTTAAGCACTTCGTCCCCATGCAAGATCCTACAATGATACAAAAAAAATTCCATAAAGAACTGATTCGATGGTATTTAAAAAATAAAAGAGAACTCCCTTGGCGAGAAACAACGGACCCATATCCAATATGGCTCTCGGAAATAATTTTACAACAGACTCGCGTTCAGCAAGGAATGCCTTATTATTTTGCCTTTTTAACGCAATTTCCCTCTGTTTTCGACCTTGCAAATGCGAGTGAAAAAGATGTTTTATCTCTTTGGCAAGGCCTAGGATATTATTCAAGAGCCCGAAATTTACATAAAACTGCCCAGCAAATTGTAACTGAATTTAATGGCGTTTTCCCGGATTCTTATGTTGGATTGTTGACTTTAAAAGGCGTAGGGCCCTATACTGCAGCAGCAATAGCTTCCTTTGCCTATAAAGAAAAAGTATCTGTTGTGGATGGAAACGTCTACCGCGTATTAACCCGAGTCTTTGGTATTTATGAGGATATAACCTTAAATACAACAAAGAAACAGATAGCCGAATTAGCTCAAAGCCTTATACCCACTAAAGATCCAGACATTTACAATCAGGCAATCATGGAGTTTGGTGCGATGCATTGTACCCCTGCTGATCCCAATTGTGAAAATTGTCCATTTTCAGGGATTTGCGTAGCATATAGTGCGGGCGACCAAAAAATATTGCCACTTAAAGCAAAGGCAAAGGCGAAACAAAATAGATTCTTTAATTATTTTATCATTCGTAATGGCGATGTGGTTTTAATGAAAGAACGTGGTGCAAACGATATTTGGCAAGGTTTGTATGAATTTTGGTTGCACGAAACAGAGCGTATCGTGAGCTTAGACGAACTGCTGCTCGACCAAATAAGACTTACAGAAAAGCATCTGCGTGCGGAATACGGACCATATAAACACATTTTAAGTCACCAAATCTTACATGCATCCTTTTATGCATTTGATGTTCCTAAAATAATATTCAACGCCATAAAAAAGCAATATTCGATGCAAGAAATTAACATAAGTGAAATAACGCAAACCCCAAAGCCTGTTTTGATTACTAAGTGTTTGAGGGCTCATAAATTTTAAGTATCTTTATTATTAATTAATAAATTTTTCAATACAGCTAAAAACAAAAAACTCCCATGGCAGGAATTAACAAAGTAATTTTAGTAGGGCATCTTGGTAAAGATCCTGAAGTACGTGCAGTAGGCACAGATCGTAAAGTTGCAAACTTTTCTTTGGCAACTACAGAATCTTACAAAAACAAAAACGGCGAACGTGTTGACCAGACTGAATGGCACAACATTGTATTTTGGGGGCCAATTGTAGATGTAATTGAACGTTATCTTAAAAAAGGAAGTCAAATCTATGTTGAAGGCAAAATTCGTTCGCGTTCATACGATGATAAAGATGGCATTAAAAGATACGCAACGGATATCGTTGGTGATACTATGACAATGTTAGGAGGAAAACCTAATTCAGAAAATTCTGGAGGGTCGTCTACATCAAACGCATCATCGTCAAGTCCATCTAGTCCAGCAATGGAAAGCGCTGGATCATTTGAGCCGCAAACTAGTGGTGCAGACGATTTACCATTCTAATTTTCACAAAAAATTGTTAATGGAACGATCATCTGATCCTTACCCCATACCTACATACAGTATAGTTGCTGCTTATAACACTCCTATACTATATGCTTAAACAATTGTAAAGTCTGTTGTAAGTAATTTACTTATGACAGACTTTTTTTATTTTAAAACAAACTAATCAATTAACGTTTTATGTCCGAAGGGAATAAACAGAATAAAAAGTCGAGCAATTCATTTTCAAAATGGCTGCGTAAATCAATTGGTATTCCAGAGATTACCGACAGCCAACGCGAGTATATTGAAAAACTAGAGCACGAGTTAGAGTCAACCAAAGGGAAACTTAGCACGCGCGAAGAAAAAGAAATGCTTCGAGGATTGGTGAAATTTGGCAATATCATGGTGAAGCAAATTATGTGCCCACGTATGGATATGGCTGCTGTTGATATTGCATTAACATATCAAGAATTACAACAATATATTAGTACCTGCGGCTTCTCAAGAATTCCTGTATACAAAGAATCTGGTGATAAGATTGAAGGTGTTTTAAATATTAAAGACTTATTTCCGTTTTATAACAAAGACAAAGACTTTCACTGGCAACAATTGATTCGCACAGTAGAATTTATCCCTGAAACAAAACTGATAGAAGAGCTCTTGCGCGAGTTCCAATTGAAACACTTACATATGGCCATTGTTGTGGATGAATATGGTGGTACCGCTGGCTTAATTACAATGGAAGATGTGATTGAGGAAATTGTTGGAGACATACACGATGAGTATGATGATGATATCAAACAATTTGCAAAATTGAGTGATACCAGTTATTTAGTAGAAGGTAAAATGTCTTTGGTAGATTTCTACAAAGCGCTCGAATTAGATCGCGATGTTTTCGCTGAAGTGAAAGGTGAAAGCGAAACCTTAGGTGGCCTATTACTAAACATCAACTCTGACATGCCAAAACTTGGCGATGAGATTACGTATGCGGATTACATTTTTAAAATTGATGCAGTAACAAATAAGCGCATCTTGCGCGTTAAAGTAACCGTTCCTGAAAATGAACATAACAAATAAAACATTTCTTCTTTTATCTTTTGCTGCCTCAATGTTGCTCTTGTCTTCTTGTAATGAAGAAACAACATTTCAACCCAAGCCAAAAGGATATAACAAAATAGATCTACCTGCACACACGTACGATACGCTTAAAGGCGACTATCCATACACCTTTGAATATGCGCACACAGCTATTATTGCGCCCGATACAAGCAAAACAGCAGAACCTTATTGGCTTGATATTTACTACCCAGAATATAAAGCAAATATTCAAATCACCTATAAAAACCCGAAGGGCAATGCAAAATTGCTTGATGAATACATACGGGATTCCCATACCTTAGCAAATAAGCATAATGTAAAAGCATACGCCATCGACGAACTGATTATTTCAAACCCAAATGGCTACGCTGTTAAGGTATTCGAATTAGCAGGTGATGTGCCTAGTCAAATACAATTTCACGTGAGTGATTCAACAAATCATTTCCTACGTGGTGCCGTATATTTTAGAACGTCTACTAAAAATGATTCGCTTGCGCCAGTCATTCGTTATATGAAAGAAGATGTACTACATCTAATTGAAACACTTAAGTTTAAATAATAAAACTAAATTCCAAATAACAAAAAACAAATTCCAAACTACTGAAATCTACATCCGTTTGTTATTTATTATTTGTTATTTGTTTTTTTGAGAAGCTATGTCAACACTCCTTGACACTAAAGTCGAGTTTCTAAAGGGTATTGGGCCGCAAAAAGCTGCGTTGCTTAATACAGAGTTGCGTATTTTCACCTTTGAAGATTTACTGTATTATTTTCCTTTCAGACATGAGGATCGCAGTAAAATCTATCCCATCAAAGATATTCACGAAGACCTCCCCTATATACAAGTTCGGGGAAGAATAACAGGCATATCATCGCAAGGTGTTGGACCAAAGAAACGACTGATCGCTTTTGTACAAGACGATACAGGAATTTTAGAATTGGTTTGGTTTCAGGGTGGTGCTTGGATTGAAAAAAATATTTTACCCAATACCATTTACGTAGTTTTTGGTAAACCCAATCTCTATGGCCGCAAACTCAATGTGGTGCACCCAGAAATGGAAGTGTATTCAGATGAGCATGCGCAAAAAGGATTGCAGGCTGTATACAATGTTACAGAGAAACTAAAAGGCAGAAGCATCGATAGCAAAGCGCTTTCAAAAATAATTGAACGTGTTGTCAAAGAAGTTGCGCCACGCTTGCCCGAAATATTGCCTGCTAACATCATTCAAAACTTCAAACTTATCTCCCGAGCGCAAGCAATGGAGTGGATACACATGCCACCCAATGCTGCGTCTTTAGAGAAAGCAATTGCACGGTTGAAGTTTGAAGAATTATTTTTGATTCAAATTAAATTACTGCATCAAAAAAGTTACCGTAAAGTACATTACAAAGGATTTGTGTTTAATCACATACCAACCTTAAATGTATTTTACAAAGAACATCTTCCATTTGATTTAACTGATGCTCAAAAAAGAGTTATCAAAGAAATCTACAAAGACGTTACTTCTGGAACACAGATGAACAGACTCTTACAAGGTGATGTTGGTAGCGGAAAAACAATTGTAGGTTTTTTATGTATGATCATGGCCATTGATAATGGCTATCAAGCGTGCTTGATAGCACCTACAGAAATACTTGCGGCACAACATTATGAAGGCTTAAAAGAACTCGCTTCTAAAGTAGGCCTAACGGTTGCTAAGCTTACAGGTTCATCCAAGAAAAAAGAACGCGAAGTTATTCATCGTGATTTGCTCGATGGAAGTTTGAATATATTAATTGGCACCCACGCCATTCTCGAAGACATTGTTCAGTTTAAAGAATTAGGGATTTGTATCATCGATGAACAACATCGTTTTGGCGTAGCACAACGTGCAAAACTTTGGAAGAAAAATAAAGAAACGCCTCCACATATTTTGGTGATGACGGCAACGCCTATTCCACGTACGTTGGCAATGACTTTGTATGGCGATTTAGATATTTCTGTAATTGACCAAATGCCAGCAGGTAGAAAGCCTATTTCTACATCGCACAAATACGACAAAGATCGTTTGCTTGTATTCGGCTTTATTCGTAAACAGGTATTGGAAGGCCGACAAGTATACATCGTGTATCCCTTAATTGAAGAATCTGAAAAATTAGATTTAAAAGATTTGATGGATGGTTTTGAAAGTGTGAATCGTGCGTTCCCAGAGTTTCCTATAAGTATTCTTCATGGACGTATGAAGCCCGCAGACAAAGACTATGAAATGCAACGTTTTGTAAAAGGCGAAACAAAGATCATGGTTGCCACAACTGTTATTGAAGTAGGTGTAAACGTACCGAATGCAAGTGTGATGGTGATTGAAAATTCAGAGCGCTTTGGGTTGTCGCAGTTGCATCAATTGCGCGGTCGCGTTGGTCGTGGTGCAGATCAATCGTATTGCGTCCTAATGACGAGTCATAAATTATCAGCAAATAGTAAAACACGTATAGAAACAATGGTGCGTACCACCAACGGCTTTGAAATCGCAGATGTAGATTTGAAACTCCGCGGACCAGGTGATTTAGCAGGTACGCAACAAAGCGGCGTATTGGATTTAAGATTGGCGGATTTGGCTCAAGATGCACATACCCTGCAACACAGCCGACAAGCAGCGATGGACTTGCTAGACAGTGATCCCGATTTATTAAAACCTGAAAATCGTATGCTCCGTGGTTACATGGAATCGAAAAGTAAGAATAGTAAAGAGTGGAGTAGAATTAGTTAAAGGAAGTGGAAGGCTTAATGCGGAAGGCCTAAGGCTTCATACTATACCACTGACCTTTAAATAAATTAATTGTATACTTTTTTAAATTGATAATTTTAAAAACATCATAAAACAAAAAAGGTTCGAACTTTCGCCCGCACCTTTCCTATTCTTTAAATTAATATTTTTATAATTCCTCTTCTTTTTTCTCCTCAACAACCTTTACTTCTTCTGGGAAATACCTTTTCTGAAAAATCAAAATAAGTGCTACACCAACAAAAATCGTTGCATCTGCAAAATTAAAGATTGGCCACAAAGGATAATAACTTCCGCCAATACCAGGTACCCATTCTGGAATAAGACAATTGCAGATATCTACATAAAACATATCAATGACTCTGCCGTGAAACCAAAGCATGGGAGCATCGTAGGTTGGTAGATTTAAGAACACACCATAAAACGTACTGTCTACCACATTTCCCATAGCGCCGCCCAATATCAATGCCACGCACCAAAGGAAGCCTTCGTGCATCTCTTTCTTAGCCATTTTATACAAATAAATAGTTATTACACCCATTGCTACCAAACGGAACAAACTCAAAATAAGCTTGCCGTAATTTCCTGCAATCTTAATTCCGAAGGCCATTCCTTCATTGGTGATGTAATGCAACTTAAACCAATCTCCTAATCGAATGCTCGGGTGTTCGTAGCCTTCAAATGGAAACGTTTTAAAAACCCATAACTTGATTATTTGATCGATTAAAATAACCAGTATGGTAAGTATGAAATATTTTGTGTAACGCATTTTTAAGTTTTAAGTAATATGTTTTAAGTTTTAAGAAAAAGAAATATTGAGAATGGGCCCTCATATAACTTATTACTTAAAACTTAAAACGTTATTTTTCTATTTTCATGATAAGTGTTTGCTCATCCATTTCTATTTCTGTTCCGCCTGTAAGAACATCAACAATATCTAATGACAATGCTTGTGTTTCGGTACAAATATATTCTTGGTTAGAGCGCAATGCACTATTAATTAGCTCGTCATTACGTTGTATGCTAATGCGAATTTTGTCTTGTACTTCCAAGCCCATATCCTTGCGCATGTTTTGAACTCTGTTTACAACATCGCGCGCAATGCCTTCTTGCTTCAGTTCATCACTCAATGTGATATCAAGCGCAACAGTAAGTCCAGCTTCCGATGCCACAGACCAGCCTGGAATGTCTTGTGAACGTATTTCTACATCTTCCGCAGTAATGGCTATAACTGCTCCATCGGCAAGTTTCAAATCGAATGTACCACGCTCGATCGTTGTTATATCATCTGCACTTAAGGTTGCAATTGCATTTCCAATTTCTTTCAGCTTTGCACCATATTCTTTACCTAGTTTTTTGAAATTCGGTTTGATGGTTTTAACGACAATGCCAGAAGTGTCTTCGATGTATTCGATTGTCTTAATATTGACTTCGTTTTTAATCAAATCTTCTACTGCTTGAATTTGTGCTTTCAACCGTGGTTGCAAAATCGGAATTAAAATTCTTGAAAGTGGCTGACGTACTTTTATATTCACCGAAGGTGATTTGCGAATCGAATGCACAAGCGATGAAACGCGTTGTGCCAAACTCATACGTTCTTCCAATTCAAGATCCAAATAGGCATCGGTTACTTTCGGGAAGTCTGCAAGATGCACAGAGCTCACTGTATTTTTCTTACTTACTTCGTTTAAGTCACGGAACAATTTATCTAAATAGAAGGGCGCGATTGGTGCACCTAATTTAGCAACGGTTTCCAAACACGTATATAAGGTCTGATACGCAGCTGTTTTGTCTGCATTGTATTCACCTTTCCAGAAACGCTTTCTATTTAACCGCACATACCAGTTACTTAAATCGTCTACCACAAAATCTTGTATCGCTCTACCTGCTTTTGTTGGCTCATAATCTGCAAATGCATCGCCAACTTCTTTTATTAAGGATTGAAGTTTAGATAAAACCCAACGATCGCTTTCGGTCCGTTCTTTCAAAGGTATCTCTGCTTCAGCAAACGAGAAATTATCTAAGTTTGCATATAGTGCAAAGAAGGAGTAGGTATTTTGAAGGGTGCCGAAGAAACGTCTTTGTACTTCAGTGATGCCATCTAAGTTGAATTTCAAATTGTCCCATGGTTGCGCATTGGTAATCATATACCAACGTGTCGCATCCGGACCATATTTATCAATGGTTTCAAACGGATTTACAACATTGCCTAAACGCTTAGACATTTTGTTTCCATTTTTATCCAACACCAAACCGTTTGCAATTACATTTTTGAATGCAACTTTATCAAACAACATTCCAGAGATGGCGTGTAAGGTAAAGAACCAGCCACGTGTTTGATCGACACCTTCCGCAATAAAATCTGCCGGGTAATTGTTGTCAAACAGTTCTTTATTCTCAAACGGATAATGCCACTGTGCATAGGGCATTGCGCCTGAATCAAACCAAACATCAATTAAGTCTAGTTCACGTTTCATCGGCTTTCCAGAATCACTCAGTAAAACGATATTGTCTACATAAGGTCTGTGTAAGTCATTTATTTCTGTTGCTGTTTCAATACCGGCTTTTTGTGCTTTGGCAATTTCAGCTTTTAATTCTTCGATTGAACCAATACATTTTTCTTCTGAACCATCTTCTGTACGCCATATCGGAAGGGGTGTTCCCCAATAGCGTGAACGAGACAAATTCCAGTCTACTAAGTTTTCCAACCAGTTACCAAAACGTCCTGTACCGGTAGATTCTGGTTTCCAGTTGATGGATTTATTCAATTCAACCAAGCGATCTTTTTTCGCAGTGGTCTTGATAAACCAAGAATCTAATGGATAATACAACACCGGCTTGTCTGTTCTCCAGCAATGCGGATAGCTGTGTTCGTAACGTTCTACTTTAAATGCACGATTGGCTTCTTTCAATTTAATTGAAATGCGTTCGTCTACACTTAAGTATTTATCTCTACCTTGTTTGTTACGTTCTACTTCTTTTTCTTCGTCTGTTAAATATGCTTCTTTCACATACTCTCCAGCGAAGTCCGTAACTTCTTTAGTGAACCTACCTTGTCTATCTACTAAAGGGTATTCATTGCCCCTGTCGTCTTTGGTAACGATTGAAGGTATGCCTGCTTGTTTAGCAACACGCGCATCATCCGCACCAAAGGTTGGTGCTATATGTACGATACCTGTTCCATCTTCTGTGCTTACAAAATCACCTGCAATCACGCGGAAAGCAGCAGTATCAGGTTGTAAGTACGGCATCAATTGTTCGTATTCCACCCCAACAAGATCTTTTCCCTTAAAGGAAGAAATAAGTTTGAATGGAATCAATTTGTCACCTGATGTATATTCTTCTAATGAAATATCTTTTGCCTTGTCAGAAAAATATTTACCCATTAATGCTTTCGCAAGAATGACTTGTATGGGTAAAAATGTATATGGGTTGAATGTAGAAACCAATACATATTCAATATTCTCCCCAACAGCTAAAGCGCTGTTAGAAGGAAGTGTCCAAGGAGTTGTTGTCCACGCAATAAAATACGTTTCTTCCGTTGCATTAGGAACCTGAATTTTAGAGTTTGGCTTCAATTTGAATTGCGCAACTGCACTTGTATCGCGCACATCTTTATACGTTCCTGGTTGATTTAGTTCATGTGAACTTAAACCGGTACCTGCAGCAGGCGAATAAGGCTGAATTGTATAGCCTTTGTATAATAAATTTTGAGAATGGAATTGTTTTAATAAATGCCAAACCGATTCAATATAATTATTTTCGAATGTGATATACGGTTTTTCAAGATCAACCCAATAACCCATTTTTACAGTAAGTTCATCCCACTCGGATTTGTATTTCATTACCGATTCGCGACATTTCTTATTGTATTCTTCAACAGAAATTTTCTTGCCGATATCTTCCTTTGTAATACCAAGCTCCTTCTCAACCTGCAACTCAACGGGCAAGCCATGTGTATCCCAGCCGCCTTTGCGTTTTACTTGGAAGCCTTGCATGGTTTTAAAACGACAGAAAATGTCTTTTACTGTACGGCCCATTACATGGTGTATACCTGGTGTTCCGTTCGCAGACGGTGGACCTTCGTAAAAGGTAAATGTTGGCTTGCCTTCTCTTGTGTCTATGGATTTTTCAAAAATATTATTGTCTTTCCAGAACTGTTGAATTTCATTTCCAACTTCTGACAGTTCGGTTTTCTTTTCGTTATACTTCACGGCTCTCGTCGTTTCTAGGTGTTTTAATTTCTAAACGCATCAGATCGATTTCTACATCGTCGTCTTCTGTATGCAATTTTTCGTGTTTATCCTTTATGATCGGATATAAATTGATTTTCTCTCCCTTACTAAATGTCAATAACAATGCGGGCAATACAATTAAATTTGTAAACATGGCAAAGAACAAGGTTAAGGAAGTTAAAATTCCTAAAGCTATTGTTCCGCCAAAATCAGAGAATGCAAAGATTAAGAAACCACAGAACAATACGATAGATGTATAAATCATACTAACGCCTTCTTCTTCTAAAGATTTCACAACAGCTTGCATTGTGTTTCCTTTATAATGCTTCAATTCTTGTTTGAACTTACTCAAATAGTGTATCGTACTGTCAATGGATATACCGAAAGATATGCCGAAGATCAATGCTGTACTTGGCTTCAACGGAATATTAAACAAGCCCATAATTCCGGCAGTTAAAATAATTGGAATAATATTCGGTATTAATGAGATGATAATAATTTTTGGATTCGTAAAGATGAACGCCATCATCAGCGAAATCAAGCCAAAAGCCCATACCAATGATTCTGATAAATCGTCAATCAAATATTGATTTCCTTTTAAGAACAATAACGTTGTGCCCGTAATGTGTACTTTTTGATTGGCCGTATCCGGAAATATTTCACGTGTTTTAGGGATGATATTTTTCTCAACAAGTTGCTTCATTTTATCTGTACCAATATCTGCAACCTTACACGTAAATCGAATGTACTGGCCCGTAGAGTCTACGAATGAACGCATCAACTTGTCTTCCGATTTGTCATTTGTCTTCATAAAAGAAGCCAGGCTAATCATTTCTTGCTTTGTCGGAATTTCATAAAATTCAGGGAGCCCATTGTAATAAGCCTGCTTCGCTCCTTTGACAATGTTCAATACAGAAAGTGGTGGCGATACGTTGTTTAATGATTTCAAATAGGTTTCCAATTCATCTAACTTTTTCAAATTAGCAGGAATTCGAATTCCTTTTTTCTTTCCTAAATCGACGATAATTTCTAAGGGCATTACTCCTTTAAAATGCTGTTCAAAAAATGACAAGTCTGTTTTTACTCCGCTACTTTTTGGAAGATCATCAACCATATACGAGATAACTTGTATGCGATAGATCCCTACTATTGAAAGTGCGATAATTAAACACGTAATAATATATACAACTGAACGATAACGCAACACGATGTATTGCAACATATTGTTTACACGTCGTAAAAAACGCAAATCTAAATGTTTTAATTGTTTGTCGTTTGGTGCGGGCAAATAACACAACATTGTAGGAATAACAACCAAAGAAATTACAAAGGTAGCGGCACTTATTAAACCTGCAACCATACCAAACTCTTTGATGATAATAATATTTGTAAAATATAACACCAAAAATCCTACAGCAGTATTCATGTTGGTCATGAAGGTTAAGAAGCCAATTTTCTCAACAATTCTACTGATGGCTTTTATTTTATTTCCATGCTTGCGGTATTCTTGATGGTACTTATTGTACATGTAAATACAATTGGGAATACCAATTACAATAATTAATGCGGGCAACATACCTGTTAGTATGGTTATTTTATAACCCAACAAAACAATGGTACCCATTGTCCATATTACTGTAACAACAATTACTAAGAAGGTAAAGAATACTGCGTAGAGGTTTCTGAAAAAGAAAAATAATATAAGTGAAGTTACTAAAACAGATAAGACTAAGAAGAACTTAAACTCTTTTTGAACATCACGCACCATAATGGTACGCACGTAAGGCAAGCCTGCAAAATGTGTTTCAATATGAGTGTCTTCTTTGAATTTAGCCGACAAGTCTAATATGTCTCCAACTATTTTTTGTCTTCCGTTGGAATTGAGTTGTTTCGCATCAATTGATATGGCAATAAGAGCCGCGTTTGTATTCGAATTTGTAATTAATCCTTTGTAAAATAATTGATCGTTTGCTAATGCTATCAAGGAGTCTAATTCATGCTGAGAAGTGGGCCTCTTAGTAAAAATTGAACGTACGTCTAATTTAGAATTTATGGTGTCTTTGGTTAGCATTTTTACGGTTGGTAACGATATTGCATCATTCACGCCAGCTGTATTTTTTATTTCAAGACATAAGTCATAAAATCTATTAAAGGTTTCCAGTTTAAAAATTTTGGGGTCTTGAATTCCCACAACCATAATGTTTGCATCCTCTCCAAACATTTTTTTGAAGCCCTTGAAATAAATCATTTCAGGATCTTCTTGAGGAACCACCTTTAAGAAATCATATGTTATATCAATTTCTGTGGCTTTATAAGCCATGAATCCTGTAATAGAACCTGTTATTATTAAAAGTATCAATCGATACTTGATAATGAAACTCCCTAACCTAACCCACATATAGTATTTTCAAATAATTAAGGTGGCTAATTTAAGCAAATTTGCTGATATCTGTATTGAAAAATATGCTCGGAAGGCTAATTTAATATATTGACAATCTGATTATTATATAAAAATGTATGTTTTTTTACAAAATTATATAAAATGATGAATTCTCAGATAGCTTTTAAGAGCAATAGAGATAGGGGTTTTCCATTTATCGCCAAGCATTTAATCGTATACCCTAATGACAACTTCTTCGTTTAAGCTAAAAAATACGCAGAAATGATTCAAATAAAAATTCCGTGTGAGGCTAGTTGGAATGAAATGACTCCAAAAAATGAAGGTAAATTTTGCAGAACTTGTGAAAAGGTGGTGGTAGATTTTAGTCGGATGGATGATTTTCAGATTAAAGAATATTTTACAACACATTCACAGCAAAAAACCTGTGGTAGATTTTTAACAACACAAATTGATCGTCCATTAGAACCGCAGCCTAAGTCAAAAAACTTATTTAAAAGCTTGCCTCGTTTTTCAGCATTTAATTTCTTTGTAGTCTTTTTTGCGAGTTCTATTTTATGGCTGAGCAGTTGTATTAAAAAGAATGTCGTAACAGGGGAAGTAAATAATAATGAATGCGAACCAAGACTAATGGGCGATACAATCATAACGCCCATATTGAAGCCGGATACAACAGCAGCCATCAAGGAAGATACCATTAATTTTATTTCTGGTGAAGTCGCAGAAACCATTCCCGTTAAAATGGGAAAAATTAAAATAGCGGATACGCTGTCTCAAAAAGTGGTTCGAAAGAAATAATTACGCTTCAAAAAAATATTCGTAAGCAGTTCCAACAAAAGATTCCTTTAATGCATCATAGTTTTCAATTAAAGAATTTAACGATTCTGCATTTTGGCGATTCAATAAAGAAATAGGTTTCTGCTTAGATATTCCTAGAAATTTTTGAATTTGAAATAATGTTTCATTTGGTTGCTCGGTCAATGTTTCATAATCTACTTCGAATACAGGTGTATTGTGTATTTTTAAAATTGATTGTGTTTCGAGTTCCCATTTGGCATACTGTTCGAAAGTTTCAATACATTCCCTTTTAGATAGACTGATTTTTTTATTAGGTGTCGTTTCCTTAATGACTGCTATACTTGACCATTCCTGAGTCTTTTGAGCAATCCGTAACGAAACATATACACGTAACAGGTTTCTACGATGAACCTTTATGATGTACATCCTGGGGTCGCTTAATAAATCAATAAATAGTTTTTTCTTAATGGGCTCATCCATGTATTCATAAAAAAATTTAAGACCCACCGCTCTAATTGTTTTAGAGTATTCTTTTAATAACAAGTTCTTATCTGCTGTTACCGAAAATGATTCATTCAAAGATAAAATTCGAGTATGTGAATTTAGGTACGTATGCAACAAGGATGAGCCGGTGCGTGGATGACTCAAAATTAAAAAAATGGAATAGTTTGTATGCTTATAAAATGGAAATGCATTCAGTGCCTGTTTGATTTTTATAGTAAGAAATACACGTAAATACCGACCACTAACGATTTTCATACAATGAAAGTACCTGTTTTGTTTAAAAGAAAAAAGTATAAGTGATAGAGATTGTGATTAATTCAATTTAAATTCACCTTATTATATAAAAAGATATTTTTATTGATCGATGCTTCAAAAAATAACCGTAACATTTTTTTCAAAAGTTTTAAATGCCCTGTTGGGATTTTTAAATGCGATTTTGATTACGCAATTTTTAGGTGCCGATGGAAAAGGAGTTACAAGTTTATTTATGGCAAGCGTAGGCTTATGCATTATGTTTTGCCAACTCATGAGTGGGAATGTATTGGTATTCTTGTCATCAAGGATGGCTACTTCAACCTTATTGTTTGTTAGTTATGCATGGTCCATGCTTATTTCAATCGTATTGCCCATGTTGCTTTTTACATTTCATCTGTTACCTTCCGAATATTTGATTGACTGTATAACAATCAGCACCTTCTATGCTTTATTTCATGCACATACATTTATTTTACTAGGGAGAGAAAAAACGCATCTTTATAATATATTGACTCCACTCCCATTGCTCTTACAACTTATTACGGGTGTGATTCTTTTTATTGTATTGCAGAGCCACAATATTACACTGTACATTCATAGCTTAAACTATGCTTTCGGCTTGAGCTTTATAATAACTCTTTTATTTGTTCTCCCCAAAATTGGACCTATGCTATTTCCGAATAAAAATTCCATTCGCACTATTTGGAAAAAAGGGCGGCAAGCGCAATTGTCAAACATCTTATTTTTCTTCAATAATAGAATCTTCTTTTATCTTCTCGGATTCTATTTCTTGCAAACACAAGTTGGTATATACTCAGTCGCCATTATGTTGATTGAATCCGTCTTATTAATTGGCAACAGCTTTTCGTTAATGTTATATGCTCGAATTTCAAATACTGTTTCATTAATAGACTCCATTCTTATAAGCAAAAAATATATGCTGATAAGTTTTAGCTTAACCTTATTTGCATTGGTACTTATTGCAATTATCCCTAATGATGTCTATGTTATTTTATTTGGAAAAGATTTCTCCGTTGTTAAAAAAATTGCACTTTACCTATCTCCAGGTACGCTTTTAATGAGTACGTATTATATCACAAGTTCTTATTTCAGTGGCATCGGCAAATATGCTTACAATAATTTCGTTGTGGGTTTGGGGTTATTGCTAACTATTGTTGGAGGAATAATTTTTATTCCAAACGGAGATATTTTTACGGCTGCGATTATTACGTCAATTGCCTTTAGTATTATTGCTCTTTGTAGTTTATGGCAATTTAAAAACGAGATGTTGTTGCATTCAAAATAATGCACGAACGAATTTAAATTGTTTTTCGAGTCTGTTCGAATTCTTCCCAAATGGTTTTCAAAATTATAGCAGCAGGCTGAATGGAATTTAATTGCGCGCTCACCTGTCCAATTTCCAATTCGCCTTCATCTAAATTGCCTTCAAAAATACCTTTCTTTGAACGGCCTTTTGCTAATACTTTTTTTAAATCTTCTACTGATGCGCAGTTCAATTCAGCCTGTTTTACCTGATCGTAAAATGCATTTTTTAATAAACGAACAGGTGTTAATTGTTTTAAGGAAAGAATCGTTTCACCTTCTGAAGCACCGATTACTCGTTGTTTGAAAAATGTATGCGCAGAGGATTCTTCACTCACGGCAAAAGCAGATCCAACTTGTACTCCTTCTGCACCTAAGGCAAATGTAGCCAACATCGCACGACCAGAAGCAATGCCCCCGGATGCAATCACAGGAATTGTTACAGCATCTACAATACATGGGACTAAACAAAGGGTTGTGGTTTCTTCTCTTCCATTATGGCCGCCTGCTTCAAAGCCTTCTGCAACAATTGCGTCTACTCCTGCTTGTTGGGCTTTCAATGCAAACTTCGTACTTGACACCACATGCACAACCGTTATGCCTGCCGCCTTTAATCTTGCAGTATAGGTTCCAGGATTTCCTGCAGAGGTGAAAACAATTTTAATATTTTCTTCAACCAATATCGAAATATGATCTTCGATATGTGTGTACAATAATGGAAGATTTACACCGAACGGTTTATCTGTTGCCTGTTTGCATTTTTGTATATGTTCTCGCAATACCTCGGCAGACATCGAGCCAGCACCAATCAACCCCAAGCCTCCAGCATTACTCACCTCAGAAGCCAAACGCCAGCCACTGCACCAAACCATGCCTGCTTGTATGATGGGATATTGTATATTAAAAAGTTGTGTGATTCTGTTTTGCATAATTTCTGATGAAAATTCCAAAGAACAAAATACAAATATCAAACGGATGTAACAAGTAATAATCAAGTGCTACAAGTCCCCTTTTAGGAATTCTAAAATTCAAAACAAACCTATAAGGCTTTATATTTTTAACCTATTCTGTAACCATATACATTGCTGTATTTTTAAGGGCGGCTGTGTCAATTATCGAAACCTTATAGGTTATCTTTTCTAGCCAAATTATTTACTTGAATGTATTTTTTTATAACATCTAATATTCCCAATCACAATTAAGACTGCCTGTCTCTTTTAAATGAAATTTTAAATAATTTTCTTTACCCCCAAACCAATGTACAACATCCTCTCGCTTCAAAAGCGTTGACTTTTCAGATACTATTGCATTGAACGAACTAAAGTGCCAATCTTCAGCTGAACCAATAAATCCATGCTTAACTGGATTTTGATGAATGTAATTAATAACAGAAGTTAAATATGATTCGGAATCGACTTTAAACCTTTTTGTATAGTCAATCCAAAGCGCTCCTTTTCTATTGTACTTTATGTTATAAGCTTTTGCATAAGCGTTAAGCAAATTACTTATTTCTTGCATAACAAGCTTATGAAAATTCAATTTGTATTTAGGATGGGCTTCTAATGTTATTTCAGAATGCGTTTTAACTAAAAAATGTATATGATTGGGCATTAAACAGTAAGCTATCGTACTGAAAACTGATGAAGAATAGTGTGCATATTTCTCTAAAAAGTAATGGTAATTCCCTTCGGTTCTAAACAAATTCTCACTGCCTACAGCATGATTGATAACATGGTAATATGTTGCTGGTTCAAAATCAATTAATCCTTTCATGTGACTTTTTTAAAAAATATTCTTGCACGTTCCAATCAAACCTATAAGGTTTTTTATCTTAAAGTTATTCTGTAACCAATAACACTACTGTAGTTTTAAGAGCCGCAATCTCAATGAACAAAACCTTATAGGTTTCGATATCCTATTAAGCAAATTCTAATTACGAAAACTCGTCCAAACCTTTTATAAAATTCCTTTAAGAAGTATTTATCCTTCCTTCAAAAAAACCTATAAGGTTTTATATCTTTAACCTATTCTGTAACCAATAAGACTACTGTAGTTTTAAGAGCCGCAATCTCAATGAACAAAACCTTATAGGTTTCGATATCCTATT
>NZ_CALMGQ010000137.1 GCF_937863595.1 uncultured Cytophaga sp.
AACAGCATTAGACCATCATATTAACCGTCCCGCTCATCTTAAGTCTTATTTCGGAGAAGCGTTAAATAGGTTTCATGAATTACACCCAAAAGTTCCAATAAACCCAAATGAATGGGGAGACAATCATTCAAAATATGAAACAATTATTATAGATGATTATGGTGTAACAAGAAGCGGAACAGATATGAAAAACAGATATGAAAAATTAAAAACTAAATTATAAAAATGAAATTATTAATAAAACTAATATTTGTATTTAACTTATTAAGTTGTCAAAACTATTCAAATCAAGATGTAAAGATAGTTCTTTCAAATAATGAGCCTAAAGTAGTTGATAAAATTAAAACGGCAACTGAATTAAATAAACCAAAAAATATATTTATAGACTCAACTAAAATTATATCTTTTAAATTATTTAAAATTATTTTCCTTGAATACAATAATGAATTTAAAATGTGGTATTACCCTAAATTGATTATTAATAACGATACGTTACAAATAAAAGACTTACCCATTGAAAACGGCAGTGAATTATCAATCGACAAATCACCAAATGGAAAATATTTTGTTTTAGATAATATAATTAAAGGTTATGTCGAAGATGATAATGGGAATAAAATCCTTCATGAAAATTATACCTGCGTTATTATAAATGTAAAAGAAGCAAAAGTTGAGCAATTTTTACAATCCGAATGTGATGGTGTATGGAATGAACGAAATGAATGGATATCATCAGATAATGTTATTTTTTCTGGTGAATAATTTTACGAATCAATATTTACAGTATAGATGAAAATACAACCTTATATAATAGTAGGATTGTTGCTCTGCATGTTTCAATGTAAAGAAAAATCAATGGATGAAAATGATTCAAATAAAATCCCCTCCATAAATATAACTCAGCGTGAATTAGTAAACGTTATCAAAAAAGATAGTGTCAACAAATATATTCCAAAATATCATGATGAAGAAATTGGAAATATATCAAGAAATATTGATCCATTTATCCCACCAGATTATGTTCTTTTAGACACAGTTTCTGGCGACCTAAATTTGGACAATTATAATGATTTGATATTGGTTCTAAAAAAGACTACTGAAGAAAGAACTTCTGATGTAATCGATAATCCAGAAAAAAGACCCCTATTGATTTTAATTGGTGAACCTAATAACAAATATAAACTTGTTGAAAGAAATGACAATACTATTTATTGTGTTAATTGTGGCGGAATGATGGGCGATCCATATATTCAAACTGTAATTAAAAATGGTTATTTTTCTGTAGAACATTATGGTGGAAGTTCCTTGAGATTGACACGAATTATAACATACAAATACTCTAAAGAAGATAAGAATTGGTTTTTATACAAAGATGGTGGTGAAAGTTTTAATACTAGTAAACCAGAAAAAATAAATAAAACAATCAAAACTGTTAATGATTTTGGGAAAGTACTTTTTAAAGATTTTAATATCTACAAATAACAAAATAAGAGAATAATTATTTATGATGGAAATGTAAATGTAAATCAAAGCAAACAATCTAAAAAAATCAAACTAAACATTACGTATGAAAATCAACAAGCAGCTATTTTACAGAATTTCAATATTAATTATTTACTACCTTTTATTTTTATCAAGCATAATACTTCCAATATCGGCTAATGAAAAAAACAAACCTACTTATACAGCAACGTTTATATTATTTGTATCAATATATCTTCTAACATTTAAAAATAAAAAATCTTTATTTTTTTATTCAATATCGTTAATACTAATTCCTTTACTATTTATATTTTCAGGTGCAATTTGCGATGAGATAATGAAATTGGCATTTTTTGAAATACCTTGGGTCTTTTATATCTATCAAAACATGCTATTTCTAATCAGTTACTTTTTTTTACTGGCTTATATAAATAAGTTATTAAAAAAACCAGAAGCATCAACTGATAATAAAAATATATTTATAAAAGGTAAAGACTATGTGTCCGTTGTAATAATAATGTTTATAGGTATTGCTAGCATATACTTTTCAATAAATAACTTCAATAATATATCAAATCAGTATGAACTAATCAAAGAGTACGAATCAATGATACCTGATACAGTATTTGTTGCAGCACATAGAATGGATTTACATGAAGGTCAGGGTGATTATGAAGAAGAAGGAGAAGAAAGCAATGAAGAAGAAATAAGCACCTATTCACTCGCATCGTTATGGGATAAACCAGAAGATGACAAGAAAAATATCGAAGACGCAATGCTATTTTTAATAGATAAAAATTTATCAACAGATGGACAAGGTAATTTATATCAATTAAAGGACGACTTAGCTGACTTTATTTATTTATGCCCAAATGTTTATAATCTGTATAATTGTAATCAAAGATTAATAGATAAATATGAAAGGCATGACAGTTTACAAATTAATCATTTTGTAGAAATTAAAAATGAAATTGGTAATGATCCTATTAAAATGAAGTCCGTTTTTAATTCATATAAATATATGTTTTATGGTTTAATGCCTAAAAGAATATATTCAAATACAGACTTAGAAAATATGGTTAATATTTTAATATTAAGCTATCAAGATTTGAATGTTAAAAATTCAGATAATAACTTAATAAAAGTACAAGAAATTTCAAATAGTGAATATGATTATTATGATAAAACTGACATGGTTGAAAAATATATTTCAGAAGAATATATGAGTGAATACAAAAAAATATATTACGGTGATGGTTCCCGCATAAGATATGGAGATTTATACTGGGCCTATACCTTTTGGGCTAGACGCTACGATGAGAAAAACATAAAAGAGGTTTATGAGATCCTAACGGAAGTTCAAAATCATTATTCAGAATAGTTAACAATAAAAATTTAATTATAACACAAAATTTTATTGTATTAGAATATCTGATAAGTATACATCCCTAATTTCAAATAAATTTATTTTAGAATAATTATATTCAAAGCAGTTCAAAATTTTCCATTATTAGTTATGCACTAACAATGGTACTTAAACAATATAACGTTGAAATAGAAGATTAGGGAAGTCCTACTTCCCTAATCTTCCACACCATCGTCCTCACCTACCCTACACCATTTATTAAGATACTCAATCGCATTGGGACTGCCATATGAGTGCGCTGTTTCTAGATCTACGCACGCAGCTTCTTTTTTATTCAAGTAATAATTACAGAGCCCACGTTTCATTAACGCTTCGGAATAAAAATCCTTTTTTGTTATTAATTTATCGTAATACAAATACGCTTCATTGTATTGTTTTTGCTCCATATACAAATCTGCAATTTTCATATAGGCATATTTACTTTGATGATTTTTGTCTGCCAAAAACAAATTCATACTTTTTGTAGCTTCGGGCATGTTCTTTAAAGCAACACAAGTATTAGCCTTATACCAATACAAACTATCAAATTGATTTGAATACATTTCACAGGTATTAAATGATTGTAATGCTTGCGGATATAAACCTATTTTATATTGTGATACCCCACGTATTGCAAAGTAATCTGGTGCAATGTAATCGGGAATATTGTCTAGATAAATGTAGCGCAGTGCTTCCGGATAAAAGCCTCCATCCATTCTGATTTTTGCAAACAAAATTCTAGCTTCATAATTGTCTTCATTAAAATTAAGTGCGGATCGGCAATGTACACTCGATGTATAAATTTCTAATTTTTCCAGGCTTCGTTCTGCTGCTCTGTAATAATCTATGGATGTAGTGTAATCCATAAATTTAGTAAAGGAATACAAAAACAATAAAAAAGCCAGTCCAATTAATGCAAGCCATTTCCAACTTGAATTGATTGTTTCAAAAAGTGTTTGTTTTTCTTCAGCAGTCTCCATCGTACAATAATCGAGTATTGTATTTTCACTTACACTTCCATCAATAGTTCCATCAGAAGTTCTGTGCGTATGTGTTATTAATTTTACAACCAATTTGTGCTTCACATTAGATTCCATCATATAGCATGCAACAAGCGTATGAATAGGCTGTCCATTATATGCGATGGGTTCATTCAACTGAATTAAATAATTATGATTACTCTCTTCAATCGACACCAGCTCTATAATCTTTCCGTACAAGGGATAAATGGCTTGATTTACACTTTTTTTGTTTGTTAGTAATACAACTTCACTACCAACTGTTCTATTGATAGAAAAATTTGAAACGAACATTTCTCCTACACTCGACCAATGGTTTCTGCATAACACAATACGTGCAAAATTACTGGAGTAAATAATTAAAATCGCGATATAAGCCAACAAGCTCGTTAGTAAACTATCATTGGCATGTGGCGCACCAAAACGAATGGCATCTAGTATAAATTCAAATATCAATACCATACCTAAACTTGCAATCAATATAAATGCATTTTCATTTGCGGGATAGACATTGTTGGGATTGAAAAAAGGGGATTGATTTAATGCAGAATTGTACATCATTTTTAAGCCGAAGAATGAAAAGACAACCATTCCGAATGAAAAGACATAAAAGACAGAAGAGACCGATTGCGTCAAAAAAACATCATACATACCATGCGTAACAATAGATAACACAATACATCCGACAAGATATTTTATCTTTTTCAGCATTCTCGTTTTTATAAATCCGTACCAAATAATGGTTGAACAAAAAATATGCATAATCACAGAAAGTACACTTCGATTATGAATGACATCAAAATTTGAATTGCCATAGTATTGATCGAAGTACATGAGATTTTCCATGAAGGCAAAGCCCAATGCACTAACCGTAGCGAGAATTAAGTAGTCAACGGGTTCTTTCATTCTTTTTGAGAATACCAACACACAGATAAGAACTGGCAGTGCTTTTGTAAGTTCTTCAATGCCTCCTACGCCAAAAATATAATACATTACATGGTCTAGAAAACCTCCATCGCCATAAAATTGAAAACTAAAATGAAGGATGTCGTACAAGACAATACAAAATGGAGTTATCAAACATGACAGTATAAAAACAATAAAATAAAGTAGATAGTCTTTCGGTACAAATAATTTAAATCGCGTAAAATAATATCCCCACAACAGTGCAATCAAAGAGGCTGCAAGTATTAAATCCCAAGTTCCGTAGAGTTCTAAATTGAATGTTAGATATGTCAACAAAGGACCGTGATGAAAATATTCATTTCGCAAAATATAATCTGGACAGTTTTTTACAAACAGAGGCTCTGACATCAACGCATGAATTTCATCTGTTTGTTTTAAGGCAAAATATACTTCAGCGAGTCCTTTGTATGCGGAGCTTTTATTGCCGTTTTTATAAGTCAATTCTTTCTTAAAACAATCAATCGCTTCGTTTAATCGACCAAGATAGGCATTTGCCCACCCGAGTTCACAGCTGTAATATGGCTTGTCTGTAATGGTAATTGCCTCTAATTCTTGAATCATGAACTCGTAATTTTCAAGATGTTTATACATTAAGGCGTGACCAAAATAACCCGCGTTTTTGGTCGGAGGGTAGGAATTTGGTTTTAGATCTATAAAATAATTTTCAGGTGAAAGATCATCTCTAAAATACAAGCCACCCAAAACATTTTGATACGCAGGTTTATTGTAGTGATTGCGCATCGTCAAATAAATAAATGGGTAGGATGCCGTATCTGCATTTATAAAGGGCTTGGGCATTTGCCAAGAGGGATTGATTAATACTTCCTGCTTATGAAATAAAGGAACAGGTAAAATTTTGTTTACAAATAAAACAATCCAAATAAGAATGATTGCAAATGCAATGTAAAAGTATCTAAGCATAAATAAATATATGTAAAAATTTCTATAACTGGATTTCGCAAAGAGCTTTATTTGATATAGCTAAATCTATGAGGCCTAGACGAAATGAATGTATAATACAAATAAGCAGCAGTAATTTATATAGCCATAAGAATTATTAGTCTATTCAATTTGTTTCACAATTAAAGATAGTTGGTCGAAAAGACACAACCTTGGCGAAAACCCACAAAAAAAACTGTATACGATTTATAACCAATTTGTTTTTATCAATTGCTGCAACTTTAAAACCATTTGTATAATCATTCGTTAAGAACCGACCCCACTAGGGGTCGAATATTTATAGGAAATATACATTGCTTCCTAACCCATACGCGCCATTCCTAGGGATGGCGCGTATGTTATTTATTTGTTTTTATTCTGCTATAAATATGTGAATCCTACCGGTGTCATAACACATTGTTATTTATTTAGCGGAGAATTTTATTACCCCCTATAATCCATATACCACAAAAAAAAGAGCCTCGAATTACTCCGAGACTCTTTTCACACTATACATCTAAAACAATCTTAATACGCTCTAACAGTCTTTCCTTCCATGAAATACATGAAGGCCTTATTCACTACGCGGTTACCGCCAGTAGTAGGATAATCGCCCGAGAAATACCAATCACCAATATGGTTTGGACATGCTCTATGTAAGCCTTCAAGAGTTTGGAAAATGACTTCAATCTCTGCATTACATCCTTTTGGTGTAATAATTTCTGCAATCTTTTTACTCACCTGCTCATACGGGAATTGCAAATACAATTCTTTCACATGATTCATCATATTGCCACTTAAGTTTGCAATAGCAGATTTACATTTTTCATTTACTGTATCCAACAGATTTTCTTGCTTGGTTTCTTTCAACAAGGCAATCATAGCACGGAATGCAACGAAGTCTTTTACCTTCGACATATCAATACCATAGCAATCTGGGAAACGTATTTGCGGAGCGGAAGAAACAATGATAATTTTCTTCGGCCCTAATTTATCCAACATACTTAAGATTCCATTCTCTAATGTTGTACCACGAACAATTGAATCATCAATGATTACAAGATTGTCGATTCCTTTGCGAACAACGCCATAGGTTGTATCATACAAATTAGAAACAAACGATTCACGATTCACATCGGAGGTTATGAAAGAGCGCAACTTTGCATCTTTTATAACCATCTTCTCAATACGTGGTCGTAAGCTCAATACTTTCTCTAATTCTTCACCCGTAACGCCCTCTGAAACTACTTTCTTACGATAACGTGCTAAATATTCTTCCATACCCTCTATCATACCTAAGAAACTTGTTTCTGCAGTATTTGGAACGTAGGAGAAAACGGTATTTTCTACATCATAATCGATGGCTTCTAGAATTTGTGGAGTTAAAATTTTACCTAGTTGTTTACGCTCTTGATAAATTTGTGGATCTGAACCACGAGAAAAATAGATGCGTTCAAAACTACATGATTTTTTAGGAAGTTGATCGATGAATTGTTTTTCTTCATAGTTCCCATCACGATCAATGATCAATGCATAACCCGGCTGAACTTCTAGAATATCATCATAATTAATTTTACTCCCCATCGCACTTTTGATGGCTTGTCTTTCGGATGCTACAATTACAATTTCATCGTCTGCATAATAAAACGCTGGACGAATACCTGCTGGGTCGCGTGCTACAAATGCAGTACCATGTCCTGCAATACCCATCATTGCATAACCACCGTCAAAGTCTTTACAAGAACGCATTAATACGCGTTGTAAATCCAATTCGTTTTCGATGATGGTTGATACTTGAGAGTTGGAAAATTTATCTTTGTGTTTTTCAAATAAAAACTGATTTTCTTCATCTAAGAAGTGACCAATTTTTTCTAATACCGTAACGGTATCTACTTTTTCTTTTGGATGCTGACCTAATTCAATTAACTTATTAAAAAGCTCATCTACATTTGTCATGTTGAAGTTACCTGCAACAACCATACTGCGGCTTCTCCAGTTATTTTGACGTAAAAATGGATGACAATTTTCTATGTCATTTTTACCATGGGTACCATAACGCAAATGCCCCATTAACACTTCACCTGTGAATGCTACATTTTCTAGCAACCACTGTGCATCGTTAATTTTATCTTTATTATCTCGAATGGCTTTTCTGAACTTCTTATTTACTTTCTCAAAAATTTCAGCTACGGGTTGCTGATCTACGGAGCGGTAACGGCTGATATAGCGGGTACCTTGGGGAACATCTAGTTTTATTACTGCAATACCTGCGCCATCTTGGCCTCTGTTGTATTGCTTTTCCATCAATGTATACAACTTATTGATGCCGTAATAAGGTGTACCGTACTTTTCGACGTAGTGCGCAAAAGGCTTTCGCAACCTAATTAACGCTATACCACATTCGTGCTTGATCGCATCGCTCATAGATGATAGATTTTAAATGTATGCAACTATTACTTTTAGTAAATCCATTAACCTATCGGGGCAGAAGAATAAAACAACCACCGGTAGCATAGTTAAACTTACGAAAACAAGAGAACTTTTGTGTTTGGATGTAAGTATTACTGTGTTTTCAAATTCCTTGAAAAACAAGAAATACGGAACCTTCATGTAATAAAAAACAGATGCTACTGTTCCCGCTACCGCTACACATATTACGCCCAACAGAATCGGGGATTGAATGGTTTCATAATATTGCCAAACTGACGTAAAAACGAAAATTTTAGCAAAGAAACCTGCTGTTGGAGGTAAACCGATAAGGGTCGCCATTACTAAAACAAAGATAATACTCATTATAGGTTCCTTTTTACCGAAACCCTTAAAGTTATTCACAGCATCTCCTTTTGAAATGTGTTCAAAATAATCCAATATAAATAAGGCTACGGGAACACTAAATAAATAGGTAACAAGGTAAAAAATAAGCGATTGCTGACTTAAATCGCCGCCACCCAATAAGGCCATCCCAATAAAACCACCTTGAGCAATGGAAGAATACGCCATTAATCTACGTACATTTTGTTGCACCAAGGCAGAAAAATTACCCACTAACAAGCTAAATCCAACAATTACGGCAATCAATATAGAGTACGATTGCATGCCTTCAAATAAAGCAGAAATACGCATCAGAAATATAAATGCAGCTATTTTGGGCAACGTAGACAATATATTTAACACTCCCCAAGAAGAACCTTCATAGGTATCGGGTGTCCATGGGTGGAATGGAAACAAAGACGTTTTAAAAAACAAGGCTGCCAATACCAATCCCAACACTATCCATTTTGAAAATACGGGTATGGCAGCAAAAGCTAGTATCCACCGCTCAGAAAACAAATCTAAGCCAGCAGTTAATCCATAAATCAGGGATATGCCAAACAACATTACACCTGTTGCAAAAGCTCCGTATAACAGATATTTCATTCCCGCTTCGGTACTTTTTTTATCAAGACGTGAAGCAACCAACATGTAGGATGGAACGGATATAAGTTCTAAGGAAAGAAACACCATGAATAAATTTACCGATGCTACTAAAAAAAAACAACCCAACAGAATTGCTAAAAATAACATATAGGTCTCTCCTCTTTCCCGTAAATACTGAGAGTAATGATATACTTGTATAAAAACAATTTCTATAATTCCGCTTATTATTAATAGTAATTTACTGAATAATATTACTGGATTTTGGACCAACATATTACTCATGAATTCCACATTGGGAATGGAATTGCGATCAAATAATTCATATCCCACATATACCCCAACTGAAAGTAAACACCCGATTGTGAGTGTAGCAAATACCGCATTTTTACGCGTTGCTTGAAACATGTCCGCAAACAATACTGCAAGCAATGCCAATACAAGCATTCCTTCTGGAGCGAGGTACTGTAAACTTTCCTGTATGTGATCTAATATATTCACGAGTATATTTTTAAAGAAAGGTTTATTTCATATTGATAAAAAAGCTCGACCATGCTTCCATAGACGGACCAATTTTATCCAACAATAAGGAAGGAAATAAACCAAATAGAATTACTAATCCACACAAACTATATAACAATACCTTTTCAGAAAAAGTTATATCTGTCAATGCTGTTCTGTCAATCGTAGCGTGGGTAGAAAATTTACCAAAGAACATGCGCTGTATCGTCCACAAATAATAGGCCGCAGATAATAACAAACCAAGGGTTGCGACAATTGGCATCCATGTTGGAATCGTTCCAGTAATTTGTGCAGATTGAAAGGCCCCAATAAATATGAGTATTTCCGCAATAAAACCAGACATACCGGGTAAGCCTAAAGATGCGAAAAAGGCAATGGTTACAATAACTGAATAGGCTGGCATTTTCGAAATCAGACCTCTATAATTTGGTATCATACGATCGTGCGTACGATCATACAATACTCCTACCAATAAGAACAATAAAGCAGAAATCAGTCCATGGCTAAACATTTGATACACGGCTCCTGTAATGCCTTCTGTAGTAGCTGCTGCTAAACCAAGCACCACAAAACCCATGTGTGATACAGATGAATAGGCAATCATCTTTTTCAAATCCGTTTGTATTAAGGCCACCAATGCTGCATAAATTATGGTAACAAGGCCAATCAATCCAACCCACCAAGACGCTTCTGCTGCTTCATGCGGAAACAAAGGCCAAGCAATTCGAATCAATCCGTAGCCACCAATTTTTAAGAGTATACCCGCCAACACGACCGATACCGCTGTAGGTGCTTCTACGTGTGCATCGGGCAACCACGTGTGAAAAGGAAAGGCTGGCAACTTAATTAAGAAACCAACAAGCAAGGCAATAAAACACCAAGTACGTATAGAGTAACCGAGTATTAATGTTGTATTACTTTCACCCAATAAACCCGTTGGTAAATAATTTAAGGGATTACTCAGTTGAACAAGATCTAAGGAATGTATGATAGAGGATTGATCTTGCAGCTCACCCGTATGAATACCTTTTTGAATATCGAGTATCGAATAGCCAGCGTTTGAAGGAACGTATTCCATCATTTCTGCAGGGTTATATGTACTGATGATTAATACAATGAATACAATTAAGATTAAAATCGAACCAAAAAGTGTATATAAAAAGAATTTCATGGAAGCATATTCTCTGCGTGCGCCACCCCATATTCCGATTAAAAAGAACATAGGCAACAACATAAATTCAAAGAATAAAAAGAATAGGAATAAATCTAATGCTAAGAAACAACCTGGTATAGATACACATAACAATAAATACAAAGCATGATACCCTTTTGGTTGTTTGCTAATGTTCCATGACGCACAGGCACCTGCAAACAATACAATAGAGCTTAACAGTATCATGGATAAATTTAAACCATCTACTCCTAAGAAATAATTGATGGATAGTATACCAAGGTTACCTAATGAAAGTTGAAACCAATTCCCTTTCTCCATATATACGAGCGAATCGTAACTATGGAATTGGAAATATTCAGGTTTGAATTCAACAAATAAATAAACGCTCAATATCAATTGTGCTGCAGTTACTGCAATAGAGACCCAACGGTAATTTCGTTGATCTTCTCCTTGTATAAATAACAAACCCAACAAGCCAAATAAAGGCAAGAAGATAAGTATGGATAATACATGTGTTGCCATAAATTATATAAATTCTTTTATAGATACCATGCCAACCAGACAAGTATCAATGCAAAAGCGATGAATGTAAAATAGAAATACTGTTGAACGTTCCCCTTCAGATACGAACGAAAGAACGAGCCAATGCCGTTTATAATTGCTGAAACGAGATGTACAGATCCATCAATAATCCATCGATCAAATACATCCGCACATTGAGCTAATACTAATATAAAATATGCTTTTCCATGAATGAGGTGGTTGATCCAACGATCCGTTGATCCGCACAATTCTGCAACCAACATAACTGGACGAATCAGCAAAACATCCATACTTTTTTCAATATAAAAGTTTTGTGCAAACATCTTCGTCAAGCCAACATAGCGGTCTACAAAAACAGTAACATTTTTATATCGATTCGCAGCAATAACAGCTGCGCCAATACTTAATACCGAAGCCAATATGGGAATGAAGAAATGAAATACATGATGTTCGCCGGATACAAAAGACTGTTTCATCCACCAGCCTGTTTGCGCATGCAGCGGATTGATCGAAAAGAAAAACCAGATACTTAAAGTTGCCAATGCGATTAATGGAATATTAATCAACCATTTTGATTCCGTAATGTGATCGAAATACTGTTTATACGACATATCTGTTTTCAACAATCTAAACTCACCAAAGAAAATAAAGATTAATTGTCTCGTCATATAAAATGCCGTGATCGCAACGGTACTAAATGCAGCGGCAACAACAAACCAAGTCCACGTATTGGATACTGTAGCCCAATCATACAGTGCGCCTAAAATAGCATCTTTGGATAAAAATCCAGAGAAGAACGGCAAACCAATTAATGCCGCATAGGAAATCAAATAGGTAACAAATGTAAGTGGCATTTTTTTCCTAAACCCACCCATTAATCGCATGTCGAGCGTATCCAAATCTTTGTATTGTCCGTGATCAAATTGATGGCTTTGCATGTGATGCATGGAATGAATTACAGCACCAACGGATAAAAACAAACAGGCTTTAAAGAAGGCGTGCGTTGCTAAATGAAAGAAGGCTGCATCGTTAGCGCCTACCCCGACAGCCATCATCATATAACCCAATTGAGAAACGGTAGAGAAAGCCAATACTTTTTTTGCATCGAATGTGCGCATTGCTTGCAAGGCAGCCAAGACAGCAGTAATGCAACCAATAATGGTGATAAGATTCCCAACCCAATCGCCTAAAAAGAAGGATGTTTTTAATAAAAGAAATACTCCGGCAGCAACCATAGTTGCCGCATGCAATAAAGCAGAAACGGGCGTTGGACCAGCCATGGCATCTGGCAACCAAACATATAAGGGAAATTGCGCCGACTTCCCAACGGTGGCAAACCAAATCATAAAACCAATGAGTATTGGCATGCCAAATATCCCTGCGTTTAATAACGGTGTAATGCTTACCTGTTCTTTTAATACAGAAATTTCTGCGGTACCGTAGTTTGCAAACAACATCATAATGGCAATCACAAATGCTAAATCAGCGAACTTATTAAACAGAAATGCTTTCTTAGCAGCAGCTGCAGAGCTGTCTTTTTCATACCAAAAACCAATCAATAAGAAAGAAGCGAGCCCTACAAGTTCCCAAAAAATAAAGGTGATCATTAAATTATCGCTCAAGATAATCCCTAACATAGAGGATACAAACAAGGCTAAATAAGGGAAATATTTGGAATGATTTCTACGTTCACGCATGTATTCAACCGAATACAAATGCACCATCAAGGATACAAAGGTTGCAATCACCATCATGGTTGTGCTGTAATTATTTACAAGCATACTGGCGGTAAATTTCAACGAGCCAATTTCAAACCAAATCCATCTTGAAATATGTTCTCCTTCCGTATGTATGTGCAAATAAAGAGATAACACAAACATCACAGCCATTACTCCTGTTGCCAACCAAGAACGTATGGGTGCTAATATATGCTTCCCTGTAAAAAACAACAATACAAACGTAATGATTGGCATAAAGAAAATAGTCAATGCCAACACAGAAATATCATCTGCGGAAATCAATGGAACGTCAATATGTGGAATCAATCCGTTCAACTTATTTTTCTTTTAATTGGGTAATTTCATTCAAATCAATGGTGTTTAATTTCTTAAACAAGACAATGACGATGGCAAGTGCTACAACAGATTCTGCTGCTGCAACGGTAATGATTAACATACTAAATAATTGCCCATTTAAATACGGATCTAATTGTCCGAAGGCAACCAAGTTGATATTTGCTGCATTGAATATGAGTTCGATACCCATCAATACATACAATATATTGCGACGCGTGAAGACAATTGCAGAGCCTATGCTGAACAATAAAATAGAAACGATGATATAATAGTCTATAGGTATCATACGTCTTTCTTCGATTTATCTAAGACATGTGATGCAATCCAACCTGCACCTACCAAAACCACTAATAGAAATACGGCAACCACCTCAAATACCAATAGATTGTTTGTGATCCATAAATATCCTGTTCGCTTTGTTATACCTGTTGCATCGTGTGGAGACGTTTCCAACTGCGGATAATTAAAAGGTAAATCTGATAATAGAAATAATAATGCTCCTGCAATACATACGACCGTAACGATCGACAGCAATACATGCTTCTTTTCAAAATACGATTCAGGATCTCGATAGGTATACAAAACACCAAATAATAATAAAATCAATACACCGCCCACATACACCACCAATTGTACTACTGCCAAAAGATCGGAGCCTGCTACTACAAACAAGGCAGCAACACCCAATAAGGTCGACATCAATGCAATTGCTGCATACACTACATTACGTGTAAATAAAATAACCAAAGCAGAGCTCAGCAATTGTATGGCAAAGAAAAAGAAAACGATTTCAATTAGTTTCATACGCTCGGCTCTCCTCCTTCATCCGTCTTTTTAGGAATAATCGGTTTCATGATTGGCTTCATGATGGGTTTGGGTTTCGCAGCAGGTTTCACTTCTGCTTCTGGCGTAGTTGTTTGCTCCTCTGCTAAAGCATTCTTAATTGGTATATCTTCGCCTATTATTTCCGCTGATGGAGTCTTTGGTATGATGGGTTTCATAACAGGCTTCATTATCGGTTTCATAACAGGCTTTGGCTTATCTGCAGGTTTCACTTCTGCTTCTAATGATGTATTATCTTCAGTTGTAGCTTTTTCCTCTATTGAATCTGATATATCTGTACCCGTTGATTCTGTTGTTGGAGCCTTTGGTATGATGGGTTTCATCACTGGCTTCATTACAGGTTTCATTATAGGTTTTGGTTTCGCTACTGGTCTCTCCTCTGTTTCTGATGACGTATTATCTTCAGTTGTAGCTTTTTCAACTATTGAATCTGCTATATCTGTACCCGTTGATTCTGTTGGTGGCACCTTCGGTATGATGGGTTTCATCACTGGCTTCATTACAGGTTTTGCTTGTGGCTTAGAAGCTACTACTTCATCAGATGTAATTGGTTTTACTTCATCGTTCGATTTTTCAACTGCTTTTTCAGTTTCTTCCGATTCTGTTTTCTTTACCGTTGGTATCATAACCTTAGGTTTGAATACGGGTTTCGGCACAGTAGTTTTTTCTACTGACTCTTCATTAAATTCAGTTGCTGTAGAAGTTGAAGTCGTATCGGCTAAATTATCGGTTATTTCTTCTGTGCTTGGCTTCTTGATACCAGGCATTGCTACTTTCGGTTTGAAAGCAGGTTTTGCAGCAACCGATTTTTCACCACCTTCAGTAGTATTTACAATCTTACTTGCAGCAGCTGCAGCTTTCTTAGCTTTTTCTTCTGCTGCCAATACGTCCATTTCTTCACGCTTCAACACGCCTTGGGCTGGACTCAATTCTGCAAAATGATAAATCATATTGCTTACATCGTATTCGCTGAAGTCGTATGTTTTGGTCATGGTTAAACTTTCGGTCGGACAAACCGTTGTACACAAACCACAGTAGCAGCACTTCGCCATGTCGATATCAAACACAGCTGCATAAATACGCTTCGGACTACCATCGGATGTTTTCGTAATTTCAACCGGAGATTTTATCGGTTCAATATCAATGCAATTCACCGGACATACTTTCGCGCACAAATCACATACGATACAATCTTCTATTTCATTGTGCAAACGATAGCGCCCATTATCGGGCACTGGAATGGATTCATGCGGATATAGATTGGTCACAATCCCATCTTTTTGCATGAAGTACGTTTTGTCCATTACGCTTACTTGCGACTTACGCTTCAATCCAATAGCAATAAAAAAATGCTTGAGTGTAAGACGCAAACCGATAAGCATCGATTTAATCGAAACAATAAATAGGGCAGTATTTGAAATGTGTTTCGCCATTTATGCTTTCATCCATAAAACCCACAATCCACTTACGATAACTAATAGTAATGATAGTGGCAATAATATTTTCCAACACAAATTCATCAATTGATCTACACGCAAACGCGGGTAGGTCCAACGCATCACCAATTGTAGAAATACAATAACGAGTCCTTTGCTGATCAACCAAAACAAACCCCAAATATGCCCAGCCATTGTACCTGGTGCACCGCTTGTCCATTCTGCTAAGCGTAGACTTCCAATGTTTGGTAAAGCAGTATTCCAGCTTCCGAAGAATAAAACAACGCCTAACAATGCAACCAATAACATCATTGCGTATTCTGCTAAGAATAGAATGGCAAAACGAAAACCGGTGTATTCTGTATGAAAACCTGAAACCAATTCAGACTCCCCTTCTGGAATATCAAATGGTGCTCGATTGGATTCTGCTAGGGATGCAATAAAGAATACAACGTATGCCAATAATAGAAACGGATATTTGAAAGCATTCCAACTGACAAAACCACCAATTTCATTTACATCAATTCCCCAGCTGGTAACACCAAAAAGAGCGGTGTTCAATTGTTGCGTATTTGTGAAATAGATTCCTTGTTGAAAACTGATTTGCTGCAAATCGAGCGTTTGACAAATCAATACCACAGAAAGAATGCTGAGGGTTAATGGAATTTCGTAGGATATGACTTGTGCAATGGCACGGAAAGAACCCAGTACAGAGAATTTATTATTGGATGCCCAACCGGCTAAGAAAACACCAACGACATCTAAAGAAACAATGGTAATCATAAAGAACACACCTACATCTGCTTTTGATCCGATTAAGTCTGGAGTAAACGGCAAGGTTGCAAAGCCTGCAAAGATGGCGGTAAAAATAAGTATGGGAGCCAAACGGAATAAAAATCGATTTGCACCAGTTGCTATGATGTCTTCTTTTTGAAGCAGTTTTAATAAATCGGCAATGGTTTGTAACATACCGTAGGGACCAACTTCCATGGGGCCCAAACGGTCTTGAATAAATGCTGCCACTTTTCGTTCTGCCCAAACAACAAATACGGCATACAGAAGAATGAGCGTCAATACAAAGAGTACTACAAACATGCTACGAATTTAAGAACAAAAGAGGGTAATCCCTAGGGGAAAATCCCAAATAATAAAAAACAAATACCAAACAAAAGGTCGACAAATACTGTGTTTTAGGTGTCAAGAATGCACTACCAAAATTGAGATATGGATTGTATTGAATTGTTTGCAGAAGTTAGAATTATATTCTAAGATTTGGGTGCTACGCAGAATGAAAAAAAACCTAAAGTGGAAGGCTTAAAGTGGAAGGTGTAAAATACGTAGTTTTTCTTCAGACCCTGGCGCACTCACTGGCTCCATTCTTCAGATTGGTACCTACCATTCGGAAATTCTTGATAACATTTGACTAATAAAATGTAGTCAAAGACTACAAAAATAAAAGAAACTAGTGGCACTATGCTCAACACTAGCTCCAGAGATTGTTAAAGCTTTTTAATACTCCGTACTCTATACTCCGTACTTAGTACTTTTCTACTCCCACAACGGATACCGCTCCAAATGCACTTCTTGTCTAAAAAACAATCGCGTAGACTCCGCAAATGACTGCGTATAATCCGACACATAAAATTTATGTTTGGGTGTTTTTTCTTCGTTTAATAAATGACTTGAGGACAAATATTCTTTCACAGCTACTGCAACAATATCTGAACTGTCAATCACATTTACTTCACCCCTATAATGATTTTTTATTTCTTCTTTAATCAAAGGATAATGCGTACATCCTAAGATTAAGGATTCAATACCGTCTAAAGATGGATCTTTTAAATAATTAGAAATAATACTGCCTGAAATGGCATTGTTAAAATAGCCTTCTTCTATCATGGGCGCTAACAAAGGCGTAGCAAAGGCTTTAAAAATAATATCTTTATTCAGTTTATCAATTTTACGTTGATATACGTTTGAACTTACTGTTTTTTTTGTACCAATTAATCCAACTTTCCCATTCGGATATTCCGCGCCAACATACTGTACAATCGGATCGATAACATTGATCACTTTTGCTCTGCTCCCCACATATTCTTTCACCAATTTATAGGCGGCTGCAGAGGCAGAGTTGCAAGCAATCAAAATCACTTTGCAGTGTTGGTTCAACAACATTTCACTAATCTTTACTGCATACGATTGTATGGCAGCGGTCGATTTATCTCCGTATGGAAAGTGTGCCGTATCTCCAAAGTAAATGATGTTTTCATTGGGTAGCAATTGATTCACTGCATACGCTACAGTTAAGCCGCCAATGCCACTATCAAAAATTCCAATGGGATTATTCGACTCCTTCATTTCTTTGTATTTACACTATTCATGGCACGTTCAACACCTATTGTCGCAAAACCTACAACTGCATCTTTCGCCCGTTTCAATACCTCTGGCATTTCTTTTTGTTGCTCTGCAGAAAAAGGCGCAAGTACATAATCCACTTGTTGTCCTTTTGAAAATTCACTTCCTACCCCCATTCTTAAACGGGTATAATTGGCAGCACTCAATGTTTCTTCAATATGAGACAATCCATTGTGCCCGCCACTAGAGCCTTTCATGCGCATACGCAGCGTGCCAAAGGGCAAGGCCAAATCGTCGGTAATCACCAATATATTTTCAATCGAAATCTTTTCTTCTTGCATCCAATACTGAACGGCTTTACCACTCAAATTCATGTACGTGGTTGGCTTTACTAAAATCAAGGTGCGCCCTTTTACTTTTATCTCAGCAACATGCGCATGACGTTTCAATTGAAACGAAACCGCTTTTTCTTCTGCCAAAGAATCTAGCACCATAAATCCGATATTATGGCGTGTTTCATGGTATTCGGAACCAATATTTCCCAATCCGATAATCAGGTACTTCATGTTAACTATTTACTACTACAGTTATTTATAACGTAAATGTACAAAAAGTAGTAGAGATGTTGGGGAGGAAATCCCAAATAACAAAAAACAAATTCCAAACGGATGGAAATGTGTTCCTTTTAAGTTTTGAGTAATATGTCTTAAGAATAACCTAATGCAAAAGGCCTAAAGTCTAAAAGGTTTCAATTTGCATAGAATGGTTGGCCGAAAAGGCACAACCATTGCGAAAAAAATCAAATGCAGCAATTCTTCTTATCCATTAAACCTACGAATCCCAATTCAGACAATAAAAAAAGGTCCTGCGTAAGCAGGACCTTTTCAATTTTATAAGCGAGCTAAAATTATTTTTTAGCTGCTGCTTCTTCTTGTTTCAACGATCTTGGTATTGTGATTGTGCAAACAGGAATAGATTTTGAATTCAAAATTGTGTAATCTTTTGTTTTGATTTCACCAACTTTTACAGATTTAGCCAACTCCAATTTAGAAATATCAACCATGATAACATCTGGAAGATTTTTTGGTAATGCTTTAACTTGTAATGTAGCTACTTTCTGAACCAATTTACCCCCTTTAATAACACCAGGAGAAGTACCTTCAAACTTAATTGGGATATTCATTTTAACTTCTTTCTTCTCATCTAATGCTAAGAAATCCACGTGTAACAACATTTCGTTGATTGGGTGGAATTGAACTTCTTGAACAACACATTTGTGTTGCTTACCTTCTAAGTTCAATAAAACTGTACATGCTTCACCTGTGTAAACGATGTCGCGGAATAAAAACATTGGAACATGGAAATGTAATTGTGATGCACCACCATATAGCACACACGGTACGTTAGAATCTAGACGTAGGTCTTTTGATCCTTTTTTACCGAGATTTGCTCTGCTATACCCTATAATCTCTACTTGTTTCATAATTGTATTGTTATATATATATTAAAGAAATAATGAACTCACGGATTCGTTCTGTTGAATTTGATGAATTGCTTTTGCAAATAAATCAGCCACTGTCAGAACTTTAATTTTTGTTGTTGCTTTTCTAAGCGGTATGGTATCTGTAACCAACATTTCTGTCAACATAGAATTTTCTATGTTTTCATAAGCAGCACCAGATAAGATTGCATGCGTACAAATAGCACGAACACTTTTTGCACCTTTACCCATGATTACTTCAGCAGCACGAGTAATTGTACCACCAGTATCAATCAAATCATCTACTAAAATAACATCAGCACCTTCAACATTACCAATTAATTGCATAGAAGCAATTTCATTTGCACGTTCGCGGTGTTTGTCACACACAACAAAATCTGCTTTTAAATGCTTAGCAAATTCACGAGCACGTTTTACACCACCAACATCTGGTGAAGCAATGATTAAATTATCGGATTGTATTGTTTTTAGGTACGGAATAAAAATTGCTGCACCATCTAAATGATCTACTGGAAAATCGAAAAAACCTTGAATCTGTCCTGCATGTAAATCACATGTCATTAAACGGTCAACTCCTGCTGCAGAAAGTAAATTTGCTACCAACTTTGCTGCAATAGGTACTCTTGGTTTGTCTTTACGATCTTGACGCGCATAACCAAAATAAGGAATAATTGCTGCGACTTCTGCTGCTGAAGCTCTACGAGCTGCATCAACCATTAACATCAACTCCATTAAGTTATCAGCGTTGGGGAACGTTGATTGTATGATATATACATCTTTTCCACGAACGGATTCGTCAAAACTAACATATATTTCACCGTCGCTAAAACGTTTTATCGTTCTATTGCCAAGTGGTTGTCCATAAGAAGCAGCGATTTTTTCTGCTAAATATTCTGAGTTCGTTCCGGAAAATAACTTTAGATCTGACATACCTATTAGGTTTGGTATAAAACGAAGAACGATTTAACCCCTTTCATTAGGATTAAATCGTCTTTTGTTGTTGTCCGACTAGGTTTCGAACCTAGACTCTCCTGAACCAAAATCAGGCGTGTTGCCAGTTACACCATCGGACAATCTCAATGACAGGCAGAACCTTTATTTGTCATTTCGGAGTGCAAATATAAGGGGAAAACTCATTTTTAGCAAAGTATGTGCACATCTTTTTTTGATAATTATTCAATTTTAGAGTGTTTTCGTTCAATAGATCATACAAACACCTCTATTTAAACGGATTAAATATTGTAATTATTTACTCCGTTTAAGTTAAAAAGAAGCTTTCTGAAACTAAATTCCTTATTTACCTCGAATGCTACGTTCAATTTCCGCCCACTCTTCCTTCGTTACTACATCCAATCCATTAAATTCACCCGCGCCTTTCAACCATTCTCCACCATCAATCGTCACAATTTCTCCGGTCATGTAGGCAGAATATTCGGAAAGTAAATAGGAAGCTAAATTGGCCAGCTCTTCGTGTTTCCCAAAACGTTTTAAAGGAATGCGATTTTCTGGTTCAAATAATTCCGCAATTTGTCCAGGGAACAATCTGCTCCAAGCGCCTTCTGTTGGAAACGGACCTGGTGCAATGGCATTGAAACGAATATTGAATTTTGCCCACTCAACTGCCAACGATTTTGTTAAGGCGATTACCCCTGCTTTTGCACAAGCAGATGGAACAACATATCCAGAACCTGTAGTTGCATAGGTTGTAACAATACTTAAAACCGTTGCTGGAATCTTGTTATCAATCCAATATTTTCCAAATGTCAATACACAATTGTATGTCCCCTTTAAAACGATATCTACTACAACATCAAATGCTTTAGGTGATAAATTTTCTGTAGGACTAACAAAATTACCTGCTGCATTATTTAATAATCCATCCACTCGACCAAATCGATCAACCGATTTTTGCAGCAACTCTTCCACTTGTCTATAATCGCGTACATCACAAGCCACTGCTAATACTTCTCCGCCAGTTGTTATTTGCAATTCAGCAGCAGTCGCCTCAAGTATATCTAATTTTCTGCTGGTAATAACAACCTTAGCTCCTAGTTGCAATAGCATTTGCGACATACTTTTTCCTAAGCCTGTACCACCACCTGTAACTACAATAACTTTATTTTTAAAGGCTTCTACCTGAAGCATAGGTTTGAATAGATTTAATTCCATAGTTTATAAATTTAATAATCTAAATATCGTCTTAGGGATAATATAATACGTATTTTTACAATATCCTCATAAAGTAAAGATAGAACATATCTACATCTAACTACTTTCCTTCACAACTAATTTAAATAGATACATGAAAAAAAATCAGTTAACACATCTTGCCTTTGGATTTGTATTGAGTATTGGGTTTCTGTTCAATTCATCTTGTATTGTTTCTAAAAAGAAATACGATGCATTGAGCAAGCGAACTTCTGCGCTAGAAGCAGATAAAGCAGCATGTGAAGAAAATTTCAAAAATTTAGTTATTGAACATGCAGAATTAAAAAAACAATACGACAGCTTACTTGCTTTAAGTAATGAATTACAAAAAGATACGACTGATTTGAATAGCGCACTTCGCAAAACTCAAGCAAACTACGAAGCACTTAATAGTACTTACAATAGATTGCTTGCAACGCATAATAAAATTGTAAATTATAATTCTGCAGAATTTGAAAAGCTAAACAAAAGCTTGGCAAAACGTGAATTGGAAGTCGGAACATTGCAAGCAGATTTGAGTGAACGTGAACGCAGAGTTAAAGAACTTGAAAAAGTAATCGCGGATAAAGATCGAGCTGTGAATGAATTGCGCAACAAAGTAACTTCTGCGCTATTAAATTATAAAGACAAAGATCTTACGATCGAAGTTAAAGATGGTAAAGTGTATGTTTCTTTAGCAGAACAATTGCTATTCAAATCGGGTTCTACAGAAGTGGATCCAAAAGGAGTTGAAGCATTAAAGAAATTGGCAGCTGTATTAAAAGAACAAAAAGATATTACCATTATGGTTGAAGGCCATACAGATGATGTACCGATGTCTAAAGGAACAGCTGGGATTAAAGACAACTGGGATTTGAGCGTGTTACGCGCAACTTCCATCACACGTATTTTAACAGGAGATGGCGTAAATCCAATACATGTTGTACCTGCTGGCCACGGCGAATTCATACCAGTTGCACAGGGTAAAACAGCTGAAGCTAGAAGTAAAAACAGAAGAACGGAAATTATTTTGACTCCTAACTTGAATGAATTGTATAAGTTATTAGATACAAATAAATAATAAGTAGTCAGTGGTCAGTAAAATTAATTCACAATTCATAATTCACAATTCATAATTCACAATTCAATGTCGTTTAGTTAAGGAAATTTAAAATAAAATTGATAATTTTACAATACTA
>NZ_CALMGQ010000138.1 GCF_937863595.1 uncultured Cytophaga sp.
TGTACTTTGTACTTTGTACTTTGTACTTTGTACTTTGTACTTTGTACTTTGTACTTTGTACTCTATACTCCGTACTTCCTAAATCGTTGCTTTAAAATTGATGAACACACCACTCTGCATATCACGATTAACAGAGTATTCTACTCGAATTACGAAATCGTAATAGGTAACAAAATCCAAACCAAAGCCACCGCCAGGTAAATACGTATTTGCATAATGTATATTCCCGAGTGCATAGACGCTTGATCGGTTATCCCAAACATACCCCATGTCTACATATGTTTTAAAATAAACCATAAGCGGTATTTTAGCAAACCGTTTTTCAGGAAAATTATTTAAGTTTACATTCCAATCAAACAATTTGTATTTAAAATTCACTTTGCTTAATAGGTATTTTTGTCCATCCACAACATATTGTTCATACCCGCTTATAGCTTCCTTATCGTAACCCAATCCACGTTGGTTAAAATAGGGTTGATTGATTGGCGATGAATACTTTCCTTTCAATGTGGTAGCTAGATAAAACTTTTTCTTAAAGGGTTGAAAAATACTTATTTCGCCTTTTAAAGAAGTTAGAAAGATGTCCTTATTGATGCCCAGCCCCATTTGTTCTACATCAAATCGAATGTATGAACCCTTTAAAGCGTAATAGCGAATATCTCTATGATCGCGTATGAATGCATATTTCAAACTGATGTATTCTTGTTTGGTATGCGCATTTGAAAAATACGTTGGGTTTAGCGTAACTATTGTATCGCCGATGTGATTGTTGAAGTACGTAACGCCTAATTGATGTTCAATATAAAATTTTCCTCGGTATGTAAATGTTAAACCTGAGGAAAAACGTTCTCGAATGAAGGAATTATCTTCAATATAAAAGAGTTTATTTCGAATTGTGTTGTAAGCAACTTGCTTGTTTAAAATATAACCTACATAATAAATCAATCCTAATTTTCTAGATGTTGTTAAATAGGGGATGGTGTAGGTGCATTCAATTTTTTTAGTAAATCCAAACTCTGTTTTAACTTTTAAGGATTCATTTCTGCCCCGCATGTTTTTCTGTAAAAAAGACATACCTAATTCCAATCGGCTTAAGTTGTGATTGCGTTGAACCCACCATTCATTAAAATTTCGATCGGCTAAACCAATAATGGGTATAACGTACGTGTAGAAACGTTCTTTAACCGTTACATGAAGTGTTTTATGGATAGAGTCTTTTCCTTCTATGTATGTATTTGTTTCTAAAAATAGAGAAGTATTGAAAAGTCTATTTTGGGTAAGTAGTATACGTGCATCCAGTTTTTCAATAACTATCGTATCTCCTACATTAAAATCCAATTCACGTAATAGAATGTGTTCTTTGGTTTTTTTATTTCCAACAATATGGATACTATCAATAATGATATATTCTTCTGTCTGAGAATCTTGTGTTTGCGCATAATGTGCCAAAGGACATATAAATAATATGCCTATTAAAATAATATGTTTTAAAATTGAATGCACAAAGTCATAATTAAATATAAATTTATATATTTAATTTGAATTAAACCGTTTTTATATCTATGATAAAAGCTATTCAGTCATTTGAAGAATATAAAGAGACCTATGCTGCAAGTATTTCTGATCCGGAAGCGTACTGGGCGAAGCAAGCAGATCAATTTATTTGGAAGAAAAAGTGGAGTAAAACCCTAGAATGGAATTTTTCTGAACCAGATATTAAATGGTTTGTAGGAGGTAAATTGAACATTACTGAAAATATGCTTGATCGGCATGTTCAATCTACACCAGATAAAATAGCGCTGTATTGGGAACCAAATAATCCAGAAGAGCAAGGGAAGGCTATCAGTTATAAAGAACTGTACGAACAAGTATGTTTGTTTGCAGGCGTTTTGATATCTAAAGGTGTAAAAAAAGGAGATCGCGTCTGTATTTACATGCCGATGATTCCTGAGTTTACTGTAGCAATATTAGCCTGTGCGCGCATAGGTGCCATACATTCCATTATTTTTGCAGGGTTTTCTGCAAGTGCGGTGGCAGACCGTATTAACGATGCCCAAGCGGTTGCTGTTATTACATCAGATGGTTCGTATAGGGGAAACAAGAATATGGATGTGAAATCTGTAATAGACGAAGCATTAAATTCATGTACTACGGTTACTTCTGTTTTTGTTGCTAAGCGAACAGGGTGTGCAGTAACAATGCTTCAAGGCAGAGATTTTTGGTGGGATGCTGAAATAGAAAAAGCGAAGCCTGTACATGAAGCAACAGAAATGGATGCGGAAGATCCTTTATTTATTTTATATACTTCTGGTTCTACAGGGAAGCCTAAAGGGGTTGTACATACCATTGGTGGATATATGGTCTATACAGCTTATTCGTTTGCAAATGTTTTTCAATACAAAGAAGGGGATGTGTATTTTTGCACAGCCGATATTGGTTGGATTACAGGACATAGTTATGTGGTCTATGGACCATTATTACAAGGTGCTACGCAGGTAATGTTTGAAGGCGTTCCAACGTATCCAGATGCGGGTCGTTTTTGGGAAATTATTGACAAATATAAAGTGACTCATTTCTATACCGCACCAACAGCTATTCGTTCGTTGATGTCGTTTGGAGAAAAGCTCATTGAAAATTATTCGTTAAAGAGTTTAAAAGTATTGGGTTCTGTAGGTGAGCCCATTAACGAAGAAGCATGGCATTGGTACGACGAACATATTGGTAAAAAGAATTGTCCCATTGTAGATACGTGGTGGCAAACAGAAACCGGTGGTATTTTAATATCTCCGTTGGCAGGTATTACACCGTTGATTCCATCTTATGCAACCTTGCCCTTGCCAGGTATTCAGCCTGTAATTGTTGATGCAAACGGTGTTGTGTTAGAAGGAAATGATGTAGAGGGAAATTTATGCATCAAGTTTCCGTGGCCATCTATTTTACGCACTACATACGGCGATCATGAGCGTTGCAGACAGACGTATTTTGTCACCTATCCAAATATGTATTTTACAGGTGATGGCTGTAAGCGCGATAAAAATGGATATTATAAAATTATCGGAAGGGTAGATGATGTGATCAATGTTTCGGGTCACAGATTTGGTACGGCTGAAATAGAAAATGCAATCAACGAACAAACAGATGTGATTGAATCTGCTGTTGTTGCTTATCCTCATGATATAAAGGGACAAGGAATTTATGCTTACGTGATATGTAATCCGACCGATAAAAGTGAGGAACAGTTGCGAAAAGAAATCATAGAAAGCGTTGTTAAAATGATTGGTCCGATTGCAAAGCCTGATAAAATTCAGATTGTATCGGGTTTGCCTAAAACGCGTTCAGGTAAAATATTGAGAAGAATTTTAAGAAAGATTGCTGAAGGAGAACGAACAAATTTAGGAGATACATCAACCTTGTTGGATCCAGAAGTGGTGGAGGAGATTAAGAAAGGAGCTTTGTAGTTTCTAGCTGCTAGTTATGAGCAGCTAGCATGAAGTATAGAATAAAAGTTTAAGCTCTTTTAGGTTTATTTTGAAGTTTGTATAGTTGATATTGGTTGGCTGCATAAGTTAAAGACAATTCATGCTCTTTAATTATAAAAATAAATGAATAACATTTTTGAGTTGCTATTAAGTGCTTTTCCATAGATTATCGCTAAATATACAATAGAGTTTTTGAATTGTTTTTATTATTTAATGAAGAATACAATACATCAATTATATTTAAACCATTATCTTTGGAAGGTTTCAGCACCTGTATTTATTTCCTGACCACTTTTTTATTATCGACACCTCACCACTAATACATTCTCCCTAAAATACTTCTAACCAACAATTAAAAGTTGAAGCATTCCCATTTTGTTAACATAAGATAACAAATTCTGAATAATTATGCGATGTAACTTCTAGTGCATATATTGTAACATATATGTCGAAAAATGAACATGTATTAAATTGAAAACTTAGTAATCACATATTTATAAATTACTTAGTATTTAATTAATGTATTTACATAGATGTTTATTTTGTAAGCATTGTATGTATAAAGTGTCTTTTTATTGAATTCATAAAAATAACTATTCAATAAAATGATTTCGACGCAAGCATCTTAATTATAGTACTACTCTTTTTAAATCATTATTCCAGCTATGTCTAAAGAAATCCGTTTTGAAATTATCCTCGATGGTAAATCTGTTCCATTTTGCAATTCAATTGTGTTGCACCAATCCTTTAATGCGCATCATACGTTTGAAGTCATACTCGATCAAGATGTATTGGGCAAGCTAGCCTCGCATGATTTATATGATTATCAAGATTATGTTGGCAGAGATTTATACATCGGCTTTGGAGAAAAGGATCCGCACGACAATGAATTTAATGGCATTGTTACCGAAGTAGGTTTGCAACAAGGAGATGGTGCATGGGGCAAATTGGTATTGAAAGGAAAAAGCAGAACCTGTTTGTTGGATGCAGGCGCCAATTACATGTCTTTTGAAAAAATGGGATTGATAGATATCGTGCATCAATGCATCGAGTTTACCACCTCTTCACAACTCAATCTGCAAATCAAACCTTTTCACAAAGAAGAAATCGACTACATGTGCCAATACGGCGAAAACAGTTTTGATTTCATCAATCGATTGTCTGCCGAATACGGAGAATGGTTTTTCTTCGACGGTACCGATTTGTGTTTTGGCAGACCAAGCAAACAACAAAATATAGAATTGGTCTATGGCAGCAATATTTCTTCTATGAATTATGCCATGCAATTACTCCCCAGCAATGCAGATGTATACAGTTACAAATCGGCAGACGATAATATAATAATGGCAAGCCTGCCTTCGGTTGATACCACATCCAGTTTAACCAAAACAGCCTTAAAGCGTTCGTCCGAATTATATCGCAAACCCGTAAAACAACCCGCTGTTATTCGCATCAACGATCAAAGCCAAATGGATGCGCATGTGAAAGTACAGAAAGGGAAACACGCCGCTACAACTATGTTGTTAAAAGCAACAGGCGACAGTCCGAAGGTATTGCTCGGAAATAACGTAACCATAAAATTATCAAAAGCAGCACCCAAAAAGGGCTATGACGACCATGGCGAATATCTGGTAACCAAAGTCTCCCATTTTTTAACGGGCACAGGGTCTTATAAAAATACGATAGAAGCCATTCCTTCTGCAAATGAAACAATCCCCTTCTCTGCTATCAAGCCTATTGCGCAAACGCAAATGGCGATAGTAACAGAAAACAACGACCCCAAAGGAATGGGGCGTGTGTGCGTACAAATGCTGTGGCAACAAGGCACCCATCAAAAAACAGATTGGATACGTGTGATGACACCCGATGCAGGTGGTGGCAAAGGCAGCGATGTAAGCAAAAACCGCGGACAGGTATTTGTACCTGAAGTAGGCGACCAAGTGATGATTGGCTTTCGATACAACGATCCAAGCAGACCGTTTGTATTGGGATCCTTGTTTCATGGCAGTATTGCTGCTGGTGGCAAGGATAAAAACAGCATCAAATCCATACAAACGCGCAGCGGGCATACGCTAGAGTTTAATGATACAAGTGGTGGCGAAAGCATTACCATTAAAGATAAAAATGGCAATACCATATTTTTAGATACCAAAGGTAAAAACCTAACCATTACCGCACCCGAAACCATGACCTTCAATGCAAAAAATATGATCATGAATATTGATGACAATATGACGATTGAAATTGGCAAAGATATGAAGACAACTATTGGTGCAAATCATACCATGAATATTTCTGAAAATCATGAAATCAATTCCAATGAAACTACAGAAAATGTAAAGGCAGATAAAAACGTTTCCATTAATGGAAATTTTGAAATGACAACATCTGCCGTAACAATAGATGCAACTGCTGGAGACGCGCTGATCAAAAGTTCTAAGATGGCAACCTTACATGGAAAATCAGATGCTCAATTAAATAAAGGGTAATAATGTTAGACATGATTCATACAGAAAAAAAAATAAAGCATGCAACCAATGGCTTTGATCAACTTTTGTTATTTTCTATCTCAAATGAAGTATTAAATAAGCAAGGTAAATGGTCCATTTATACCATCGATCGTACGGTTCGAATATATTATGTTGGGATGATTGATTCTTTACATAAATATCAATTGGGATGCATTCACTCTACGTTTGAATTGAAAAATAGAGTGGATTCTTCAGCAGATCTATTCAATAAACTCCATAGCGTTTTTAGACTATTGGTAATTGGGGCAGATGGTCTTGGTGCAATTAAAAAGATTTACAACTTCCCCTATTTACAACAAGAGTGGGCTGAATTGAAAAATAATCTATTATTGGAATATGATGATACAGATATTGAAAAATGGGACCTTATATGTAAAATGGATGTACAGATGCAAGATTATGATGCAGTACTAAAGTACATTCACCTACCCTCTATGTATGGATTGTTTTTTAATGGATATTGGTCAGAACTCCTTCCAGAAAAATCGGTTAACGTAACGGTTGCATATGACGAAGCACTGAATAATGAAGTATTTGAAGAATGCTTAGAATACAAGATACAAGAAACCGAAATGCAACAATTGCTTAAAATTGAGATCAAAGGGAAATCTAATACTGAAAATAATAAAGTCCTTGCTTATACAGGTACCTGCACGTACTTAGATGGTGCGCTTGATCAGTGTACAAAACAAATAAATATAGATTCTACAGCATTAAATTATTCAGTAAGATGGGTTGGTTTGAAAAAATTATTTCAATTGTAATTTCTATTTTCGCAATTACACCTAGTGGTACTAGTGATAGACTCATTACTGCTTTGGCACCCAAAGCCGGAGATGGTGCGAGTGCACAAGAGAAAGATACTATGGCTAAGTTGGATGAAGAATCTTCTGAAAGTAAAAAACAAGAAAAAGCAAAATTGGATCAAAAGCTTGTAATTAGTGGCGCTAAAATTCAATGCACACTTTGTACAAATCCCCTTGGTACCTTAATGGTTACGTACGACACCCCAAGTTTGCAAGGGAAACCCATTGCGACCGTTAAAGATAAGGGTAAGCCCAACATGCTTTTTATGGGCACCTGCACTAAAAGCCCGAATGCTGCCTCGCCTTGCGCGGCAGTAATTCAACTAGATAAATGGAAAGATACAGGAAGTTTTAAGGTGCAGAATCAATCTCCTTTATTGTTAAAAAGTACAAACAAATGTACATTTGGTGGCGTGGACATCAAAATAACCGATAGCGGCCAACGCAATACCTTTGCCTACGATGCCCCGACTAATATAGAGCATGATACCGTTGAATACATTGATCTTAATTTGGGTGTATTTTTTGATGGCACTAGAAACAACAAAACAAATACCGAACAACGAGAAGCCAACACAGAAGTATTTCAAGAGAATAGTTCAGACAAAACCAATAGCTATTATAACTCTTACAGCAACGTTGCCCGATTATGGGATTTTTACGATAAAACCCATAGTGTATACATAGAAGGCATAGGAACAGAAAATTTATTAAAAGACGATAACATGGGGTATGCCTTTGGTTCTGGTGCAACGGGTATCCGATCTAAAGTACGAAAAGGTTGTGATAAATTATTTGACAAGATTTTTAAACTTGCTCCTGATAAAAAAATAAATACATTAACCTTTGATGTATTCGGCTTTAGTAGAGGTGCTGCAGCAAGTCGTAATTTTGTGTATGAGGTTACGAAACCTGCGTATAAAGCTACGTCTAAAAATATTACCGGCACAAGATTTTCACCACCCCATACTGAATATAAAGACAGTTTTGGTAAGATTACACAATTACAAATATTACCTATGTATGGACATTTAGGTTTTCATTTAAAACAAAATGGGTATGAAGTCAAAAATATTCACATTCGTTTTTTAGGTATTTTTGATACTGTATCATCGTATGAGGAAGGTGCTACAACATTAGGAAATGCTGCATTTTACGATTTTACAAACGACGTGGAAGAATTACATTTGGAATCGATATATCATGCCGATAAAATCATTCATTTTACCGCAGAAAATGAACATCGAGAAAATTTTGCTTTAACTAAAATTAAAACAACGCCTACAGCATTTCAATCAGACCCAAAGAAAAAAATCGCTATCGAAAAAATATTGCCTGGTGTACATTGTGATGTAGGCGGTGCTTATGTAGACGGTGACATAGAAGTTGTCAAACAAATTAATTATCAAGCATTGGGTACAGATGAAATAGAAAAAGAACGGACTGCATTAATTGCAGATGGGTGGTATAAATCAGATCAATTAAAAATCATACAACACAATACTAGAACCAACTGGCTGCATGGCACCCGTAAATTATATAACACCTACAGTTTTATACCCTTGCATTTTATGTGTGAATTTGCACTAAACCATAAAAAACCCTTACCTTTTGATAAAGGCGGATTAGAAAAAAAACATGCACTAAAAATTAATGATGAAAAAACAAACAAAAAGATTCCAGATGAATTGTTATTTAAAATAAAAGAACGTTTGCACACATTTGTATTTAAAGACGGGCCTGCTATCGAATTGAAAAATTTGTATGTCTTAAGTCAACACTACAAAGATGCGAAAATACCCGATCAACGATATGCTGATTATTTAAAAGAAGTTAAAGAACAACACGAGTTATTGCAACTACGAAATGAATATTTTCATTGGTCTGCCAATTACAAAGGTTTGGGCATGGAACCCAATATGCCAAACAATGAACGAATTAGGGTATCCTATCCAAAATAAACTTAAAATGAAACACCTATTAATCTTGTGTGTGCTTGTGTTAAACAGCACATGTATATCTTGTCAAACTACAGAAAAAAAAACACTCATGGAAAATAAAAAATTTGATTGGTCACATACGGTATCTGCTCCTGAAAACTACCCAATGCGAATATATAGAGGTGAGTTAAAAGGCCTAACAGACAAAGACTACAGTGCTACTTTTGGTTTGTGGGGTGTTGCAAATGAAGGCTGGGGTACAGAAAGTGGCTCCGTTGTAGTTGGTCCTGACTCAAAAGCAATTCCCGATAGCCTAATCATCACTTGGCTTTCATTTAGAGAGAATAAATTTTATACAGGTAAATTTCAATTGCCCAGAGAAAAGATGATTGCGCTTTTTGAAGAAGGTTATTATGAATACGATCTAAATAAAAAAGATACCTACAAAGATATAGTAGTAGGTTTAGCACCCGGAGGGGTAGTTGTTGTTTGGTTGTTAGGTGGACAAGTTGAAACAGAAGTCGCCAGATTTCAAGCACAAGAAACAATAATAAGTAATGTGAATGTAAGAGACAGCAATTATGATATGTTTGAAGAAGATTATGTAGAT
>NZ_CALMGQ010000139.1 GCF_937863595.1 uncultured Cytophaga sp.
AGTACAAAGTACAAAGTACAAAGTACAAAGTATAAAGTACTTAGCATATGTTTTATTCGGGAATGTATTGTAGCCTGTAATCGTATACTATTTCTTCTGAAAATTATTCATTTAATGCACAATTTAAAATTATAATTTAATCCGTACTTAGTACTCTGTACTCCGTACTTAATACTTTTCTCATGCTTCCCATCGACCCACTCAACCAAGTTGCGGAATTTCATCGCACGTTTAAACATCCTATCTTAGATACACCAACGATTCCTGCTATAGAACGGGCACGTTTGCGTGTTTCTTTACTTGCAGAAGAATTGAAAGAGTTGGAAGAGGCTATTGCTCAAAATGATATTGTAGAAGTAGCAGATGCTTTATGTGATTTGCAATATGTATTGGCAGGAGCAGTGCTGGAATTTGGCTTAGGAGAAAAATTTAAAGACTTATTCGACGAAGTACAGCGCTCTAACATGAGTAAGACCTGTGCTACGGAACAAGAGGCAAAGGATACCATTGCACATTACGCAGCAAAAGCACAGCCCTGTTACCACGTTAAAAGTGGTAATCACTATTTGGTATTTAGAACAGAAGACAATAAAACGTTGAAGTCGATTAACTATTCTGCTGCAGATTTGAAGTCGATTCTAGAAAAATAGTGTTTAACATTCATTCATAAATAAAAAAGAGATTTGCTAATGCTAGCAAATCTCTTTTTCGTTTTCGTGAGGGTTGTTTTTTTTCGACTAACCATTCTCAATGTTAGCCTTAATTAAAATGCCTATTGATACTATTCTTCTTCGTGTTCAATTTCTTTTAACTGTGATTTGATAAATGGCTGACGAGGCGCAAGGAAATAACCTGTTAAACTTGCAAATAAAATAGGAATGAAATAGGTAAATCCCGTAAGCGCAGAAAGAAGAATGGTTGTACTCATTGGGGTACGTGTAACGCAAGAATTGATTGCTGCCATACAACTAACAATAGTTAATGCCAGGTTGATACTCGGGATGAAATGATGTATAATCAAACCTAGTGTTGCACCAACAAAAAATAAGGGAATGATGAAACCGCCTCTCCAACCAGATGTAACCGTAATGGATATGGCTAGTATCTTAAACGCAAGAATTGCAAACAAGAATTGTAAGGAGAAGGATTCTGTAATTAGCGTATTGATTTGCTCGTGCCCAAAATAACGTGTAACCGGAAAGTAATAAACGATTACACCTAATATGATACCACCTACACACATTTTTATATAAATAGGGACTTCAATTAATTTGAATATTTTTTGAAAAAGTTTGGTGTTATAAATAAATATCCAGCCTACAAATGTAGCACACATACCAAATACGACTGCATACATAAAATCAAATTTATCGACAAGCTCATAAGTAGGTAAATTCCACGTGGGTCCAATACCCATATTAATGATAACAGCAAAAACAACATAACTGAAACTACTGGCAACCAATGCAGGAATGATGGCTTGATAATATTCTACGGCATGTTTGTGGTGTAAAATTTCGAGTGCAAATAAGCTTCCACCTAAAGGAGCACCAAATAAAGCGGTAAAGCCCGAAGCCATACCAGCGATTGTAAGTGATCGTAAAGACTCACCTTTTAATCGTAATAGATTTCCTAGCCACGTGCCTGTAGATCCTGTAACTTGAACCAATGGGGCTTCAGGACCTAAGCTGCCTCCTGCTGAAACACATAGTAAGGACGATAGAATCATGGATGGATTGTTCTTTGGATCTAATTTGCCTTTATTAAAGCGTATGTTGTTGACCATTAAATGCATTTCTCCAGGATCGCCAATGAAATAGATAACCAAGCCTGCAAGCAATCCACAAAGTGCCATAGTAGGTATAACCCATAAGCCTGTGAAAAAAGCTATTTTGTGCGTTAAGAATTCTAAAACAATCCAATATAAACCTGCAGTTATTCCCCCAACGATACCAAGAAAAGCCCATAATAAAAATATTCGACTGAATACAAAGGACTTAAATGAGACAGGGTGGTGTAATGTTTGAATTTTGGCAATTCTATTTCGTTTGGAAGTGAAATTCATTCTTGATTTTACTAATGAGCACTTATTTTAAGAATGTTAAATTAAAAAAAAATACAGTAAGAAGCCCGTGTTATTTTAATTCATTTATTCAATTAATCAAAATTAAAATACGTGATTATACGGACGGGTGATTTGTTATTTATGCATAAATAGTGGGTTGGTTATTTAAATAAGCGAATTGGTTTTATGAATGACAGTTTGCAATTGTTTATATGAAAAAGAAAATTACAAGATCCATTCGTGTTTCCAGATATGTTATTTATAAAGAAACCTTAGTTGATTATAAGGAGCATTTTTGGTCGTTTGTAGGGGCATTTATGGGTATCGGTTTGATAACTTTTTTTCAAAGTCGCATACTAGATGATTTCGAAAATATATTTTTAATTGGTTCATTTGGCGCTTCAAGTGTATTGGTGTATGGATCTATTCAAAGTCCATTAGCACAACCTCGTAATTTAGTGGGCGGGCATGTTATTTCTGCTCTCGTAGGAGTTACAGCATTTAAACTTTTTCCTGATATGATATGGTTGTCCGCACCCTTTGCAGTAGCGTTTTCTATAGTGTTTATGCAGATGACTAAAACGTTACACCCTCCGGGTGGTGCTACAGCTTTGATTGCTATTATTGGTTCTGAAAAAATTAAGCACTTAGGATATTGGTATGTGATTAGTCCCGTTCTAACGGGTTGCATAATCATGCTTTTTGTAGCATTGATATTTAATAATATAACGCCACATCGAAGCTACCCGACAGATAAAAGAATGCTTGTAGTTTTTCGGAGGTATTTTTGGACACACCGTAAATTATAAATGTTTGTAATGATTTCTGCATACACATTATTATAGTATGTGGTATCTTAAATAGAAATCCTTAAATAGAACATAACCATTATCTTTTGTTATTAAATGCTTCTGATTTTGATAATTACAAAATCTTGATTTAGATTCATTCTTTAATTTTTATACATCAGCAAATGGAGAATAATGAAATCAATGCACTTACCCATGAGATTATTGGTTGTGCGATGTAAGTTCACAGAATCATTGGGAACGGCTTTCAAGAAAAAATATACCAACGTTGCTTGGCAATCGAATTTAATTTATCGAATATAAAATATGCTTGGGAACAAGAAATGGAAATATTTTATAAAGGTAATTCTGTAGGCTTTCGAAGAGTAGATTTTTTTATTGAAAAGAAAGTGATGCTGGAAATAAAAGCTGTTGAAAAAATAGAAGATGCACATAAAGCACAAGCAATCAATTATTGTGAAGCTTATAATATTGCAGATGGCTTACTCATTAATTTCGGCGGGAAAAGTTTGGAGTTTAAGCGGGTGTATAATAATAGGCTCGTAGTACCATCCCCCAAAGGACACGATTAAAAGGATTGCAGGATTACCCGGATTATGGAGTATTAAATTGAATGATTTGTTATCTAAGAAAGAAAGAAAGAAAATCCCATTTTTCTTTCTTTCCTTAAAATAAGTACACAAATATTTCTAGTTACATAAATCGTAATCTGGGTAATCCTGCAATCCTTTTAATCGTGTTATGTTAGCTTACTCAAAGATCATATGCTTTACAGAATCACCGCTCGATGCCAACTCTTGCAAGGACTCTATTCCAATTTTTAAATGTTCTTCTGCATATTGTTTTGTAACCGAAGTGTCGCTATCGGCCGTTTTTACTCCATCAGGAACCATTGGATTATCAGATACGAGCAATAATGCACCATGCGGAATGCTATTTGCGAAACCCACAACGAATATCGTAGCCGTTTCCATATCGATAGCCATTGTGCGTATACTTCGAAGATATTCTTTGAATTTTTCATCGTGCTCCCAAACTCTACGGTTTGTAGTATATACCGTACCCGTCCAATAGTCGCGTTTGTGTTTGCGGATGATAGATGAAACGGCTTGTTGTAATCGGAAGGATGGAAGCGCAGGGATTTCTTTCGGTAGATAATCGTCACTTGTACCTTCACCGCGGATGGCAGCTATTGGAAGAATTAAATCGCCTACTTTCGTTTTCTTTAATCCTCCACATTTTCCTAAAAATAATACTGCTTTGGGTTGAACAGCGGATAGAATATCCATACATGTTGCGGCCATTGCACTGCCCATACCAAAATTTACGATGGTGATGTTATTTGCTGTACAAGTTTGCATGGGCTTACCAATCCCTTTTATTTCGGCGCCAAATTGCGCTGCGAACATTTCTAAGTAATTATGAAAATTTACGATTAGTATATATTCTCCGAATTCTTTTATTTCTGTTCCGGTGTATCTTGGTAGCCAGTTATTTACAATTTCCTCTTTCGTTTTCATACTACAATATTATAAGTAATAAAGCATTTACTATTTTATGTACGTAAATTGTACAACAATAGTATACCATGTATCCAGATTTAAATTTACCCACGGCTAATTTAAAACTTGCAAAAGAGCAAGGTGAGATATATGTGTATGATATCATACGTAAAAAAAATATTTTGTTGACTCCGGAAGAATGGGTGCGACAACATTTCATGCATTATTTAATTCATACCTGTAAATATCCTAAATCCTTATTCAAGGTTGAAACAGGTTTGCAATACAATAGCTTGCAAAAACGCAGCGACATTCAGATTTATAACCGAAAAGGTTCTGTTTTTATGTTGGTGGAATGTAAAGCTTTTTCTATTCCTTTGAGTGAACAGACACTTAAACAAATTTCTGCATACAATAAAACCATTGAAGCAGAATGGATTGTCATTACAAATGGCTTAACGCATTACGCTTTTCAACGAGAAGGTGAAGGGGAGCAAATAGCATTTATAAAAAGGAATCAGTTGCCTGAATTTATATAACTTATTTCGTTTTCGTCCAATCAAAATAGGTATTATGTATCATGCCATTATTATAATATTGGATGATTGCTTCGACAAATAGTTTTTCTTTTTCGTTAGCTGTTCGGATAAATTCATCTTTATAATTTTTAATAATGAATTCTTTACCAATACTGGCTTGGATATAATACTCTTTTAAAAATATACCATACGTATTATTGGCAAAGTTTACTGCATAATCATGACCCATTTGTTTGCCAAATACCGACTGTCCGAGTAATGCAGGATTTGGGTTTATAATTTGTAGATAATCGAGTATGCTAGGCATGATGTCTATATGGTTTGAAACCAAAGAAGTATCTGCTTGAAGTTTTTGCTTTGGATGGAAAAATAGAAGTGGAACTTTATAATCTGCACGTATTGATTGGTCCGCATCTACGCTGTGCATGTGCGTATGATCTGCTGTGATAATAAATAAGGTATTATCGTACCACGCTTCTTTTCGTGCTGCTTCAAAAAACTTTTTCAATGCATAATCTACATACCCAATTGTTTCATGTACAGGAAGATCGCCTTTAGGGAATTTATTGGAATATTTTTTAGGAATAGAATAAGGCTGATGTGAACTTATAGTAAAAACACAGCTTGCAAACGGTTGTTGAAAGCTGCTAATCGTATTGTTCGCATATTGTAAATACGGTTCATCATAAATGCCCCAATTGCCATCATAATCTTCTTTTGATCCAGTATATTCATTTAATCCATAGTAATGGGTAAAGTCTGCATTTTTTGTAAAGGCATCGAATCCCATCGATCCATTTTTAGCAGCATGGAAAAAAGATGTATGATATCCATTTTTTAATAGAATAGTTCCCAAACCATTCATGGTGTTGGTTTGATACAAGGAAGTAATATAAGGCTCCTGCATTAAACTTGGTATAGATGCTAGTATTGAGGGTACTGCTTCCATACTGGCTCTGCCATTTGCAAAATTATTGGGAAAATATAAATTTGTTTTTGCTAAAGAATCTAAGAAAGGAGTGAACCCTTTATTTGGACTATTGATACCCCAATATTCAGACCCAAAACTTTCTAAAATGATAATAACAATATTTTGTTTTTTTGTTTGTGGAGTTAATGTAGATTTTGTCTGCGTATTCCATTCGTTTAAAATGCTTGATACTTCTTCCGAAGAGTTGAAGAAATGAACTTCTTCAATGGGCTCAATACCTATGGTCATGAAGATATTAAATGGCGTATTTAAAACAACATTGCCAAGTTTACTGGGTTCAACAGAAAAAGCTACATTCGGTCGCAAGGGTTTTAATTGAAATCCACTACGAATACCTATTATAGACAGACCTATAAAGACGACATAGCCGAGTGTAAAATAAATGATGGGTTTCTTAGATATTATGGGCGTATACTTTAATCTAAGCGTACGGAGTAATATCCAAAGAAATAATACAAAGGCAAGTAATCCGATGTGCCAATAGTTTAAAATTAATTGGTTTATTTGATTTGCAACATCGTCCTTGATACCAATAATTTCAATACCTGTGCGCTTTCCTGTGAATGCAAAATATTCTAAATCAATTAAGTTTAATGCAACTAAAAAAGAATTTACTAGTACAAAAAGTATTTTAGTTAGAAAGAATATCGATTTTGGAATATTAAAAAAGCGTCCAATGGCAAGTGGCAAAAGAAATACAACATTGAAACCAAGTAATATTGATACGTCAAATCGTACGCCAACTAGAAAAGCCTGCGCAATTTGTGCATTCGTGCACGATTCAAATTGATTTGAATAGAATAGGAAAAATAATAATCTGCAAAGACTAAATAAGAGTAAAAGAAAGAATAAACGGCTGAATAGAAATCTATAAAGTGCTACAATCATGAATTCAAGTATTCGTGTATATCATGCAAAGATAATTGAAATGTTTTAGCAAGCATAGCATCTACAACATTCCCTGAAACAAGAGATACACCTTTTCTAATATCCGAATTCATTTGACACGCTTCCTTCCAACCTTTATCTGCAATTTGCAATAAATACGGAAGACTTGCATTGGTAAGTGCTATTGTTGAGGTAGTTGGTACTGCACCAGGTATATTGGGTACGCAATAGTGTATTACATCGTTGAGAATAAATATGGGATGTTCGTGCGAAGTTGGTTTACACGTTTGTATACAGCCACCTTGGTCTACAGCTACATCAATTACGATACTTCCTTTGGGCATGGACTCAACCATTTTCTTTGTTGCTAGTATGGGCGCTTTTCCACCAGGTATTAATATTGCACCAATCAATACGTCTGTGTGTAATAAGTATTCTGCAATCAATTGTTGAGTAGGATAGATGCAGGTAACATTTGCTGGCAATACATCAGTTAAATAACGTAATCGAGTGATGTTAATGTCCATCAATATCACTTCAGCACCCATACCCGAAGCCATCTTCGCAGCTTGTGTTCCAACAACCCCTGCGCCTAATATTACGACACGAGCGGGTTTAACACCCGGTACACCACCCAATAATTTTCCGCTACCTCCATTATTTTTTTCTAAATAATGTGCTGCAATTTGGATAGACATCCTGCCCGCAACCTCCGACATTGGTGTTAAAATGGGTAACGAGTTATCTGCTTTTTGTATGGTTTCATATGTAATACAAATTGCTTTTCGAGCAATCATTTCACGTGTTAGTTCTTCTGAGGAAGCGAAGTGGAAATAGGTGAAAATAATTTGACCTTCTTTTATAAAAGTATATTCAGAAGGTAATGGTTCTTTTACTTTTAAAATTAGATCTGATTTAGAAAATACTTCTGTTGCTTTTTCTATAATAACTGCTCCAGCATTTTTGTAATCGTCATCCGAAAAGCCAGATCCAAGACCTGCATTGTGTTCTATCAAAACGGTATGGTTTCGATTAATGAGCTCTACTACGCCTGATGGGGTAATAGAAACACGGAACTCTTTGTTCTTTATTTCTTTAGGTATACCGATGATCATAGCATTATATATTAATAAGATGAAAGTTCCAGAAAAGACTTCTAATTTATTTTATACTGCTTAAAATGAATCGTGTAACGATCATTTCTTATTGAACCAATAATTAATTATTTAATTATTAAAATCTCTAGAGAACTATTCTCATTCCGTTTGGAATTTGATTTTTGTTCTTTGGGATTTAGTATTTATTATATATACTCTATTCGATTGAAATTTGTTTTTTGTTTTTTTGAATATTTCATAATTACCTTATAAAAAAAGTCTCACTACATTATGTAGTGAGACTTTTTTTATAAGGTAATTATGCTGTTATTTTGAAAAGGGAGCAGTTGTACCACCTTCTTGTAACATATTTTTTTCTTGTAATGTCTCAACCACGTCAGATTCTAAGATAATTGGGAGACGAAGGTTTGCTGGGTCGTTTGTATATAAGGTCATGATATCTCTGTTATAACCGTCAGCTGCTGGGAAGTACGTAACTTCTAATGTAGCAGATTTGCCAGGTAAAACGAATTTCAATTCTTCACTTGATTTTTCTTTTTTCAATTTGTATTGTCCACAGCTACATGCAATTACTGACTTAGAAATGAACAATGTATCTTTTCCATGATTCGTAATTTTCATAGAATAAACGCCTTTTTGAGCGCGTTCCATTTTACCAAAATTAATCGTTGTTTTTTCAACTGAAATTTTAGCAGATTTTTTCAATTCGGCTTCTGTTGGTGTTACAACTGCTGCAGGAAGTGGTTCAACAATTCCTTTGATGTTTAACATTTTAACAACTTCCTCTTTGTAATATACCGTAATTGTTTTTTGGAACGTTCCCGGTCTTCCTTGGGAGTTGAATTCTGCAGTAATTACGCCTTTTTGTCCAGGTAAAATTGGATCTGTAGAAAAAGAAGGTGTTGTACAACCACAAGATGCACGAACATTTTCAGCTCCTAAAACGATGGTATCTTTACCTGTATTGAAGAATTCAAAGGTATGACGTGCTTTATCTCCTTCATTAACAACTCCAAAATCGAATTTGTCAATAGGGAAATTGAAACTATTAGATTGTTGTGCTAGTGTAACACTCAATGTACTAGCAACTAATGCTGTGAATACGATGATTTTTTTCAACATAATGTATTTATATAAATTAGTACTATAGGGTTGTCTGTATCCAAAGTTACATAAATTATACCAAAAGTTATAGAATAGCAGCCATAATTCGAAAACATTTGAATAGCGGGTTTTATTCCATAATTTTATGGTGTTTGGCTAAACCTAACAACATATATTTTGAATACAAGTGAAATGACAGGTGAATTTTCTTTAACCAAAGAAGAAATTTTAAAAGATTATAGATTGGCGTGTGAAAGCAGACAAACGAGCATACTTGCTCGTAAAGAAGTTTTTATGGGCAAAGCAAAATTTGGTATTTTTGGATCAGGTAAAGAATTGGCTCAAATTTGTATGGCCAAATTTTTTAAAGAAGGCGATTTTCGTTCTGGTTATTATAGGGATCAGACTTTTATGATGGCAATTGGGGAATTAACCATTCAACAATATTTTGCTCAATTGTACGGTCATGCAGATATCGAACACGATCCACATTCAGGTGGTCGAATGATGATTGGTCATTACTCCACACGAAATTTAGATGCACAAGGTCGCTTTAAAGATCTTACAAAAATAAAAATTTCTACTCCAGATATCTCTCCAACGGGTGCTCAAATGCCACGTTTGGTTGGTTTGGCTTGGGCTTCTAAACTATTTCGCAACAATCCCGAACTGCAGCACATGACTAATTTTAGTCATAATGGTAATGAAGTTTCATTTGGTACCATTGGTAATGGTGCTATGGCTGAAGGGGTATTTTTTGAAGCTATTAATGCAGCAGGAGTATTGCAAATTCCGATGTTGATTTCAATTTGGGATGATGCGTATGCGATTTCTGTTCCTCAACGCTACCAAACAACGAAGGATGATATATCAAGCATGTTCGAAGGTTTCAGAAGAGATCACAACGAACGTGGGATTGAAATCATGAAGGTGAAAGGGTGGGATTACGAAGCACTTTGTTATGGGTATAAAGAAGCAACACGCATTTGTCGTGAGGAGCACGTACCTGTATTGATGCACGTATATGATATGACTCAGCCCATGGGACATTCAACTTCGGGATCACACGAACGATATAAAACAAAAGACCGACTCGATTGGGAAGAAGAATACGATTGCAATAAAAAGTTTAAAGAATGGATTCTAGAAAATGATGTTTGTTCAGAAGACGATTTAAATGCGATTGAAAATGAATCGATTGAAAAAGTAAAAGCGGCACGTCAGGCTGCTTGGGATCATCATATTAAAGCAGTACACGTAGATCAAGACATCGCTGTAGATTACTTGAAACAAGTTGCAGCTACAAGTGCGTTGAAAGAAGAGTTGGAGCAAATTGCAACAGACTTACACAAAACATTAAATCCGTATCGTTCGGATGCGGTGCGTGCGGTTAAGAAAGCACTGCGCTTGTTACGAAACGAATCAGATAGCTCAAAAAATATTTTACAAGATTGGGCTGAACGTACAGCAATAGAAAATGAACGTCGTTACAACAGTCATCTATACAGCGAGTCTGCTGAATCAGCTCTACTTATAAAAGTAGTAGATCCAGTTTTTAATGACGACGCAGCGTTAGTAGATGGAAGAGAATTACTACAACACAATTTTGAAGTGCTTTTTGATCGCGATCCACGCTTATTAGCATTTGGCGAAGATGTAGGACATATAGGCGATGTAAACCAGGCATTCTCTGGATTACAAGAAAAATTTGGAGAAATTCGCATCACCGATACCGGTATTCGTGAAGCCACCATTGTGGGACAAGCAATTGGTACGGCAATGCGCGGACTGCGTCCGATTGCGGAGATACAGTATTTAGATTATTTATTATTTGCTATAGAGATTTTATCGGATGATGTGGCTTCGCTGCATTACCGTTCTGCCGGTGGACAAAAAGCGCCTTTGATTATACGTACACGTGGTCACCGTTTGGAAGGAATGTTCCACTCGGGTTCGCCTATGCAAATGATTTTAGGTGCCATTAGGGGTATGTTTTTATGTGTGCCACGCAACATGATGCAAGCAGCAGGGATGTACAATACCTTAGTAAGAGGAGATGAACCTGCGCTTATGATTGAAGCGTTAAACGCTTATCGTTTAAAAGAAAAACTTCCAGAAAATTTGGGAGACTTCACGGTTCCATTGGGTATTATTGATGTCTTGAGACCAGGTACGGATATAACCATTGTTACCTATGGCTCTATGTGTCGCATCGTGCAAGAAGGAGCAAACGAATTGCAGCAATTGGGTATATCCTGCGAAATTATAGATGTACAAACCTTACTGCCATTCGATCGCACGCAGCAAATTGTAGAGTCGATTAAGAAAACCAATCGTGTATTATTTGCCGACGAAGATTATTCTGCCGGCGCTACTGCCTATATGATGCAAAAAGTATTGGAAGGGCAGAAAGCTTGGAAATACCTCGATTCGGAACCACGTACCTTATCTGCTCAAGATCATAGACCAGCCTATTCAACGGATGGCGATTATTATTCTAAACCAAGTCCGGATGATGTGATTGATGTGGTGTATGAAATGATGCACGAAGTAAATCCAGAGAAGTTTCCGAAGTGGTGAGAATGAAGGGAATTATAAATTATGAATTATAAATTATAATGACTGCTCTTCGGAATCTGCAATTTCGAAGCTAGATAAGTAGGATTTGTAATCGGTTTTATAAAAAATTATTGAGATTTGTTAAAAAAGAATTAGAAAGAAAAATCAACTCCCTATTTTTGGGGGAATCTAAATTAAAAAAATCCCTAGATGCATATAAAGCGACTAGGGATTTTTTAATAGGCTATAATTTAAAATTACTTCTTTACAAGCTTGAATGCATTTTTAGATAGTTCACCCAACTTAATAAAATAAAGACCTGTTGATAAATTGTCAATGTTTAATGTGGTAGAACCTGCTGCTATAATACCTGAAGAATGTAAGATTGCTTTTGAATCATAAATGTAATACGATGTGCCTATTAAATCTGCCGGAACGTCTATGTTTACTATATCTTGTGAAGGATTTGGATATATCTTTATGTTATTGTCTGCATACGTTCCTCGAACAACCGATAATGGGGAGGAGGCATTGTTAAGTGTTGCAACAAATCTATTGGAATATTTATTTGTAAAATAACCAGCTACAAATAAGTTTCCTTTTTTATCACTATACATCACATCTATTGAATTATTAACATCAAGATTGGCGACTTGATTCCATGTTGTTCCATTCCATCTTTTTATATTATTTTTTTCATTATTATCTTTTCTTTCAACGAAAGGTGCATATACATTGCCATTATAATCTACATGCACAAAAGAAGCGTAACCATCCTTCTCAACAGGTAACTGATTCCATGAAGTTCCATCCCATTGTGATATATAATATTTATCATTTAAATCTTTACCGTCGGTACCTACATATATATATCCACTTGGTGTAACACCGATGGAAGAAAAGAAGGTATTTGAATTAAATACTTTCATATTTGTACCACTTCCAATTTCTGACCACGTTGTTCCATTCCATTTATATATGTTCTGGCTATCATTTATTTTACTTTTTATATTTCCTCCCACGTAAATATTTCCCATTCTATCTGTTGTCATTACTTTGATTGGGTCATCAAGATTTGGTACATTTATTTCTGACCATGCTGTTCCATCCCATTTTGCAATATAATACGCACCATTTTCATTTGTAAAGTCACCTGTGATATATATATATCCCTGGTCATCAGCAATCAATATATTAATAGTATTATTTGCTTTTAAACCATTTATACCTCCAAGTTCTGTCCACGTTGTTCCATTCCATCTATTAACATAATAATAATTTTCCGAGTTTGTAAAATTACCTGCAACAAATACATCCCCGTTTTTATCGGTAGTTAAACAACTGACTTCGCCCATGCGTCCACTAAAATCCCCCAGCTGAGACCAGTTAGTTCCATCCCATGTTACTACATAAGAATTTGAATTTTCAAAATACGCACCCGCGACATATACGTTGCCGTTTGAATCTGAACTAATTGCTTCAATAAAATTGGTCCTTATATTGGCACCACCACTTATGTCGTACCACTGCTGTGCTTTAATTAGGGTGCTAGACAAAAAAATATTTGTAATAATCATTGTGTTAAATAAAAATTTTTTCATGGTTGATTTTTTAGATAAGGTTGAAATGAGGTTCGAATAGTTGTATTTTATCTTGTTAATATACAGATATTTGAATGGCAAATTCAATTCTAGGATTAATTTTACACTAAAATTTGAAAATGGTGCTTCATTTTTCATTTATTGAAAGAAGTCAGCCTAATTTTTAAACTTTCGTTACTTCTAAATGTAAGGTTTGTATTAAAGAAAGAATAAACATGTTTTTATTCCGAACAGTAAACCTGATTACTATGAAAAAACAAATTCTCCTACTTTTCTTCATGTGCATTTTTCTAAATGTATCTGCACAAAAAACCGTTTTTAGACCCACCGAATTTGATAATCCGGCGAATGAATATTACAATAATGTTTCTGAGTCTCGTAAATATGAATCAGCAAACTTTGTGTTGTATTGGGGCGATAAAGTAGGAACAAATCCTGCTGTATATTCCGATGCTACCTTACGTTTTAATCCACAGTCGGTTGCCGATACGTTGGAATACATTTTTAAACGTTACATCACCGATCTGCATTTTATAAACAATGCACCCAATACCAATTTTGGGAAGTATAAGATCATGATTATGATGGTGAATACATGGAACTCTACTGATGACCGTTTAACAGGTTTCGCATCTGCGAGTTCCTTTAGCAATACCATCGGTGCCATGTACGTGCATCCGCAGGCAACAAAAGATGGTGGTGCTTTAAGTCATGAGTTTGCACATACCTTGCAAATGATGATGCACATTCAAGAAAATCCAGGTAATCAAACAGCCTTTTCAGGTTATGATTGGGCAGGTCCTTTTTATGAAGGACATGCCAATTACATGCGTGCTATGGCTTATCCGCAGTGGGCTGAAACGGATGGAACCTTAACACGATGGATACAGACACGTCATTTTATGTGGTCATCAAACCGTCATCATTATACCAATTATCATCTATTGTTCTATGTTCAAGAAAAAGAAGGTTTTGATTTCACCAGAAGAATGTGGGCAGAATCAAAATATCAAGAACATCCCTTGGAAACCATCAAACGTTTAAAGGGCTTTACGCAAGAACAATTGAATGATTACTTATGGGGATATGCTCAAAGACAACCCGCTTTTGATTATCCGATCCAGTGGAACGATCAAATTACGCCTACCAAAAATTTTGGATCTAAGATCAGAGAGGTGCATCAATTCATTAAGAGTAATATGCCTCGTTATACAAGCAGACAATTTACCTTGCTGACAAAAGTTGCAGGTTCAAGCAATCAATATTATACCAACGACGACTGGGCACCACAAGATTATGGAATGAATATTATTCCTTTGTATCCAACATGTACAGAAACACAAAAGAAAGTAACGGTTAAATTTAAAGGTCATACAGAAGTAAATACGGCTCAAGCAGGATGGCGATATGGTTTCGTAACTACAAAGGCGGATGGTACAATATCTCGGTATAGTCCTATGTTTACTGGGGATGGAGAAGCATCTTTCACGCTTGATGCAGCAACAGAATCAAATATTTATCTTGTTGTATATTCTGCGCCCAAAACCCACATCAATTATAATATGGATGTGGGTTATCCCAAACAAAGAAGATATCCATACGAAATTAATATTGCAAATGCCGTTCCTGAAGGATTTCAAGCAACAACTGAATTTAGAAAATTCTTAAAAACAAATGGTAAAATTCACCCCAATGGCGGTGGTTGGATTTCCAACAATGCAAACGTAGCATCAACGGCTTATGTTGGTCCGTATGCTATCGTAAAGGGTGGTACTGTTTCAGGTAACGCACGTATCGAAGATTACGCTACGGTTGAAGGTGGCAATATCAGCGGCAGTGCAATTGTTAGAGGGAATGCCTATGTATATAATGCAACCATATCTGGAAATGCCATTGTAGAAGGAAATGGCTGGATGGAAGGCGGTTCTGTTACCAATACAGCTAATCTTAAAGGAAATGCGATGTGTTGGGGTGCAGCATACTCTGGAAATGTTATCGTAGGTGGTGATGCAGAAGTAGGTAGTTGTGGGTCGGGCGTTTACTTGCAAGCGCCTTATTGGAGAAATGGAAGAGGCGATTGCGATGGAAAAGGAGCAAATGATGTATCAAATATTGATATCAATCCAACCTTTACTAATTTTTCTGTTGCGCAAATGGCATTCAGCGCAACTCCAACCTGTGGTAATACTGCTAGCACGTATACATTAACAACTTCGGTTGTGGGTTCAGGAACAGTTAGTCCAGCTAATGGAACGTTTAATTATAATAGCGTTCAAAGTTTGACGGCTACACCAGCTACAGGTTATACCTTTACAGGTTGGTCTGGCGATGCAACGGGTTCAACGAATCCCTTGAGTGTAACGATGACTGCGAATAAGAACATCAAAGCTACGTTTGCAATCAATACCTTTACACTTACAACTACTGTTACTGGGTCAGGAACAGTGAGTCCAGCAAATGGAACGTTTAATTATAACAGCGTTCAAAGTT
>NZ_CALMGQ010000140.1 GCF_937863595.1 uncultured Cytophaga sp.
TAGTCGCTCCTTAAAAAGGTCTTGAAGTCAATGGTGACGTATTGTATAGCGATAAAAAAGGGTTAAATTTCCCCTAGTATTTCAATAAAAGCACAAAATCCTAGGGGAAATGCAAGGAAAACATAAACATGAGCCTCAGCTGAACATGTTCAAAACTCAGCTAAAGACCTTAATTTTAGATACGCACGCACTTGTTATTTTGAGTTATAAAATCCAATGGACTTCTATTGATAAAGAGTTTGAACAATACTACTCAGACTCTGGCAGACCAAGTGTACCAACTCGAACAATGGTTGGTTTATTAATGCTCAAAAGCATGTTTAATGAATCTGACGAAAGCCTTATTCTTAGATGGGTTGAGAATCCTTATTGGCAATATTTCTGTGGCGAACAATTTTTCAATCATGCCCCACCTTGTGATCCAAGTGACTTAGTTCATTTTAGAAAAAGAATACAAAAGACAGGTGTAGAATATATTTTAAAAGTTAGTGCATCTTTGCATTGTAAAGCCATTAAGGAAGAACAAGTATTAATAGATACAACTGTTCAAGAAAAGGATATTACTTTCCCTACGGATGCAAAACTCGCTGTCGGTATTCTAAAAGAATGCTGGCGTTTAGCCGATAAAAGTAATGTTAAGTTACATCAAAGTTTTAGTAGAAAAACAGCTCAAGCCAAGTTAAAATTACGGTTCGGTTCACACCCTACAAAAAAAACAATAGCACGTCAAGCCGTTCGCGATTTGCGTAAATATGCCAAGAAAGTAATCATGCAATTAAGAAACCATTTGCCTGAAGAAATAAAAAGATATTCCGAAGAAAGGTTCTTGTTTTATGATAAAATATTGGCGCAAAAGCGAGGAGATAAAAAGAAGATTTATTCGTTACATGAACCTGAGGTTTACTGCATGAGTAAAGGCAAGGCGCATAAGCAATATGAATTTGGATGCAAGGTGTCTATTGGTGTTACAGCCTATACAGGTATCATTGTATCTGCAACTTCCTTTGAAACAAATGTAAGTGATGTACATACGTTGGAGCAAACCTTAGAACAAATAAGATATGTAACAGAAAGGAATCCTACTGAAGCAATTTGTGATAGAGGCTATAGAGGTAAGAAGAAAATAAATGAAACGATTATAACCATTCCAAAGCCTTTACCAGATAGCAGCACAAGATACCAAAAGCAGAAAGTAAGAGAGAAATTTAGAAGAAGAGCTTCGATTGAACCATTGATTGGACATCTTAAATACGATCATAGAATGCAACGAAATTTCTTAAAAGGTGTGTACGGTGATTTTGTTAATTGCGTGCTCGCAGCGGCGGGCTTTAATTTAAAGAAGATGCTACGTCTGATAGCATCTTCTTTAGACAGCATGAAACGCTGTAGCTATTCAATAATCTACGCCCTAATAAATCTATTCCCTAGATTTGAAAAAGTGGCTTTTTAAGGGACGACTAA
>NZ_CALMGQ010000141.1 GCF_937863595.1 uncultured Cytophaga sp.
CAAAAGAAACTTTAGAAGTAAATAATTTAGTAATGGGTGTACTTAAAGAAACACTTTTGCAGAAATCTATAATTAATTCTAATGACGATATAATAACTGTAAATTACAATCATTTCGATAACTCATCAAGAATTAAGTTTTTTTATTCATTTGCCACTGATTTTAATATTTATATGGAGTTTAAGTCTATAACAGATATTGATCTTTACTTAGATGAAAATATAGAAAGCCATGCTGACGTAAAAATATTTTTAGATGAAATTGATAATTTGAAATTAAATGGTAAAGGATTACAAAACCATGCTTTATTGAAAAATGTTGTGTATTTCCCTAAACTAATATTTGGTGCTGTGAAATTTAAGTACAAACTAAATTATAATAATGTTGATGGTTTTGCAATTATCAATTTAGGGTTTCCTGACTATGTGAAAAGTAAAGATGAAAATGCAGACTTCCAGATTTCAATTGAATTAGTTTTAAATAAAGAAGTTAAAAATTCAAAAACTGAAAATATAATAAGAAAAAAACTTTTAGAACTATTTGAAACTAAAAAAGTAGATAGCTACGTGAAGTTTAAAATAAAATAACTGCACATAACAATAGGTAATAGTTATTGCAAGCTTCTTTGATAATATTGAGAGCGGTGCATTAAAGTCCGCACAATTTAATTGATTTAAATGGTTGTGCGGGTTCAGTGTTTAGGAAAGTTCAGTACTTTGAAGGCTTGCAACAACTACAACCAACCCCGTTATAGGGCATTTTAAGACGATAATACATATATCAAATATAAGCATGACGAATAGTAAAGAGCATTGGACAAAATCAGCTTGGACAATAAGTATAGGGACAGCCATTTTTAGTTTACTGCTAACAATGGTTTACGACTATTCAAAAGAAAAACCAATTTTAACAACTGTGTGGATTATGTTAAAGTGGTTAGCAAATCTCGTTTGGACTATTTTCAACTTTGATTTAAAGGTCTGGTGGATTATTGTTGCTGTTATTTTATTTCTTTTAATAATTGTATTAATTGACAAATTTAAAAAAGTAGAAACTTTCAAACCTGACTTCTATAATTACAGAGAAGGAAAATTTAAAAGGTGGAAATGGACATGGAGTTGGAATTGGAGTAATAGTAAAAATGCTTGGCTAATTTCTAACATGAAAGCTCATTGCCCAAATTGTGATACTCCTATGATTGGACTTTCCACTATGTACGGTTTGAGTTTTGACTGTCCACGATGTGACTTTAGAGCAAATGACGATCAATGTGACGAGCAACATAAAATTGAAAGGATTATTCTAGATAATATAGACAGACAAAGAGCAGAAAATAAAAATACTATATAACAATAATAACCGTTATAGATTATTAAAAATAGTAAGAGGATAGTAATTTACATTCGTAGCAAATAAACGCCCTATAGCACTAGGTAAAAGTTATTGCAAGCTTCTTTCATAATATTGAGTGCGGCGCATTAAAGTCCGCACAATAAAATTAAATTTTTCCGATAGCTATCGGGAGCACGGGTTCTGTGTTTAGGAAAGCGCAGCGCTTTAAAAGCCAACAACAAAAGCAAGCATAGACGTTACCTGTAAGAATAATATGACAAAACAACTCCTAATATTTGGACTAATTCTCTTGACAAATCAATTGTTCGGACAGTCAAGCGTTTTAATTCAAGACGCTGTTGAAAAGAAAATGATTCAATATAAAATTTCAGGGAGTTGGAATCAATACGGAAAAACGCAATTCTTAGATGCTGACGGACAGTATTTCGGAAAGTGTATGACTATTGACATTAAAAGTAAAGTAGATAGCACCGTTTGGATTTATATCATCAACGGACTAATGCTCATGTGTGAAGACACCGCAACACAGGACATGATAATAACTAAGCCAATTTACGTAGAACTCGAGCCGAAAAGATCCAAGACAATTCAACTCTATGCAATGTGTTCAGAGATACATGATGGTATGCCAAGTTCTCAAACATCATACACTTTAGGGAAGATGGCTGACAATAATCTTGTTTCAATTACAAAGGCGATTGACGAAATGTTCATGCAGAATGTCGTTGGGCAAGGAGCTGTTTGGGCATTCACCGACAACGCAACGGAAGAAGAAATTAGAAAATATGGAGCAACAGATGCTTCAATTGAAATGACAATTCAAATTCTTAATAGAGCAGGTGTATCAACACAACTCAATCCTTCATCAACAACTCACACTGACTCGACTTTTGTTCACGCAGACTTTCCCGTCAAGAATGTAATTCCGGAAAGAAATGTTATTTCAATTGACGCGTACATTTTTTACAGTACTTGCGGCATCATTTTATTACTACTCGGTTCGACAATTTTTCTCGTAATCAGAAAACGAAAAAATATTGACGATAAAAACACACTTCCCTAGGATAATTATTGGTGTGTGACCCTGTGGTAGCTTTTATCACTATCTTTGATTTGTGCAGCGAGTAACACCAACCAAGGCGATATAGATTAAACGATATAAATTAAAAACCATGCAAACAATTAAGCCAACATCTTTTAAACTATTCATACTAGCAATCATCATTACAGTAGCCTCCATTTTATTTGCGAGTTTAGCGCCAGGGGCTGGTTTTATTGTTATTTTTGCAGGCATTCTTATCTTGACGTTTGTATTAAGTGCATTCGGATTGTATTCAGGCCTAAAAAATACCTCGACGGAACATACAGTGATACGATATAACAAAATCGGACTTATTGGTAATGCTCTGATCTTGCTATTCAATGTATGTGTCATTGTCTACGCTCTTTCTCAAATTAAATGAGTTCAGTTTACGTAACAGTTGAGCCAGCCTGGACTTTATGCCAATAACTGCAGAACAATGGCCAATGTTCAGATGGGTTTCGATGATTCCGTAGTCGTTGACTACAACTTATGTATGAACAGAAAGCAGTCAAAGACAGCAAAAATAATAGACAGAAGTACGGCTGCACGAAGAGTGCGCCAGATACATTTCAAGACCTTATTTGCATGCGCACGGCTACAAACATATTAAACAGTATAACCAATTGAATCATGATCTTTAGAGCTACCTGTATAGTCATCGCATCAAGCATGTTGATTGCTTGTTCACCGCAGACAAGCACAAACACAGAAACTCTCAAAGACACTGTACGGGTTGAAGAAAAACAAGCGGACAACACTCAATCGAATGGTATTGATATCGATGATTTAACGATCCCAACAAGTTGGACGGAAGTCACACGTGTTAATAATCAATGGGTGTATGCAATTCCCTGTCAAGACAAAAGAGCATTGCAGACAATTGACCTTACAACAGATAGCAAGTCAAACGCTATTTTGTGGGATTGGGGTACCGCTGGGCAATTATACACGCTAAAGAAGGTACGTACCGTCGGGGATAGTATGTTGTTTGAAACACTGCTGCCTTACGACACAACAGAAATTGCTTTGTTTACGATGACGTATTTAGACAAAAGTAAAAATATTGTTCGTTGGGGTGCCGACGGTTCGTATTGCACGTATATTCCAACAGCCGATACAAGTAAGTTTACCAAAATTCAATACCCCTGCGACGAGGTCGAACAAGAACAACAATAGTAGATTTGCCCCTACCAGCATCGTACCTTGTTTCAACCGTAATATAATAGATCGGGGAGAGCTTGGCCGAAATGTATGACTTAGGCAAATGTTGTGGTGGTGCCAAGTGTGGGTGAGTGGAAATTATGCAACGGCGCGTTGCACAATTTCAATAACTTCCGCACTGGTTTGCAACTTCCTATTTCGCCGTGTTTATGTCTTTTAAGCCAGAGCCGAGAAATGTTGTATGGTGTTAAACATTGTGACCCGTATACAGAGTGCTGTATAATCCTGAAATGCGTTTACCATACGAGTTTACTCATATGCTATTATTTTTTTGTATATTGTTTCAACCTTAACATCATAGATTGGTGAGAGGTTGGACGAAAAGGTACAAGCTTGGCGAATGTTGTGGTGGCGCCAATAGCAGCTGAAGTATTCTTAAATTGTATTTAACTAAAACTTTTAAATTTAATAACTATTATGCAAATATTCAATCTGAAAAATTTGAATCCATTTTTTATTGTTCTATTTTTTTTTATTTTCAGTATTAATTTTGTCGATGCTCAGATAGTTTCCTGTTATGCTGGAACAAGGAGCGGTGGCTGGGATGTGAATGGTCAGGTAGTTTGTGGGCCTATAGCACTTTTTAATCGTCCAGCTGGAGCGGCAATGGATGTGGCAGGTAATTTGTACATAGCTGACCAGTTAAATCATTGTATTCGTAAAAGAAGTCCAGCTGGAATATTTACAACCCTTGCTGGTTCTGGTCAGAAAGGTTCATCTGATGGTTTGGGAACTATTGCTTCCTTTAATAACCCTACTGGAGTGGCAGTAGATGTTGATGGAAATATATATGTTGCAGATAGGGATAATAATAAAATCCGTAAGATTACACCAGCTGGTATGGTTAGTACGTATGCAGGTACTGGCGAAACATATGGCAATAAATATTTGGACGGTGTTGCTTTGAGTGCCACATTTAATGGTCCATCTGGAATTGCTTTAGATGTTTCAGGAAAATTATATTTAGCAGATACATATAATAATTGTATTCGTATTATTTCAATAACCGGTATGGTAAGCACTCTGGCGGGTAGTGCTACTAGTGGCGCCTCAGATGGTACAGGGTTGAATGCAAAGTTTAATTCACCAACATCATTAGTATTAGATGCTATGGGTAATATTTATGTAGCTGATAGCGAAAATAATAAAATTCGCAAAATTACATCAGCTGGTGTAGTGACAAGCTTCGCAGGTTCTGGTGTAGCAGGTAGCTTAGATGCAACAGGTACTGCCGCTACTTTTTTTAAACCATGTGGAATTACAATTGATGCAGCAGGTATCCTTTATGTTGCAGATACAGGTAATAGTCGGATACGTCAGATTAGTACAAATGGAGTAGTTTCTGCTGTGGCAGGACCATTACAGATACATAGTTATTCATCAGGACATTTAGATGGCACTGGAATCAATGCTCAGTTTTTTAGTCCTAATGGACTAGTTTCTGATCCATTAGGGAATTTATATGTTGCCGATACGTATAATAACATGATTCGTAGTATAAGTACCGGAGGTGTTGTTATAACCATTGGCGGAAATTTTGATGTTGCCTACATAAGAGATGGAATAGGAGCAGGTGCTAGTTTTTCAAATCAGTTAAGTGGCATTACAACAGATCCTTCCGGAAATGTTTATGTTATTGATATAGATAAGGTTCGTAAAATCACACCATCTGGTATTGTTAGTACTTTTGCAGGGTCGAATACGATGAAAAATTCTTCTGGAAATTTTATATTAGGAGAATTTTATACACCTAATGCACTTATTTCAGATGCTACTGGAAATATTTATCTCACTGATTTTTATAATAGCAGTATTAAGAAAATTACTCCTGCAGGAGTGGTTACAACAATTGTTGCATTTGGAAACAATGTAAGGTCAATGACCGGTATAGTCCTGAAAGATGGTAATTTTTATATTTCCAGTAGCTATACACATTCTATTATGCGCTATGAAACTTCAACTGGAGCGTTTACAACACTTGCAGGTGCAGGTATTGCAGGGGATGTAAACGGTACTGGCACAAATGTTAAATTTAATAATCCCGCAGGTATTGCTATAGATTCAGAAGGTAATATTTATTTAGCAGATGTTGGCAATAATAAAATTAAAAAAATAACACCAGATGGTATTGTCACAACTGTGGCTGGTTCTGGGCAGGCTGGCGATGCCGATGGAATTGCTGCTACTGCAAGTTTTGATCATCCGAGAGGTATAGCTATTGATGCTATAGGGAATTTATATATAACAGATTATGGAAATAATAAAATACGTTTGGTTACTTCTGAAGGAATTGTAAGTACAATCGCAGGTTCGGGTTTGGAAGGAGATTTAGATGGTTTAGGGGAAGCCGCTGAATTTAATAATCCAAGAGATATTGCGTTGGATGCAAGTGGAAACATTTTTGTAACTGATAATGGTAATTTTAAAGTGCGCAGGATTACAAATAATATTAGTACTGCAATAATTAATAAAAACAATGTAGAATCTATTGAATCATATATATATCCAAATCCTGTAGAAAATAGGCTATTTCTAAAGCTGAGTCAGCCAAACGGTTCTTGTATGGTGATCAACGTTAGTGGAAAAATAATTGCCGTATTAACGATCGAAAGCAATTGTATAGATGTGAGTAAACTTGATCCAGGCATATATTTTCTTAAAATTATAACTAAAGAAACATCCATTATTGAAAAGTTTATTAAAGAATAGCCTTTCAGGTCTTTTGCTATTGATATAGTTAATTAGGGATTTAATAAGATTTTGCATTTATACAGATAGTATTAATTTCACGCCTTTATGGTGCTGTTTTTACTCCTTGTTGGCATCTCGCACGTTAATCGAACCACCCCTCAACCCGCTGTTGTGCTAGTAGCCAACAGCCATTGCTATATGATGTTATGTTTTTGGTTTGTTGGAGATATAAAACGTCGCTCCTTGATAAGGCTCCGTGCATTTTGTATGGGATAGAATTAATAGGCTATAATACTGTCATCCCTTCGGGATTGGGCGTATGTTGTTAAATGTATTCTTTCTATAAATATGTGATCCCTAAGGGGGGGGGATGTTCACTAAACGACTTCACGCACACATTATTTTTTTCCGAGCAGGTTGGTAAGCTCCAATGAGGCTTGCATCGCTATTAGCAAGGTCCTTGTGGCCAATTGGGTTGGCTTCGTGAGTAGGAACGTGTACCTAGAAATGGATAAATTTTTTAAAGAATACATTCGTGGACAAAGGGCCAGCAAAGGTGTTGAAAAAGCATTTGAAATAAAAATAGTATTGCCTGAAAATCTAAAAAAAAAAGGTTTGGAGTTGGGTAAAACGTATGTTACCAATGATTCTGCAGGTATAGATAATGTATTGATGGTATATGTTATTTTTAATAAACCATATTCGGGGACATTGAAATCAAAAGTGTTTGATGCGAATCAATTAGAAATGGGAAGAGCTACAGCGCCGGTTGTTGCCAAGAAAGATGAAGCCATGTTTATTGAATTTCATTTTGATAAACGAACAAATATTGATAGAAGAATACGATAACCGTTTCAGAGTAATATAAAAAGACCTCTTAAGAAATTTCTTAAGAGGCCTTTTTATGTGTGTGTTACTAAATTTCTGGAATGTATTTTTATTGCCACGTGCCAGCTACAGAAAAACTCGTGGAGCCTTCTTTTGTTTCCATATCTATGGGGTATATGATTTTATATTCTTTCATATCTATGGTACTATAACCCATTAAACCCGAAACATCTCCCCATAATTGAACGGTTATATTTTTATCTTTATATAAATGTACTTGCGGGTGTGGACTTAAATTAAATGTAGCAGGCAAGGTTTGTGAGCTTGGGTAGGATTCTGAACTAGCAATAACATTTAAAGGAGAGGTATCAATAACTTTGATAGATAAATTTTGGTCTGGAAATTTAGATTTATCGTAGTCATTTAATTTGACCGTTTTCATTGTAAATATATAGCGGTCCTTTTTGCAGCTCGTAGCAAAAACAATGCATAATAGAAAGAAAACTATTTTATTCATTTTGATTGAGAGGCTTGTTTTGCTTTTAATACAATTTGAAAAGCACGATGTAAAAGTATTATAAAAATGCGTGTTGGTTTTTATTTTAAACAGACCTTTATTTGTTCAAATCAGCCAATGTTTAATTATGAAATATGAATGATGAGTTATGAAGGTAATTATGAATGATGAGTTATGAATGGAAGAGAACGAGCCAGTATTTGGTACAACAATTTTAGAATAGATACATTCAACAAGTCGTCTGGCCACAGGAAAAATGGTCTTATGGCTGCACAAAAAAGATTCGTTCATTCCTTCGCTGGGTGAAGACGAACATATTCAAAGAAGTTCATGGTTTTGTAAATCTGTTAAAAGTTCTAAAAGCATTGATTTAATGTATTGAAACGACATTCAATATTTGTACTATTCTACTATCCTATCAACAGGTAGGGAACTGTATAGGAACAGTATGGGAACTGTATGGCTAATGTATGGGGAATGTATGAAAAAGTGAAATATGGTGTTTAATTGAATACAGCATACATCTATGCGTAAAGGCAGTTTGTGCAAAACGTGTGTTTTTCTTCAGAATTGTATTATTTCAATAATATTAAGTTCATGTCGTTTTCGTAACAGAATTAGAGTGCTCATGTCCTTCGTTCTGGTTTGAGGATGTCGATGGGAGCTCTAGTAATTATTCGTCGGATTAACAGAAAAAGTGTTCGAACGAAGTTCAAAATAAATATAATTGTTCATTACCGCTTTAGGGAAACGAGATTGAATTATGAGTTATGAATAAAATTAGTGATCAGTGGTCAATGGTCTGGAAAAGAGATGAATGATAAAGGGGAGGAATCCTTTAAAACTACGAATCCCAACCTGTCACGTATTTGGGCATGATTCAAAAAAAATGAAGCCGACTCTGTACTCCGTACTCTGTACTCCGTACTCTGTACTCCGTACTCTGTACTCCGTACTCTGTACTC
>NZ_CALMGQ010000142.1 GCF_937863595.1 uncultured Cytophaga sp.
GAATTGAACAGCGTATTTAGAAAATCGATCTTTATCTGCAGCGAATAAATCGCGCATGTGTAAATTGGAAGTTTTTGAATAATTTTCTGTTAATTTCTTCCAAGAAGTGAATTCAGTGGGTAAAGTCATATACTTAAATTAGAGATTCTATGATATTTATTTTCAAATATAGATAAAAAGAACCGTATGAATTAAATACAATTTTAATTCATACGGTTCTTTTATATTTAAACTAGCAGGTTAACGCTTTCTTTTAAGTCGTTTTTTAATCGGATCTTCCGCTTCTTGTTGTTTGGAACCTTCAGGTACGACTTTTCCATCTATGATAACAAGCTTTCCTTTATCGTTCCATTCTTTAACAATAACAGGCTGTGTAGTTGTATCGTACGGGTCTTCGGGAAACTGAGTTTCGCGTTTGCGATTGGGTGAGTCGGGGAAATAGTCTATCCATAAGCCGATTTTAACACCATTTTGGTAACGACCCTTTGATAATACAAGTCCTTTTTCTCCAAATAAGTAATAATCACCTTGTAGTTTGCCATATTCATAGGGCATTACTTCTTTTACTTTTCTTCGAGATTCATCAAAATAGGTGATTTTTGCTTCTTTTGGCCAACCTTTGTAAAACTTGGTTTTACCTATAAGTAAATCATTTTTATCAAATGCTTCCCAGCGCGCATGCTTGGTCCCTACATAATAAGCACCTCTTTCAGTAACTACCCCATTCAATTCCCGAGTATACGGACCATGTAAAACCCTATAATTCGGTTGTTTGTCGGCTTCTATTTTAGAAACTTTTAAAATCTTGTTTTTTGTCAAATCCCACACATACAAATCAGGAATATATGGATTGGGATCTTTCCACGTTTTTAAATAATAGAAACGCTCTAAGGTTACATTACCACTGGTACCTGAAATGGTACGAATGAATCCTTTTTTACATTTCAATTCGTAAAAAATCTTCTTTTTTGGTTTTTTTGGTTTACGCTTCTTGCGGGTTGGAATCGTATCCGGAGTAAATATTAACTCAGGCACGGTATCCGTTTCCATGATATAATATCGCGGCTTTTTACCAGAAGGCAGGCGTACGGTATCTGATTGTGCGAAGCTGTTTATCGACAATAGAATAGATACAAGTAATATTGATATGCTAAAAAGGTGTTTCATTGCTTACAAAACTACTAAAACTATCAAATATTGTGTTATTAATTATGAATTAAGAGTTATGAATGATGGATTAGGGAAAAAATGGGTGGTCAGTGGTCAGGAAGTTCGTAGTTTTCAGTTGGTAGGGGCTATTTTCTAGACGAATACAAGAACGGAGTATCACTATTTTTCCCGATCACTGACCACTTTCCCAAATATAAAAAAAGCCCGACCAAGTAGCCGGGCTTTTAATATATAATCGCGGTAATTTATTTTGCTAATAAATCTACATTGCGTTCAATGAATGCACTCAACTCAGCACCTTGTAATAAGCCTTGAGAAAGTAAACCCAATTGGTAGGTTTGCTTAATTAATTTTTCTGCTTCTTCTTCAGGCAATGTTATTGCTTTTGCAATCAAGGGGTGATTGGTATTTACAATTACTTCATGTGTTAACTCAAAGCCACCAAACATTGCTTGTCCGGATGTTGCAGCCATATCTTTCATACGTCGCATAAACTCTGAAATGACAATGGTAACAGGCATGTCGTCTGTCGCTAAGTTTTCTAACTTAACAATGATCTTACCATCGCTCACTACTTTTTTGAACAATTCTTCTGCTTTTGTTTCTTGTTCTTTCGTAAGTAAACTTAACTTCGGTTCGTCTTTTTCAATCAATTTATCAACGCTTTCAGAGTCGATGCGTTTGAATTGGGAGTTTTCTAATTTACCTTCTAATTGACCTAAGAAATGTGAATCAATAACAGAATCCAACAACAATACATCGTAGTGTTTTTTCTTCGCAGACTGAATAAAGATATCCTGTGCAATAGCATTGTTGCTGTATAGATAAATCAATTTTCCGCTCTTGTCTGTTTGCGTATCTTTGATTTTTTCTTTGTATTCATCAATGGTAGCAACTGCATTATCTGTGCTTTTCAACAAACAGAAATTCTTTGCTTTTTCATAGAACTTCTCTTCGCTGATCATGCCGTATTTTACAAACATGCCAATGTCATCCCACTTCGCTTCAAAGCCTGCACGATCGTTATTAAACAATTCGTTTAATTTATCTGCAACTTTCTTCGTAATGTGGCTGTTGATTTTCTTTACATTTCCATCTGCTTGTAAGAAGCTTCTTGAAACGTTTAAAGGAATATCTGGCGAATCAATTACACCATGTAACAACATTAAAAATTCAGGAACGATGTCTTTCACTTCGTCTGTAATAAATACCTGACGGGAATACAATTGAATTTTATTGCGTTGGAATTCAAAGTCTTTTTTCAATTTAGGGAAGTATAAGACCCCTGTTAAACTGAATGGATAATCTACATTCAAATGAATCCAAAACAATGGATCTTCAGACATTGGATACAGCTCTTTGTAGAATGCAATGTAATCTTCGTCTTTTAATTCGCTAGGCTGTTTGGTCCAAAGTGGAGTAGGATTATTTATAATCTCTCCTTCAAATTCAATTTCGATTGGAAGGAAGCGGCAGTATTTATCAAGTACGGAATGAATGCGGCTTGTTTCTAAAAACTCAAGAGAGTCTTCTGCAATATGTAGCGTAATTTCAGAACCACGTTCTGCTTTGTCAGAGGGTTTGATTTCAAACTCAGTAGAACCGTCGCAAATCCAGTGTGCTGCTTTTGAATTTGGTTGGTACGAAAGCGAATTAATCTCTACATTTTTAGAAACCATAAATGCAGAATAAAAGCCCAAACCAAAATGACCAATAATTTGATTGGTATCTGTTTTGTCTTTGTATTTCTCTACAAATTCAGTAGCGCCTGAAAATGCAATTTGATTGATGTATTTTTTTATTTCTTCCGCTGTCATACCAATACCACGATCGGTGATGGTGATGGTGCCTGCTTCTTTATTTACGCTAACAGTAACTTTTGTTTCGCCTATTTCGCCCTGAACTTCTCCCAAAGCAGCCAAACGCTTCAATTTTTGCGTTGCATCTACCGCATTGGATACCAATTCGCGTAAAAATATCTCATGGTCAGAGTAAAGGAATTTTTTAATAATGGGGAAAATGTTCTCTGTGTGAATGGAGATATTGCCTTTTTCTTGCATAGAAGTGATTCGTTTTATGAATGATAAAAGGATGGTTTCAAAGATTGTTCCAAGGTAGAAAGGGTGACAAGATGGCAGAAGGAGTTGCCAGCTACTAGCTACAAGCTATCAGACGAAAAAGGGTCACAAATTTATATTACAAAATAAAAAGGGAATGTGTTAGACGTAACCATCTAATACATTCCCTTTTTGATTTTGTCTAGCAACTAGCAACTAGAAGCTAGCAACTATTTACTCCAGTACAATTTTCTTGCTGAAATAAGTATCATTGTACATATATGTAACAACATACAAGCCGCTTTTTAGCGTAGCAACATTTAATTGTTGTGTAGATGCTGTTTCTTGCATTTTGCTTGCGCCAGTCATATCAACAACATGTACATCTGAAACATTTTCAGAGAAGTTGATGTTTTTGTTTGCAGCGAAAACGTTTATGGATGAAGTTGCAGAGTAGTTTGTAGTTGAAGTTGGAGTAGGGTATTCGAATTGTAGATTATCTATCACAGCTTTGCTTAATGGGTTAGCGGTATCAAAGGTTTGGTTTCCCACTAATAGTACGATAACAAGCGAACTTGGGGCATTGTTATTATTGTTGGATGCATAATCTAATAAAATTTCAAATTTAGTATATGCATTTGTGGATTCGGTAATTATAATAGTTCCGTCACCTATACTATAGCCAAAGCGATCTGATACTTGTACTGATATCACAAAATCATCTCCGGTAGTTCCACTATTAAACTTGTAGTAGCCTGTTAATTTAGTTGGCTTACTTGTAAATGGAATACCTTGTATGCTTTCCTCAAATAAATCCAAACTGGAGTAAACTCCTGAAGAATAATAATTTGAACCATCATAATATGGTTTCATTTCTAGCGCATAGTTCCCAGAATATTTATCAGTTGATTTCTTAATGATAGGGTATGTAGGGCATTCACCAAATTCAGTAAAAATAAATTCATCATAAATATTGTATCCCTCAAGTGAATCAATAGATGGGCAAAACGAAAATGGTTTCCAATTTTCAAAATCTCCATTTGGTACTGGCTGATTTTGTGCAGTTAATGTCAGTGTAAATCCTAATAAAGATGTAATCAGTAAAAAAAAATTCATGGTAAATATGGTTTAAGTTTCTAATTAAAATATGCTTTTAGAACATACAATAACAAAAATAAACTATTTTGTTATTGTATGTTCTAAAAGCAATGGGAATATTTATTCGTCAAGAACCTAGCAACTAGAACCTCGTAACTAACCTCACAATATCTTCATCTCCGTTCGTCTATTTTTTTGTCTACCTTCCTCCGTAGTATTCGATGCAACGGGCTGCGCCGATCCATAGCCTTTCGCTACTAATCGGGTGGAAGAAATTCCCTTTAAGATTAAATAATTAACCACTGTTTTTGCGCGTTCTTCGGAGAGTTTTTGGTTAAGCGTTTCATCGCCAACATTGTCGGTATAGCCAGAAATCTCTACTCGTATGGACGGATTATTTTTTAACAAATCCACCAATTTTAATAATTCAGTATACGAAGTAAATTGTATGGACGCTTTACCCGAATCAAAGAAAATATTTTTCAATACAATCTTACTGGACGTTTTTGCCGGCACCATAACAATGTCTTGCTTGTATTCTTTGAAGCCGTCTTTATTGCTTAGTGTTACGTTTTCAGAATAAAATAAATGTCCTTCTTTTTCAATGGCTACGCCGTAATTTTTCCCAGAGGGCAAGGCAATGATATATTCCCCCGTTTCGCTATTGGAGCGGTATTTTGCAATCAATTCTTTTGTTTCGTTGTCGGTTATTGAAATCCTCGCTTCGGTAGGCTTGTTTTGTTGATCCAAAACTTTACCCTTTAACAGCGCCAACTCGGGTGCTTTCTCTGAAACAGGCATGCGTATGGAATAAATATCTTGTTGTCCATAACCGCCTTCTCTATTAGAAGAATAGTAGCCAATTTTACCATCGGCAGATAAAACAAAATAGATGTCGTCGCCAGCAGTATTGATGGGAGAACCTAAGTTTTCTGGTGTAGACCATGTTCCGCTAGATGTGCGCGTTGTTTTGAAAATGTCATAACCACCCATTGTTGAATGACCTTTAGAACTAAAGTACAAAGTCTTTCCATCGGGGTGCATAAAAGGCGCATCTTCGTCGTAAGGTGTGTTTATGGTTAGTTTTACAGGCTTGCTCCAGTTTCCACTGACTGTTCTGCTACAGGTATAAATATCTCTGTTAGAATACGCATTGGTTGCTCTTACAAAAAACAAGGTGCGTTCATCGGGCGACATACACGCGGCGGTTTCGAAGAACTCTGTATTCATTGGAAGTGGAGCAGCAGCACTCCATTTTTTTCCTTTTAATTCCGATTGAAAAATGTCACCACCATTTACACCTCGATACAAAAACATGGTTTGTCCATCTTCTGAAATACCAATACATGCATCATGCACGGAGGTGTTGAGTGGAGCACCAATGTTGATTGCTTGATTCCATGCACCTCCAACGTTCGTGCACATGTAGATATCTTCGAAAGGTAAGCCATCTGCTTCTAATTTTCCACCCACGCTACCTGCTCGTCTAGACGTGAAGTATAGTTTTGATAAATCTGCAGTGATATTTGGTAAATAATCCATCCCTTGTGAATTGACTAAAGCACCTGCATTGGTGATTTTAATATTTTTTGGATTGCTGGTATAGCGCTTGCCATAGGTACATTCAGATTCTAATTTTGAAATTGTTTTATAATTGGTTTTACCCGGATCCGATTTCTTATAATAAAAGACAGCCGAATCCCATCGTTGATTTAAGTGCAGGGCTTGTGCATATACAAAATACATTTCGTTGGAGGGTTCTTTCGATTTTCGAACAGCAGTACCCGCAAAATTGATGGCTTTTTCCTTTGGCGATGTAAGCAGATAGCATTTGGCGATCATGAAATTCACTTGAGCATTATCCTTATTTTGTTGTAAGGCAAGCTCGTAGGAAGTTAATGCTTCTGTATAATTCTTTGCTGCAAATGCGGCATCTGCCTTTTTTAGTAATTTTTCATCTTGGCTAAATACAGTTAAACAAAAAAAGGTTTGGATTGTTACTAGTATAAGGATTCTCATAAGTTGATCAATATGTGAATGTAATTGATTTAGACGTTCGTTATAATGTGTTCGAATATTCCTGCACATTACCAACGTATTTGTGGTAGCGTTGATATTTTATCTGATTAAAGACCAATACGTTAAATAGTATATCTATAAATTACGCTTTAATTTTTAAATATGCACGTATGAATCAAAACAATTGAGTGTTTACCGTATTTAAACGTTTTATAAAGAACGAATTATAAAAGTTGTTATTCCCCATTTATATTAGAAAAAAAGAACACATGTTCGGCGAGAAGTATAACGAAATGCGATTGGCAAATTATAAAAGTGCATCAAAGAGTCCATTGTGGATGGCTTCGGAATTTGTGATGTCAGGAGATGTCAAAAAAATAAAAACAACTGAATTAGAGTTTTTATTAGGAATGGCAAACGATTTTAACTGGAAATCCACTGCCGAACTGAATAAGGTTAAACTTCCATATATGGCTGTAGTTGTCACCGATGTCCATAAAAATATTGTTTGGGTAAATGGTTATTTTGAAACCATGACTGGCTATACGAAAGCAGAAGTTCTCAATAAAAATCCAAAATTTTTACAAGGGAAAGCGACTGATACTCTAACATTACATACGATTCGAAAAAAAATAAACGGACAACGGAAGTTTAAAGGAACGTTGATTAATTATAAAAAGAATGGAGAAGAATATCGGTGTAACGTAGATATACAGCCTATTTATAATATGGAAGGGATTCACACCCATTATATTGCATTTGAAACAGATCGGTAGATGAATTAGAAATTGTTTTTTTTGAATTAATAAATATTTATTAATCTTATCAATTTTTTTAAAAAAAAGAATCTGCTCATTAAATTCAATCCAAATAGAATCGAATTTAATAAGCAGATTCAAGAAATTATACTTTTATAAAAAAAATAAAATTTTTAGAATTATTCAATTATAATTTTAGAATTATAAAAAGTATTATTAGATGTTTGTATAGTGAGTAAAATTAATCCCTTTAGTTGCGTAGAAATATCATTTGTATAATAATATTCTTGTTGGCCAAGTGTATTCGTTAAAGTAACTTTTGAAACTACTTGATTTGAATTACATCGTATTTTAAACACTCCTTTACATGGATTCGGATAAATAGATATATCATCGGAATCATTGTTTAAATTACCATTTGTTACAGAAGTTGGTATAAAGCTTTCAGATTGAAATATTTGTATCCGATCGAAACTACCATGAAGAGTTTCAATGGTAGGGCCTGAATTGTTAGCCAAACCTTCAAGTATAAATAGATTCATATTCTCATCAAACAAAAAATCAGAAACACTTCCTATTTGACCTTGGTCACAACCAAAGATGCCGAACGATGAAATAAATGTGCCATCTAAAGTATATCCTAGAATTTGGTGATGATCCCCATCAAAGATGTACAATAAATTATCTTTAGCTATTTTAATATTTCTAACTGTACTTAATGTCTCAGAAAGTAGCCATGTTGAAATTAAAGTGCCATCTTTCTTAAATCTATAAACTTGTGGTGCATTAGGATAATAATATGCTAATATGAAGACATCTTTTGATAGTGGGTCGAAAGTGATTCCAGTAACATTATTTGACAATCCATTTAAAGGAAATACTGCAATTAAATCTCCTTCTTTATTAAATTTCTTTACTTTTTTTAAATCTGAAACATAAATATTATTTTCATCATCGACTTCAATTTCATCAACATCATAAAATTGATTATCATCGGTTCCAAATGTTTTAGTCCAATTTCTAATAATTGTTCCATCTGTTTTATATTGAATTACTCCCAATTGGCCATAAGCTGCCCATATATTACCATCGTTATCTAATGCTATAGAATATATTTGTGGTGGTGTTGAAAAATTGGATATAAATTGACCTGTACTAGATATTTTTTGAATTCTTTGATTACCAGCATCTGAGACATATAACGTGCCATCTTTCGTCTTAACAAATGATCTAGGACTACGGAACTCATTTATTTCATTGCCAATACCACCCCATTTTGTTATATATTGCCATGATGGATTAAAAACTTGAACGCGCGCATTACCACTAGTAAGTCGGCCTTCAAGGGTGTAGATGTTGCCATTTTTTGCAAATAATAAATCGCGTGTGTCATAAAATTGACCATCCGAATTACCGATGGAACCATAACGTGCTGTAAAAGCAAATGTTGTCGCGTCCCATTTAGTAATGTTGCCTTGAGAACAAAGATAAATATAGCCATTCTTATCTGTAGCAATGCCATAAACAAATATATTACCTGTTCGTTTAAGTTCATTACCATCTACATCATAACATATAATAACGCCTTGTTTAGAATCGGATGTATAAATAAGATTATTTTCATCAATACAAATCCCATCTACATTGGAACTCGTCGCCCAAGTTTTTATAAAAGTTCCATCATTGGAATATTTCATAATAGCTTCCTTATCAACGTCAGTTACATAAACATTGTTATCACTATCGAGTACAATACCATATGGGGCTTTCATTTGATAGTTCGCATTTCCATAACTCCCCCATTTTTTAACAAAGATTCCATCGGATGTATAAACAGATACCCCGGGATAAAATTGTTGTGTTATGTAAATTTGATTATTGGCATCAATTGCAATACCAACTGGATACATTGCAGGCCATCTTTTTATTAAAACACCATCTTTAGAAAATTTAGATATTAATTTATTTTCATTATCTACAACATAAATATTATCTTCCGAGTCAGAAGCAATTCCAGTCGGGTTATAAAATTCATATTGAGGAGGTGTTTGCGTTGGGCCACTTATTTCTTTTACGAAACTAAATGGTTGAGCATGTACAAAACTTAGGCTACTTAAAAATAAAATTAAAAGTAATTTCTTTTTCATAAATCGTTTTTTTTAATTAAAAATATATCTTTAATAATTCAAAAATATTCCTGGAATTATCATTTTTTTGGTTCCTTGAATAAATATTAGTTTAAGGATAGATTTAATAGCAATATAATCATTAACCAATGAATTAAGAGCATGTTTTATTCGTTAAAATTTCTATTGGATAATGTTTAATAATTTTCAGTTCAATGTATTGATAATGAATTACCTCAAACGATCCACAGAGCGTACTAGATTTTCATCTTTTTGTATGCGTTTGCCTGCATAGAAACACAACATTAAGGCTACTAAAGGCATATAAAATGCAACACCAAAATGTTCTGTAAATTCAGCAGAACCAATTAACAACTTCGTTTCACGGATGTTCCAAAAGAACAATCCTTCAACCATACAGATTAATAAGGTATTCATCATGTTTAAGCGCATCTGTAAAACGCGATTGTTATATTTAAATATCACGAAAAGTGTCAATGCAATGCTAATTCCTAATAGAATAGCTGCAAAATAGGTTGGGTTTGATGTTGATGTCGTTTCATGGCTGATAGAAATTTGGTATGCATCCAAATCATACGACGTACCATTGGAAGATGCTGTCCAAACGGGTGTAAACAAGCTTATTGATAAAACACAAGCAGAAAGTAATAAGAGTATTGATTGAATTCTTTGTATCATGGGGGGTTTCAATTAAATTGCAGAATAAAAATAATAAAAATTTTGAGATATTTTCTGGATATATCTTATCAAGGTGCAAATTATCATGGCTGGCAGATACAGGAAAATGCTGTAACGGTACAAGGTATTTTAGAGAAAGCCTTGACTAATGTGTTGGGTGCCAAGATAGATATCGTTGGGAGTGGACGAACAGATACTGGTGTACACGCAGCTTCACAAATAATTCATTTGGATTCACCGAAAGAGTTTACGAAAGACTTAATTTTCAGAATCAATGGATATTTACCCAAAGACATCTGTATTAAGTCTGCACGGGTGGTGAAAGCCGATGCCCACGCACGTTTTGATGCTATTTCTCGCGCTTATGTATATCGCATAACGCTTGTTAGAAATCCATTTGAAGTAGGCTTGGCGTATTATTTTTATCCGCCGATTGACATTGAAGCTATGAATGCTGCTGCAGTAATTTTATTGCAACACGAAGACTTTGAAAGTTTTAGTAAAGTGCATACGGATGTTTCTAATTTCAATTGTACTATCCATCATGCGTATTGGAAACAAGAAGGCAATATGTTGTATTTTCATATTAAGGCAAATCGGTTTTTAAGAGGCATGGTTCGTACCATTGTCGGCACCTTGTTAGAGGTTGGAAAAGGTAGAATGACGATGGAAGAATTTACGAATATTATATTGGCAAAAGATCGCAAACGTGCGGGAATTTCTGTTCCTGCAGATGCCTTATATTTGTCAGAAGTTATTTATCCAGAAGCAGTATACACGCATGATTGATATACTTCGAATCGATTCTGTTACAAAAACATTTGGCTCATACACAGCCATTGATAACATTACATTAAACCTTAAAAAAAATAGCATACTTGGCTTACTTGGTCCAAATGGAGCAGGTAAAACAACCTTGTTGCGTTTGATTACTCAAATTGTATTGCCAGATAGCGGGAATATATTTTTTAATGGAGAAACATTAATAGAGAATCATCGAGTAAAGATGGGCTATTTGCCCGAAGAGCGTGGCTTGTACCGAAAGATGAAGGTGCAAGAGCAACTTATATACTTTGCTCAATTGCGCGGACTGAGCTCTAAAGAAGCCTTAGCAGAAAGTAGCATGTGGTTGCAACGTTTAGAAATTGGATCCTTAAAAGATGCAGTATTAGAAACGCTTTCAAAAGGACAGCAGCAAAAAGTGCAATTTATATCTGCCGTTATACATAAGCCTGAAGTATTGATTTTAGATGAACCCTTTAGTGGGTTTGACCCTGCAAATGCAGAAGTAATTAAAAAAGAAATTAAAGCCTTACATCAAGCAGGTGCAACGATCATTTATTCTACCCATAGGATGGATACGGTTGAAGATGTGTGTACGGAATTGGTATTGGTGAATCATGGAAAGGTTGTGTTGCAAGGAATACCAAATGAAATTCGTAAAAAATTTGGTAAGGGCTATGTGAAGTTGGTGTTCAGTGGAACGTTGCCTCAAGAGTTGGAATCGAGTATTGTGGATCGTAAAGAAGAACGTGCAGATGCATCGACGTATTTATTAGCAACAGCGATGAACAGCAATGTCTTATTGTCATTGTTATTAAGCAGCGGAGGTGTTGTACATCATTTTGAAGAACATTTACCAAGCATGCAAGAACTGTTTTTGGAACATGTAAACAAGATACAGCAATGAGACAAATGTGGATTGTTTTAAAACAAGAATATTTGAATCGGATTAAAAAACGTTCCTTCCTTGTGATGACGCTTCTTGGTCCGATTATATCGTTGTGCATCTTATTTATTCCTGTTTATTTGAGCTTAAATACCACTGAGCGTGTACATGTTTGGCTGCAAACTGCAAACTTAAAACAAGGAGGTAATTTCACAGATGAGCAATTTGTCTTTCATCATATTGAAAAAATTGATGTAAAAGAAATTGAAACTGATTTTTTGCAAGAAAAAAACCAAGCAGATGTCTTGGCAGTTTATTCGATAGAAGAGAAGCACATTTTATTGTTGGATAAAAAAGGCTTATCTACAGCAGAACAATGGAAGCTAAAAAATAAAATACAGGATATCTATTTTAAAGACATCATCGCAACCTATATGCCTGGGCGTGCTGTTTCGCCAGATATTCAATATATGCCCTTGGTGGAAAAAACAAAAAATGCGGATGTGTTTCAAATGATTGGTTTGTTTTGTGCAATTGTTATTTACTTTTTTATTTTCTATTACGGTGTTCAAGTAATGAAAGGCATTGTAGATGAAAAGGTAAATAGGGTTGTAGAAGTGATTTTATGTTCGGTAAAGCCCTTCAATTGGATGATGGGGAAAATATTGGGTATAGCGGCAGTTTGCCTTACACAATTTGGATTTTGGGCCATGGTTTATGTTTGGATAGGTTCAAAATTTAATAATCGTTATGGAACAGCTTTAGAGCAATTTAAAGATCAAAATATTGGCGATACGCTACATGTGAGCAAAGATGCTTGGCAAGCTTTAGAGTGGAATGTATACGCACAGGGTTTTGAAAATTTGCCGCTGATGTTGATTGCTGTTTCTTTCTTTGTGTTTTTTATATTGGGTTATTTGCTATACGCATCCTTGTTTGCTGCAATTGGCTCTATGACCGATAACGAAACCGACACGCAACAATTCACGTTTCCGATAACGGCTCCTTTATTTGTTACCTTCTTATTTGCAGGGCTAATCATCAGCGAACCTCATTCACAAATGGCTGTTGCACTGTCGTATTTCCCCTTAACATCGCCCGTGGCAATGATGTTGCGCATTCCATTTGGTGTGCCGATTTGGGAAATTATTGGATCTGCTATCCTCTTAGCAGTCACATTTATTATTTCTGTGTATGTTGCCGCTCGCGTTTTTAAGCGTGGAATATTGCAGTATGGTAAAGCGATGCGATGGAGTGATATATTTGGACTAGGGGGGAATAAGTAATTTTCATATATGTTACATTCATAATAACAAATTCGCTACAGAATGTATTGTTAACTCGTATGAGATTTTGGCCCATGTCGATTCGAATGTATATGAAAACTAGGAAATTATTCTCCATTGGTATTTTACTATTCCTTTTTGTTGTTTTAGGCATACAAGGTTGCAATTCAACGCAGCTTGTTTCATCATGGAGTGAGCCTGCACTATCTATTAAATCGTTCCATAAAATATTGGTGATAGGTATTATGGGAGATAAAGAAATGGAAATGAGACAAGATATGGAAATGGATATGGTAAACGCACTGTATGCAAAAGGGATTGATGCCTATTCGTCTTATGTTATTTTTGGACCAAAAGGTTTTGTAAATAAAGACCCAAGAAGTGAAATTCTTAGTTTAAAGGATACAACGTTTGATGCGGTTATGTGTATGGTTTTAATAGATAAGGATAAAGAACAATATTATAATCCCCCAACAACTTCCGTTGTACCAGTGAATCCAAACTATTACAATAATGGATTTAATAACTCAGGATCCTATTATAACAATGGAGGGTATTATAATGGAGGAGGGTATTATAATAATGGAGGATATTATAATAATTACAATGGTATGAGTAATTATTATAATCAAGCGTATCGCAGTGTTACTACACCTGGGTATTATACCACATCTGTTAATTATACGATTGAAACGGATTTATTCAATTTTCCTAAAGACTCGCTAATATATTACGCAGAAACAAAAACATACGATCCAGCAAATGTCTATAACATGTCTAACGAAGTTTCTAAAGAAATAATTATAGATATGATGAATAAAAGAATTTTGCCGAATGTAAAAGCTAAAAATAACTGGTAAAAATTGTTTAGCTGCTTACGTTAAAAAAAGTAATACAAAGATTTACTTTCTATAGTATTTACTCATCGTTCAAATTATACCAAGGTATTTCAAATAAACCTTCATGTAATTCTAAGTATGCACTATCGCCTTCTTTAAAGCGCCAATATTGTTCAGGGGGGATAGCAATTTCAGTATTTGATTTGTGTTCTCCCCAAGGAGAAATTACTGCGAAGTATTTCCTAAGCCTCTGTTCACTCGGACTCCTATATAAAGAAATTATTTTTGTTTTATACCGCTCATGTTTAGTAAGATCAAAAAGGCAGTTCAGTCCGTATATTAAACCATAGCTGTAAAATAAAATACACAGAATGAATACAATATACAGTTTTGACCGCAACATGAATGCTCCTCGAATATCTTTGTGTGTAATAAAAAGAATGAAAACAAAAACTACAAAACAAATTGCTCCAGCGATTGCTAATGCATAATAATTATCGCATTCAAAACTTGTAAAGGTACCGACTAATAGTGCAATCGATACAGATAAAATGTATAATGAAACGATATTCAAATCCATCGAATCACCCGAAGAAATATTTTTTATATAGTTGTCGAATGTCGCATTTCCTTTTGAAATCGATCGTGTAATACCAATGATTGGTATGCATGCTAAGGCACAAAACAAAGGTTCAAATGGGTATCGAAAATAACCGAACCAAAGACTCAATACAATTGCAATACTGTCAAGTGTATCTAACTTCCATGCTGTAAAAATGGAGTCGCCCTTATTGGGATTAATCATAAAGAAAAAATAGGATTAATTAACTCAAATAAACTCCCATGCCTTTGCTCGACAAGTCTACTTCCACATGCTCTTGTAGTGATGTAGCCATAACGTACCCAACAAAATCAGCAGAGATAGGAAAGGTGTGATGCCCTCTGTCTACGATAAATGCTGTTTGAATGCGTTTAACACGAATGCTTAAAAAAGGTTTTAAACTGTATGCAATTGTTCTGCCCGTACTCAATACATCATCCACTAAAATAATGCATGCATTTTTCATTTTCTTAATATCTACATCAAGTGTTACCTCGCTTTGAGAAGGTGCTTGCTTATCAAGCGTAATTTTCACCAACGATGTTTTTATAGTCGATATCGATTTAAATTCTTTCTCAAGTAATTTGGCAAAGGAATATCCACGATCGTAAATACCAGCAAATACTATTTCTTTCTCTTTGAAGTTTTGTTCTAAAATTTCAAAGGCGATACGCTTAATGCGATGTTGAATTTGCTTCTTATTTAATATGAGACTTTTTTCTGGCATGATGTGTAATCCGAGTTCCTTGGCAAATATATGTAATCGGTAATGAATTATGAATTATGGACGATGAATTATGAATTATGGATTATGAATGATGAATTCCGTTCTTCTGTCTGTGGCTCACACACAGAAACGTTGAGATAAAGAGGGATTGAATGGCATATGTGTCACCATAACCTCCGAGCTGGCGCAAGCATTTGCTTGTGCATTCTGATCGTGTGTAATAGATGAGTTGGGTTTAGTTCATTTTAGGCACAATCAAATGCTTGCGCCAGCTCGGAACGCTGTGTCTAGCCGTATAGTCCTTTATTCATATTATAACAACCTAATTTATAGTTATTTGTCATTTTTAGCCTTTGTTTAAATCTTTTAGGATAAATTATCTATTATTTTTTGCTGTCTTGGGAATATTGCGTATTTTTGTGGTTCGATTCATTAAGTGAACGAGTAGAAAGTGATCTGTAAGCAAACCATTGCTTCTGGCCGCATTTTCAGTTAAAACAGAAAGAAAAATTAAACAATACAATCATGAAACAAGGTATTCACCCAGATTATAGAGAAGTTGTATTTCACGACATGTCTGCGGATGTTAAATTCATCAGTCGTTCTACTATCAAAACTGGCGATACAATCGATATGGAAGATGGTAAAACATATCCATTAGTTAAATTAGAAGTTAGTTCTGCATCTCACCCGTTCTATACTGGTAAGAAAATGTTCTTGGATGCTGAAGGACGTGTTGAAAAATTCAACAAACGTTACAAAAAATAATATTTCTCCCCATTCACAGGGATTTAAAGTCTTTTCAATGGAAATTGGAAAGACTTTTTTATTTTTGAACTATGAACATTCAATTCTTTGATGAAACAAACCTGCGTAAGGCATTATTGCCGCTCACGTTTACCCGTCCGATTGCAGAATTACGCATAGGTATTTGTACCATACGTGAGAAATGGCAATTCTATTTTTCAAATGCACATTGGTATTACCAAACAGAAAGCTATTTGCAAGGGAAATTCCCGAATACGAATTCTCCAGATTTAACTATAAATGGTGCTGTTTGTCCTAATCCTCAATTAATAGATGCAATCCTTAACTTGAAGGATGGGGAAGGACTCGTAGCCAATGGAATGGTACTTGTTTCGAAGGGTGAATTAAAAAAGCATATTGATTATTTTCAAGAAATCTTGATTATTACCAAGCCTAGTGATTTATTTGCACACAACGGAACAGAACTACGAACGGATTATGTTCAAGTAACCAAGGGCAGAACAAGCACTCAAATTACAGATATACATACGATTATTTACAATCCTTCAAATGTATTTGTAGAAACAGGTACAAAAATACGAGCAGCTATTATCAATGCAGAAGATGGTCCGGTATACATTGGTAAAGATGTTGAAATACAAGAAGGGGCAATCATTAAAGGTCCTTTTGCAGCCTGTCAAGGAGCGGTGATTGCTATGGGTTCAAAAATGCGAGGAGATAATACCATTGGTCCTTATTGTAAGGTTGGGGGCGAAGTTAGCAATACAATATTTATAGGCTATAGCAATAAAGTGCACGATGGTTTTATTGGGAACTCTGTTATTGGTGAGTGGTGCAATTTAGCAGCAGGAACCAACGTTTCTAATTTAAAGAATAATTATTCTGTTATAAAAGTACATTCGTATACAACCAATGGGTTGGAAGATACGGGGAAAATCTTTCACGGCTTGATTATGGGCGATTATTCTCGTTGCGGCATCAATGCCATGTTTAATACTGGAAGTGTTGTTGGGGTTTCATGTAATGTATATGATGCTGCCTTTCCGCCAAAGTTTCTCCCATCATTTGTTTGGGGATCTGCAGCAGGGTTTACAACCTTTCGTTTAGAAGAAGCATTGGATGTTGCTAAAAAAGGAATGTCTCGCAGAAGTGTTGAGTTAAGTGCCGAAGATGAAAAAATAATTACCCATATATTTAACGAAGAAAAATCATTTCGTGAAAACATATTAAACTAGTTTGACATGCAATTTTCTGAAATACCAGGTTTAGTAGAAGTTAAAAATACTCTGATTCATTCTGTAAAGAATAATCACGTAGCGCATGCACAGTTATTTGCTGGGGTTGAAGGCTCCGCTGCCTTGCCAATGGCTATGGCGTATGCAACGTATGTGAATTGCTTGGAAAAGACAGATACAGACTCTTGCGGAAAGTGTTCTTCTTGTAGCAAGTTTAACAAGTTGATACATCCAGATTTGCACATTATATTTCCTGTTGCTACGAATAAAAAAATAACAAAAGATCCATCTAGTGATGTATTCATGCCGGATTGGCGCGAAGCATTTTTAGCAAATCCCTTTTTTACCTTCAATGATTGGATGGAATTGTTGGATGCAGAGAATAAGCAATTAATTATTAATGTAGAAGAAAGCCGAACCGTTGTTAAGAAAATTTCAATGAAGGCTTTTGAGGCAGAATATAAAATTGTTATTATCTGGCTCCCAGAAACCATGCGTACGGAAGGTGCCAATGCCATGTTGAAATCCTTAGAAGAACCACCGGCTAAAACATTATTTTTATTAGTTACTGCAAAGCAAGAACGTTTACTTACAACCATCATATCAAGAACACAGCGCGTGCAAATTCGTTTGTTTAATGATGCCGAAATTAAAGATTATTTAATTTCAAAAAGAGGTATCGGTGAAGCACAGGCAAAACGTGTTACCTATTTGGCAGATGGTAATCTGCATGATGCCATTCAATTATTATCATCGGAAGATCAAAATTACGAAGCCAAAATTCGCGATTGGTTTCGAGCATGTTTTGGATCAAAATTGCAAGATATGATGCGGCTTTCAGAAGAATTTGCAGCATTGCCACGGGAACTTCAAAAGTCTTTGCTGCAATATGGCCTAGGCGTATTTAGAGATAGTTTGATGTATAAAGAAGTGGGTACAGACTTACTTCGTGTAGATGAAGAAAGTAAAGATGACATGGTTCAGAAATTCAGCCAAGTAATTGACTTTACAAAAGTAATGAGTTTGTCGCAAGTTTTAAATGATGCACATGCAGAAATAGAACGAAACATAAGTTCCAAAATGGTATTTATGGATACCTCTTTTCAAATGAATAAAATTTTCAAACAAAAATAATGAATAAGAACGTTCGTATTGGTACCCGTGGAAGCAAGCTTGCATTATGGCAGGCAGAGTACGTGGTTGCTTGTTTGCAAGCAAAAGGTTTAATTGGTGAAATTGTAATCATAGATACTACAGGCGATAAAATTCTGGATCAATCCTTGTCTAAAATTGGCTCAAAAGGTTTGTTTACGGAAGAATTGGAAGATCAGTTGGAATCAAATGCAATCGATATTGCCGTTCACAGTGCAAAAGATTTACAAACACATTTGCGCGATGGTATGTATGTTCTTGCCATTACCGAGCGTGAGCTTGTAAACGATGTGTTGGTTAGTCATAAAGATCTCTTGCCAATAAAAGAGAATTCTGAAATCATTATCGGTACATCTTCTACACGCAGAAGAGCGATGTTGCGTAAATTTTATCCAAAGGCTAAAATGGTCGACATGCGTGGCAATTTACAAACGCGTATCCGTAAAATGGAAGAAGGTGCGTGCGATGCGATGTTACTGGCTTACGCAGGCATGCATCGTATGGGATATGATGCATTAATTAAAGAGAAATTAGATTTAGAAGAGTTTACTCCTGCAGCCGGACAAGGTACTTTAGCAATTGAAGCTTCCAGAACATTAGATGCGGAACGTGCAAATATTATTCGTGCTGCTTTAAATGATGCTACAACAGAAACAGCAGTAATTGCCGAACGCGCATTCTTGAAAACATTAGAAGGTGGGTGTAGTATTCCTGTATTTGCGCTAGCTCAAATAAAAGGTTCGACTTATACACTTGTTGGCGGTATCGTAAGTTTAGATGGTTCTGAATACTTGCGTAAAGAAATTACTTTCACTACTGCAGATGCAGAAGCACGTGGGATTGAACTAGCCAACGCATTGCTGAAAGAAGGAGCGGATAAAATACTTCAGGATATTAAACTAACACTGGGAAAATAAGTTGCTTGATTGGACTTTTTGCAACAAAATTCCAAATAACAAAAAGCAAATTCCAAACGGAGAGAAATCTCTAAAATGTATTACCTCTTAATACCTAAAACTTATTACTTAAAACTTACAAGAAATGAAACAACTAATTTTCACTCTTCTAGCATGCTTTATTTTAGCATCTACAACCTTCGCACAAACGCCTGCAGCACCTGTTCTCCCGAAAGACGATTACTTGGTAACGATTACTACTTCGTATGGGGATATTGTTTTATTGCTGTACAGCCAAACACCTTTGCATAGAAAAAACTTTATTGATTTAGCTGAAAAACATTTCTATGACGGAACAACGTTTCATCGCGTTATTTTAGATTTCATGATTCAAGGTGGCGATCCAAACTCAAAGGATTCTATTACTACCAATGATGGAACAGGCGGACCAGGTTATACAGTACCTGCAGAATTTAATCCTAAATTAAAGCACGACAAAGGTGCATTGGCAGCTGCACGTATGGGTGACGAGATGAATCCAGAACGCGCTTCAAGTGGATCTCAATTCTATATTGTTCAAAATAAAAAAGGAACTCCATTTTTAGATAAAAATTATACGGTATTTGGACAAACCATTAGTGGATTTGATGTGATTGATAAAATTGCACAAGCAAACGTAGATGGTGCTAGCAGACCATTGAAAGATATCACAATGAAAGTTACGGTTACTAAAATGAAAACGAAGAAGATTATTAAGCTGTACGATTGTACATGGTTTTATAAAGCCTAAAGCTAGGGTTGAAACTTAATTATCTTCTGGTTTCTTCAACTAAGAAAAATAAAATAAATTATTAATCACCGATCAAGCGTTTGGCATTAAGCCTTAAGCTTTCGGCCTTAAGCCTTCGGCCTCTATGAAAATATTAATCACCGGCAGTAACGGTTTGCTCGGACAGAAACTCGTTTCTTTATTGTATTTGTTGCCTGAGGTAACGCTTATTGCTACGGCGCGTGGCGACAATAGAGATGAGATTTATGAAGATTATATCTATGAATCCATGGATATCACTTCGGAAGCAAATGTGTTGGCTGTATTTCGCAAATACAAACCCGATGCGGTAATTCATACCGCTGCGATGACGAATGTAGATCAATGTGAATTGAACAAAGAAACATGTGTAGATCAGAACATCACAGCCGTGCAACATATTGTAAAGGCGTGTAAAGAAGTCGGTGCATTCTTAGTACATGTTTCTACAGATTTCATCTTTGATGGTACACACGGTCCGCTTACTGAAGAAGAGACGCCAAAGCCAGTAAACTATTACGGTTGGACCAAATGGGAAGCAGAAAAAGCAGTAGAAACATCTGGATTAAAATGGGCTATTGCTAGAACTGTTTTAGTATATGGTGTTGTACAAGATATGAGTCGTAGCAACATTGTTCTTTGGGCGAAAAATAATTTAGAGCAGAAAAAACAAATAAATGTAGTGAACGACCAGTGGCGTACACCAACCTTAGCTGAAGATTTAGCTAAAGGCTGTTGGTTGATTGTTCAAAAACAGGCAACCGGTATCTTCAATATTTCGGGAGAAGAAATGATTAGTCCGTATGACTTAGCACACACTGTTGCGGAGGTATGGAACTTGGATAAAGGCCTAATCAAACAAGCTGATTCATCAACCTTTACACAACCTGCTATGCGTCCTCCCAAAACAGGTTTTATAATCGATAAGGCAAAAAAAGTATTGGGATACAAACCACATAGCTTGATTGAAGGATTGGAGTTGGTAAAAGAGCAGTTAATTGAATTATAGTATTACTGTGGTAAATACTGATTTTTCGAAAAAATAGATACATTTTATATACACATAGATTTAGCCCTTCATTCAAAAAAAAATATTGTTTGTTTTGAATGAAGGGCTAAATTTTAACTTTCTTTTTCATTTTTTAACTGAAAATAAGAAAAGAGTGTATTGATTTACATTCATTTTTCAATATTATATATTATAATGTATTCATTTGTAATGTATTGGGTTGAAATTGTATTTGCGGAAATAAAAAAATCATGTAAATTGAGCCTAACAAAACACTCTTATTGAAGAGTTTTTGTTATTGAATATGTCTTATGTAGCCAAATTAGTTCGTTTTTTGGTGAATAAGTTGATAAAAGGGTTAGAGTGGCGCGAATAGCGCCACTCTTTTTTTGTATACTAATATTTTTCTCGTTTATTTTATAAGATGGAAGAAACACAAAATTTAGATGCAACCATAAATGCAGCTATTGGTCCTATCTCAGATTTTATAACTTCAATTGTTTTTTATTCAATTAACATATTGGGTGTAGAAGTACCCTTAATTGTGTTATGGTTAATTGCAGCAGGATTGTTCTTTTTTGTATATCTAAAAGCGATTAATATATCACGCATAAAACTAGCACTAGATATTGTTCGTGGCAAATACGATGAACCCGATTCAAAAGGAGAGGTGAGTCATTTTCAAGCATTGGCTACTGCAGTTTCAGGTACCGTTGGTTTAGGGAACATAGCTGGTGTCGCAGTGGCAATAACCTTGGGAGGTCCTGGCGCAACGTTCTGGATGATTGTTGCGGGCTTCTTAGGTATGATGACAAAATTTGCCGAGTGTACGCTTGGAGTAAAGTATA
>NZ_CALMGQ010000143.1 GCF_937863595.1 uncultured Cytophaga sp.
CACAATCCAAACATGAACTTTCTATTTTATTGCAACCACAGTTGCCTGCTACTTTCTTATTTGGATCCGTCGGACAAGCATCTGTTTTATCTGCTACATAGCCTGTTGGTTTTGTACATGCAAGCTGTGTTACTGCAGGATCACCAAAGCCATCGCCGTCCGTATCTGCATACCACATCGTTTTACCTTTAATATTTTTATCCAATGGTGCGCAGTCGTCTGCATCCAATACACCATCGTTATCATCATCGGTATCTACACAATCTGCTGTACCATCGTTGTCCGTATCAAGCGTTACTTTACCCGTTGTTCCTCCAACACATGTTAAACATGCATCAAGTTTCGCTGCACCGTTTGCAACTCCTGCACAATCTTTTGTAGGAACTGTTTGTGGGTAATGAATGTATCGTGGTTTTAATACTTCAGCCAACCAATGACTTAAAACTGCTGGATCTTTTTCTACACGTGAATCACCCCATTGAGAACTCCAACCGTGCGAAGTCCAGTCACTATTTATATAAACAAAGGCTTTGATATCATACGTTTTGATGAGATTAAATACTTTATCCAAATATCCATTTTGAAACGCTGCTGTTCCTTGGTGAACAACATCCGATTGCGAAGCTGATTCTGCTATGATGATGGGTTTCTTAATAGTATTCTTAGCCCATTCCATACATTGTCTTACATTATCATCCATCGCTTGTGTTTCTGGACAATTTCTGAATGGCGGAGGATTTCCCTCCCATGTTGGCCAACAGATGTCGTGGTTAAAAATAGACAAACCAAACCAATCCACATTTGCATCTCCTGGATACAGCATCTTTGCATCGTTGATACCCCGTACTGGATGAAAAATAAATGCCGCATTGGTAACCTTGTTTGTCGTACGGATACGTTGTGCGATATAATTATACGCATCTTTGTACGCTTGCAAATCGAACTCAGGTATTTGATCTGCCTTTTCAAGTGGATTAATTCCAAGTGCTGTATATTTATTTAAGATGTCTATAAAAGGAGTTGTTGTTTTGTTGGCGAACATATTTAAGTTCACTTCATACCCAATTCGTACTAAAAATTTAACCGTAGGCTTCGCTTTTATAGAAGCAGCAATCATATCAATTTGCGCATCCCATTTTCCCGTTGGAATATCTTTACAAGCCTTCCATACAGCGTTCTCACCTGTATAGCCTCCCATTGCGGGATTATCCTTAATACTAATTGCCAACTCGGCATATGCTAAGGGATAAGAGGTATTTATATATTTTAAAAATGCTTCATTGTTTCCATCATCTCCCTGATCAATTTTACCGTTGTACAATTGTGCATAATGGGAAGAACCTGCTGGTGCTTTGTTTGTAGCATTTACATAATGATCGTATTCTGCACGGTATGTTTGTCCGATTAAGACTAAGGTCTTACCAACTTCAGGTGCAAAATCAGACCCAATAACTGGCGGTGCAGTTGGGTCTGTAACGCTGACCGTATAAGTAGCTGTAGACGTATGACTGTTTTGATCAGTTGCTTCAACTTTTAAGATATATGTACCAACAGCAAGATTAAATAAACTTGGATCAGTTACAGCATTTACGCCCCATGTGTAGGGAGCTGTAGTTATTTTACGTAATACGGATCCATTTAAAGATAAGGTTACACCTGTTACCACATCGTCATCTGTTGCGGTAACCTTTACCAATAAAGAAGATCCCTTAGTAAGAGCTGTTGAAGTAGGACTTGTAAACGTTACGATTGGTGCTGTATTTCCTGTAGTACCCGTATTTAAAAGTGTATTAAATAAAGAAGAAGAACCATTCAACCAAAATGATGTGCTCACTTCATCGATCCATTTTTGTTGAATGGTCGCATTCGCTTGAATTCTACTATCTCCCCAATAGCCTTCTGGATAGGGCGATGCCCATTTAGCCTGTGCATCCCAATTGGCATTGATATATGCGACTACTTTAATAACATCACTGTTATCATGTATGTATTTAAAATAAGGCTTAAACCATTCATCCCAAATCTGATTTGGTGTTTTAGAAACAGGATTTGTACCTGGTGCTCCACCTAACATAGTATTGATGTATCTGTAGGTACCGTTTTTCAAATCATACCCTTGTGGCGTAGATTCGCATGCCATTACAGGCTTACCTTTAGCACGTGCCAATGCAATTACTTCATCTGTCAACGAAAATTGGAGTGGCGTATTCAAAAACCAAGAATAACCCATGTAGTCTACATAGTTATCGCCTGGGTACCAATCCGAAATATTTTCGTGCGTATTTTCAATAATATCATCTACTGGAGATGTACATGCCTGCCAAACCATCATGGTATTCGTTCCTTTGGCTCGGATTAAATCAACGATGTGTTTGTATGCATTTTTATAATTGGTGGTATTACTATATCCCGTGTTCCAATTACCATCAAACTCGTATCCAATTCGTAAAAAAACAGGCTTATTTGTAGCTGCTAAAAAAGTTGCTAAGCGATTGATTTCAGTATCGTATGTTCCGTTTGCAATTTGTGTTAAGCCACCCGGAAAAAAATCCTCCGTCATGTATAAGCCCAATGCCAAGGTTGCATTTGAAAAACCATATGCTGCATTGTGTGTATTTAAGGGACCAGCACCCCAATTTATATCTGGAGCAACTGTACCATCTAATTTTTCGCCCAAACCTCCGTATGGATAATATGCTAGTGGATTTGCAACATCATATAAACTTGCATACGAAGTTACCCCTCCCAAAGCTGGCAATGAAGTAACATTTTGATAATCGGAAACAGATGCTAAATCTTGACCAATTATTAATAAGGTCTTTCCTGGAGGTGGTAGATATTTTTGTGCAGCAGATCCAAATGAGATAATTAATAGTAACACTACTACTGAAATTGCACTAAAAATACTGCTTCGAACTTTTGAGTAAAATCTTTTCATACCTTTAAATTTTTAACTATTCAAAGATATAATTGAATTATCTGGTGCAGTTTAAAAAATCAATCAAAGACTTTTAAAAATCAGTCAAGCACATAACAACCTAATAATCAATATTAATACATACACACAAATTCAATATATGGATTATTTTAATTCATTTGGACTAAAGCCAAAATGTTTTTTAAACGTGGTAGTAAAATAAGATGCACTATTAAAACCAACATCTGTGGCAATTTCAGAAATATTAAGCTTCCCTTCTTTTAACAAAATTAAGCTTCGACGTAATCGAATGTTCTTAATAAAGCCATTCGCTGATTCACCTGTAATACTTTTAAGGTTTCTATATAAGGTAGATTTACTCATACCTATTTCTGTGGCCAAAAAATCTACGCTTAAATCTGAGGATGAAAGATTTTTTTCAATCACTTCAATCAAACGCTTTAAAAATTCTTTATTGATTTCATTACTTGTTAATTCATCAACTGGTACATTTTCTGAAAAAAATCGTTTTAATTGTTTGTCTTGATTTTCAAAATAGGTATTTATCTGAACAAGAACTTCATCAGCTGTAAATGGTTTGGGCAAAAATGCATCTGCGCCAGCATTAAATACATCAGTACGTATATTGGGCCCAGTTTCCCCAGATATAATCATGCAAGGCACATGGGCAGTATTTTTAGATTGCTTAATATGCTTACATAGATCTAATCCCGACATTGCACCCATTTGTATATCTATTAAGGCTAAATCGGGTGTATTGTCTTCCAACCAAACCAATGCATCTTCAGCATTACGCGCTTCAAATATATCTAAGTAATTCCCTAGAGATTTTTCCAATGCCCAACGGATCTCATCGTCATCATCAACCAATAAAATTTTCTTATCCTTAGTGATTACAGGTTTAATAGTCTCCTCTTCATGATTGAGTTGTTCTAATGGAAGTATATTTTGCGAAATAATTTGAATTTCTTCTGCAAGGGGTAAGTAAACAAAAAACGTTCCTCCAGTATCGGGTAAAGAAGCTGCTTCTATCATTCCACCCAATCGTTTAATCATATCATAACAAATGGTCATTCCCAAACCTGCGCCTTCTTTTAAGTCTACTGACTTCATACCTTTAAACCCCTCACCACGTATTAATTTATTAACCGATATGTGATCAAAACCATTTCCAAAATCCGTAATGCGTATCCCACATTGATTTCCTTTTAAAA
>NZ_CALMGQ010000144.1 GCF_937863595.1 uncultured Cytophaga sp.
CAACAACAGCAGAGCGAAATCAATAGCTGTTTGGAATTTGTTTTTTGAAATTTGGAATTTCTAAGAACGGTGCCCCGCATTAGTTTCATTCGTTGTACATAGATTTGCGTAGGCGGGAACACCAACAATAGCAGAGCGGAATTTAACTGCAGTCAAAGACTGCGAAAACGATAGACACCTTCACCGCTTCGCTAAAGACTGGCGCCAGAGAGGCGGGAATACCAACAACAGCAGAACGAAATCAATAGCTGTTTGGAATTTGTTTTTTGAAATTTGGAATTTCTAAGAATTGTTCAGATGAATGATAAAAGTGCCCAAATGATGGTATATAAAAAAGGACTCGAGCATTTCCACCCGAGTTCTTGTAAATTCAATAGATAAAACTTAGTTCATTTTAATCACAATTTTACCTTTTGCTCTTCCCGTAGCAAGATGTTCGAATGCTGCAATACTTTCTGCAAAAGGATAAATTTTATCAATAACAGGTTTTATTTTACCTGCTTCGATTAAACCCTTAATTGTAGTTAAATCTTCCGCACTTGGGTGCATCCAAATAAATGTATATGATGCCTTTTTAGCTTCAATTGCTTGAGCTAAGTCTTCCGGTAAAGTATAATCCGCCATTCCAAATGCATGTGCAGTGGCTTCGTCCATCGGTCCTGCGATACTCACTACTTTACCACCTGTTTTGATCACGCCAAATGCATCCGTAGAATATTCTTTACCAAGTGTATCAAATACACTATCTGCATCTGTTACTATGTTTTTATAGTCTTCTTTTTTATAATCAATTACTCGGTCTGCACCTAAGGCTTTCACCCATTCTACGTTTTCTGTACTGGTTGTCGTATACACATACGCTCCTTTAGACTTTGCATATTGAATCGCAAAACTTCCTACACCACCCGAACCGGCATGTATCAAGACCTTATCGTTTGCTTTGATACCCACATGTTCCAAACACTGAAATGCCGTAAGTCCAGCCAAGGGAATACTTGCGGCTTCTTCAAACGAAACATTCTCTGGTTTTTTAGCCACTACCGTGCTGTCTACCGCAACAAATTGTGTAAGTGTACCCATTTGTTCTTGCGGCACTCTGGAGTAAACGGCATCGCCTATTTCAAATCCCTTAACATCCGCTCCTATTTCAACCACAATACCACTTACATCATAGGCAAGCGTACTTGGCATTGGGATTGGAATCATTCCTTTTAAGTACCCTAAAATAATAACTTTGTCGATTGGGTTGATGGCAGCAGCTTTCACTTCAATCAATACATCTTTTGCTTGAATGCTTGGTTTGGCGACTTCATTGAAGGCCAAACTGTCTTTAATTTCTCCGTATGCGGTTACTTGTAATGCTTTCATATATCTTCGTATCTATGCGTTCTGTTACTGATGATACAATACTAGCTTTTATATGTGAGACAAAAATTGATCTATGATAAGAAATTTTAAGTATGGATCATTTAATACGAAGCCATTGGAATGGATTTCGTATT
>NZ_CALMGQ010000145.1 GCF_937863595.1 uncultured Cytophaga sp.
TACCTGTAAAGTTAATATTTTATCAGTTACTCCCCAGCTTTTTTACCTGACCCGAAGTAGGTTTGATGTGTCCTGCTATGATTTTAGAAAGTATTGTTTTGCCACTTCCAGATGCTCCTGTTAACGCAATGCATTCTCCCTTTTGGATAGAGAATGAAATATTACTTAATACCGTTTCATCTTCGATAAATAAAGAAAGGTGATTGACTTGTATGATTGGCGTGGACATTGGGATTGGTTTAAGAATGAACAAAAACTGAATAACAATTACGAAACTTTTGCTCGAATGGGATTTTTTCACTTTCTATCTATTCTCTAAAGTATCCTCTATTTTGAGAATAGATGTTTAACAGGCATGTGCTCGGACGAACCAAAAAGTCGTCTGAACACTGTGCTTAATAACAATCGGTCTGCTTCTAATTTAAATAAGAATTTCAAAGGTTTGAAGCGCAATGCAGAACGCTCCAAGAATGTTATATCCCTTGGAGCGTTCGAAAAAACGGTTGGCTGAATTATCCGCCAATCAATTCTAATCCATCAACACGTCAATCAATTCTATCACAGCTTTACTCATGCTGTTATTGTTATCGAGCAAGGGATTGATTTCTGTAAATTCCCACAGTCGAATATTTTCTAATCGTTTTAAGGTGTCTACCACTTGTTTTGCTTCATCCAATAACAAACCATTGTACACAGGAGTGCCTGTTCCTGTAGACACACTCGTATCCAATACATCCACATCAAAGGATACATAAACTGCATCGTAGTCTTTAAAGTACGATACAGCCTGATCCAAAATAAATGTAAGCCCTTTCGCTTTCACATCGTAGGGGCTGTAGTGATTTAATTTATAATCGCGTATCAAATGATACTCTTGAATTTCAAAATCACGTAAACCTATAAAGAAAATATCCTCAGGACCAATTTTAGGCATCAGTCGACTTGCGCCGCAATGCTTTAATTCTTCCCAAAATGGTTTTAGTCCTGCATCAATATCGCTTCTAGAAAGCTCTATGTTATCATAACCCATGCATGCAGACAAGGACATACCATGTATGTTGCCAGAAGGCGTTGTATAGGGTGTATGTAAATCAGCATGAGCATCTACCCAAATCACACCTAGTTTTTTATCGGCACCAATTGCTTCTCGAATACCTGCCATAATTCCGATGGCATTGCTATGATCCCCACTGATTACTAAGGGGTAACTTTTTTTAACTACTTCACAAATTTCTTTTGCTGTATTGTTATTTAGCTCAGATAATATCTTTGCATATTTCCCTTGTGCATACGGACCAGCCTCTCCTCTTTTATTCGGAAAACTTGAAAGTATTTTTGAAGGTATGTTTTTTAATACAGGCTGTTTACGCTCTGCATCTGCAACATACAATGCATCTAATGCTAAAGACGTGCCCAAACGTTGTGCGCCAATATCCGATGGTACAGAAACAAGTATTTCTGGCTTTTTCATAATTTAATAATACAATACAATCTACTTGTAATGATACGAAAACCTTTCTAAATTAGATTAAGAAATTATTAATATGATTATGATAAAATATCCTTTGTATGCCGTTCTAAGTTTATTGGTTGTTTTTGCAAGTTGTAAGAGCCATAAAAAACATTTAAGGGATAAAAGCAATTCAGACACTCTTTCAGTAGCAATGCCAATTATCAATCAGTCTGCTGAAGTAAATAATCCATATTATAATACCAATTTTCAATTAAATTTATTTCAAGACAGTGTAACATTTTATGGTTTCAATTCAACAAACAAATGGGAATTGAAAATTGTAAATAATCAAACACTTCTGTTTACTCACGATGGTGAAACAATTGAATTTAAACACGAGAAGCTGTTTCAAACTCAAGACGCATCCATCGTCAAATATTACTCTACTAAATTGGTAGATTCTTTATCCAATAAGGCAGGAAAAAATTCAATCACAATAACCGTTAGCGAAGAAAAGTACTTAGACCTTTCGAGTTCCATATATGTGCCTTTTTCGGTGCGCATTGAACTTCAAAATTCACAAAGATCTGTCGTTTACTCTGGTGGAGGCTTTTATCTGGCTGAGCCAACGATCCACGATATTTGGGTATTGGATAGTATAAATACAGAAAAAATAGAAGTAAAAAAATTCCCACAAGGGCTTCCTACATTAGAATTTAAATTAGAAGGTGGTTCTCTTTCTGGTTTTTCTGGTTGCAATTATTTAAACACCGACTTTTATAAAGTTCGCAACGAAATTCAATTTGGAGATATGGCCTTAACGATGAAAAGTTGTATGGATGTAACCGGAGAATCGGATTTTATTACGTTGCTTAATAAAAAGCGTTATTCCTATACGTTAAAAAATGGGCAGCTTATATTAGTACATCGTGATAAATCAAAATTGGCTTTTCGCAAAGTAGATTAACATTCGATTGATTTAAATTTTCATACCCTAGTATACAAAATAAAAGTCCGCTTATAACGGACTTTTATTTTGTAATTATTTTAGCAAATTAATACGCTTGAAAAGATGTCGTTGAATATACATCAACTCCACTACTATTTTTCAATGAGAAATCCAATTTATATCCATCAGAACTGCAAGATCCGTCGAAAGGAGTGTTATTTGGTGCAATATACTTATATCCTGCTGTTGCACTCCAAGCTCCAGTTGTAATTCCTCCTGCTGAAATAGGATTATTTGTCAAATCTACCGTATACTGAACTTTCCCTTGTTTCAAAATATAAGGTCCTTCATATGTTGTTCCGCAATTAGACCAGTTAAATGGAGTTGCTAGTTGGCACACAAATTTATCTCCATCTCTTGATATACCGTACTCGCTTGTTGAAACAAATTCGCCAGGAATATAAGTGTCCAATGCTATCGTGGTATCACCTTCAACTGTAACTGCTATTCCTGCTGCTGTTCCGTTAGAAGTATAGGTATTTTTTCTGCGAATATTCCATTCCCTAGTTACATTATGAGTACCTGTACCCGTTGTGTCAAATGTTAATGTTAACAATCCTCTTACTCGATGCTCTACCGTTGCTGGGGTTGTTGTATACAAACTCAACATCGTACCTCCGTTTGGACCATTTGTTACATAACTAATACCATTGTAAGTAATCGATTGATTGTTTACATAATACAATATTTTATATTTGGTATATTCTATTTTCAACACTGCGCCTGGGTCTGAAAATTGATTCCCTGAAAAAAGACTTACTTCAACAGATCCACTCAATACCCTTGTGCCACAATTCATGCCAGACTTAGAATAATCAATTGTAAAACTTTTAGCATTAAATGTGACTTTACCGCAAGGTAAAATTGCACCGCCTGCGGTCGTTCTGAGGTTAGATGCATCTGAATATTGTTGAGAATTATATACCTTCTCAATATCACTATAAACTTTATCTAGTTCATTACGGGCACCTGCATCATCTGGCTTTGATCTATCAACAATGGCTGGAGTTACTGGCGCTTCTTCCCTAGGCTTACAACTGCTCACAAAAGCCGCTATAGATAAGCCTAACAAAATGGGATATACTACTTTTTTCATAAACTATGGTCGTTATACTTCAATATATATGTTTAAGGAATAGAATGTAACCAAACAGCTGTTCCTAATTTAACTTATTATTATACGCTATCATTTTCTTAACGTTTTACTATTCAACAATTTGATTTTTAACTGAGTGTAGGCAATGCGTTTTCATAAAACAACGATGAATCAATTTCCTATATTTGATGTTGAATAAAGCACAATATTCATTTACGGAGTATTTATGAAAAAATCAACATTGTATATTTCTACCATTTTTTGTATTCTATTGCTAACAAGCTCAGAAGTAAAAAAATATGAAAGCCTCACAAAACCAATTAAGCTTATTTATGTATATGATGCACTTTGCGGATGGTGTTATGGCTTTGGGCCTGTAATCAATCAAATTGGGAATGATTATAAAGACAAAGTTGAAATTGAGATTTTAAGCGGAGGTATGGTGCTGGGAGATAGAATTGGACCCATTAGCAACATGTCCGAATACGTATTAAGTGCTATTCCCATACTTGAAGAAGCAAGTGGAGTAACATTTGGACAAGCGTATATAGAATTAGTAAAAGAGGGTAGTTATGTTTCCTCTTCTGAAAAACCATCCATTGCACTTTGTGTATACAAATCATTCACATCAAAAAATCAGATCGCATACGCACACTCCATTCAAAAGGCTTTTTTTATAGAAGCGCGAGATATAAACCAAGACTCTGTTTATGCAAACATTGCAACTCAATTTGATCTTGATAAAGTTGAGTTCTTAAAAAGAATGCAAGACACTGCCTATCTTAATTTAGCGCATGCAGAATTTGCTAAAGCGACAAAAATGGGTGTTACAGGATATCCCACTCTTTTACAAAAAAAAGAGAACGGATATCAAGTTTTATGTGAAGGATATGTAAGTTATAAAGCTCTTGAAAAAAAGATAAATAAAGCGATAAAGGAAGAAAATAAAAAGGGCTCTATTTGATTAAAAATGGGTAGCGACAAATTATATAGAGCCCATTTTGTTTTTTTATGTGTCTATAAATAAATTTGTATAACCATTGTACAAGTGCCGACCACCGCGAGGTCGCATATTTATAGTATATAACTATACGCCAATTTATACGCCCAATCATCAACTTATATTCAAGCGATTAAGATTAATCCTTTCGTAATTGCGCCTGTTTATTTACTTATTTTTGTTTTGCTATAAATATGTGAACCTGCCGCAGTCATAATGCATTTAATTGTTTGCAAAAATTTAGAAAGTCAATATATGATTACCTACTATAAATCATATAGAGGCATAAAAAGTAAAATTGCTTATCTGCTAATGAATTAATTTATACTTTAACAGTTATAGCTTTAAAATTTCTATTCATGAACAGGAGAGCATTTATTAATACAAGTACTTTATTTGGTTTCACTATGTTAGGATTACATCAATTTGCCCGTGCTTGGGATAATGAGCAAACCATTGAAACAGTAATGCCTGTCTTATTCATTGGACATGGAAGTCCAATGAATGCAATTGAACAAAATAGGTTTACGGATACATGGAAAAATATTGCTAAAGAAATTTCAATTCCCAAAGCAATCATGGTTGTGTCTGCACATTGGGAAACGGTTGGCACAAAAGTTACTGCAATGCAACACCCTCGAACCATTCATGATTTTGGTGGTTTTCCCAAAGCACTTTTTGATGCACAATATCCAGCAGCTGGAACTCCGGAATTTGCGAAACAAACGCAAGACCTTTCGACCCATTGGAAAATTGATGAAGATCACGAATGGGGTTTAGACCATGGAACATGGTCTGTATTGATGTCGATGTATCCCAATGCAGATATTCCTGTTTTTCAAATGAGTTTAGATGTACGCAAAAAACCGGAAGAGCAGTTTGCTCTTGCACAAGATTTATTTGAATTAAGAAAACGAGGTGTACTCATTATCGGAAGCGGTAATGTAGTACATAACTTACGAATGATCAAATGGGATAACTCTGCTTTTGATTGGGCTGAAAATTTTATACATACCGTTAAAACTATTGTTGATACAGATAATTTTAGCCCATTGATACAGTATACGTCTCTTGAAAATTATAAATATGCGATACCTACGCCAGAGCATTACTTGCCCTTGTTATATTGTTTAGGCTTAAAGACAAAAACAGATTCTATTCGTTATTTTAATGATGTAACAACGAATGGTTCCATCTCTATGCTTGGTTTGCTTATTCATCAAAAAAAAGAAGCTCGATAGTTTTACCGAGCTTCTACAATTTTTTTTTAAAATTACTTTGTGATGGTATACGCCATTACTGAATTACCAAAAAAAGTAGGCACAATTAATAACTGTTCCGTATCTACATAGCATGCATCTGCTGCATTTAGTTTGGCTGCTTTTGTATCTAATATTTTTTCCACAAGTGTATCATTAATATAATACACTTCTCCTGGCCAACAAGAGATAATGTATTCCTTTTTAGAAACCTGCATTACCCCATCTCCACCTGGAATGCCTTGTGCAACACCTGTTAATTTCTTAGTTGTATAGTCAGCATCGTAAAATAAACCTGTCTCCATGTCAATAATACGTAAAGAACTATCTAATGCATACAAACCATTTGGTTTAAGTAACATCGGATCTTTTGCCCATAAGCTTACCACGCCGTTTCTATAAACATGGATTGTTCTCGCATCCGAATCTGTAAAGTATACATCGCCTTTGGCATCAATTGTAACATCATTCAAAAATTGTGCACTGTCCACAACGATTGATTTTTCAATTGTTGCCGTTTCCATATCAATTATTACGAGCTTATGAATATCTGTTACATACATTTTTCCATTGTATACACCCATTCCTTTTGGTGCATCTAATCCCTTAACCCATTCCAACTGCTCTATTTTTCCATCTAAACTCATACGACTTATGAATCCATTGCCATCTACACTATCTGGTTTACCATTGATGTTCGAAACATATAGAAATTCATCTGCTTTATTATATAAAACAGATTCGGGCACTTTAAAAATAGTATCTGTTTGCCATTTTAAAATAGCCTTTACTCCTGTAACCAACAGTTCTTCAGGTTCTGGTTTTTTATTTTCTGAACAGCTTAACAGTAAGAGTACAGAGACGAAATATATAATTTTATTCATGCGTACATTTTTAATTTAGTTGAAAATAATTATTTATAATATACTAGTGCTTTTTGATTTGAAATCATTATTTCAAAAATTCCCTTTTCGGTAACGGTTTTAAGTGCTTCATTTACAAACGCAAGATCCCTCTTTGTTAATACAAAGTCAACGGATTTGGTTTCTCCTGGTATTAAATTTATTTTCTCAAATTTTCTCAATCGCTTCACACATGGCGTAATCGATGCAACCAAATCATGCGTATACAATTCAATTACTTCTTGGCCTGCTACCTTGCCCGTGTTTGTAACTTTTACAGAAATTCTTAATGAATCATTTATTGCCAATGTATCTGTATTCATTATAATCTTTCCATACTCAAACGTTGTATAAGACAATCCATGGCCAAATGGATATTGTGGATTGAACTCATAAAAATAGTTGTATTCTGGTTCAACAATTTCTACCGCTTCATCCAACAATTTATGATCGTAGGTAATCAATGTGCCACTATAACGCGGATAGGTAAAAGGTAATTTCCCACTTGGATTATACGTTCCATAAAGTACGTCGTAAATGGCTTGTGCACCGTGTGTGCCCGGCCAATAAGCCAATACTATAGCGCTGCAATAAGGTTCTATTTCTCTAATAATTCTCGGGCGACCCTCTAACAATACCAATACAATCGGCTTGCCCGTGCTAGCAAGTGTTTTTATCATATCCACTTGTGTTGAATCAAATGCCAAGTCTGGAATATTGCCTGGAGTCTCTGCATATGCCGCTTCCCCAGCACAAATTACAATAACGTCTGAACTCCGTGCTGCTTTTATCAACGCTCCTTTATTTAATACGTTCGATTTATCCCAAGCAGATAAATCAAATATGCTTGTTAGCGGTGCATTCTTTTCAAACGCTTCAGCAATGGTTAATAAAGTGTCTGGATAAAATTCTTCCTTATTCCCTTGCCATGTGTAGGACCAGGCGCCATGTAATTCTGATAAAGTATTTGCAAACGGACCAGTAACCAATACACGTGTTTTGTCTGTGAAGGGCAATAGGTCATTTTTATTTTTTAGCAAGGTAATTGATTCACGTGCCGTCTGTACTGCTGTTTTAGTATAAGCTGGCTTAGAAAATGCTTGCAATGCGTCTTGTTCTAAATAGGGGTGATCAAATAAGCCCAGATCTTTTTTTAATTGTAAAATTCTTCTGACGGATTTGTTAATGCGTTCTTCTGAAATCTTTCCTTCTTTCACTAATGCAATTAAATCGTTTGTGAAACTAAAATCAAAGGGAACAATGCACATATCAATTCCTGCTGTTACCGCTAGGTATACTGCGTCCTTATGGGTTTTCGCAACATGATGACGTTCTTGAAGTTTCAATATATCCAACCAATCTGTAATTACAACTCCTTTAAATCCCAGCTCCGTTCGTAATACATCCGTTAACAAATATTTACTAGCATGTACTGGAGTGCCATTTATTTCTGCTGAATTTACCATCAACGTATGTGTTCCTTCATTTACAGCCGCTCTAAACGATGGTAAAAAATATTCGCGCAATACAATTTCGGGTATATATGCTGGAGCTCTATCTTTCCCATTTTGCGGCATGGAGTATCCAATAAAATGTTTCATACATGCTGCCACATGAAATGGACTAGAAACATCACCCCCTTCAAGTCCTTGAATGGACGCAAGGCCCATCTCGGAAGTCAAATACGTATCTTCGCCAAAGGTTTCTCCAAATCGCGACCACTGCTGATTGCGGCCAACATCTAAGACAGGTGCAAAGTTATATCGAATGCCAGCAGCCCGAACTTGAACAGCTGTTATTGCTCCACATTCTTTTGCTAATACTCTATTTCTGGTAGCCGCCAAACCAATATTGTGAGGGAACAAGGTTGCGCCATAAACATAATTCGCACCATGTACTGCATCAATGCAATATAAAAATGGGATTTTATGTCGTGTTTTTTCTAAAGTTAATTTTTGAATGGGTTCAATTATCGCATGCCATTCGTCTAGTGTATATGCATGTGTTAATACATTTTGAATAGAACCCACATGATGTTTTATGATAACATCGTTTACCTTCGCAGTATCAAGTACCACTGTACTGTCAACTTCATTTGCAATGGTTGCTAAGGTAAGGTTTGTCATTTGTCCAACCTTTTCCTCAATCGTCATCTGAGAAATAATTTTTTCAATTTCTTCTGAACTTGCTTCTTCGTGTTGTTTGGAACACGACATACAATAAAGCATGGAGACAGCAGACAATATCCTTATGATTTGATTTTTATACATCCCTTATTTAAAAATTAAATGAAACGTGGACTATTAATTAACCTGGAGAATATTATATGGTGTTGGATTATTATTGAGACCAAGCTGTTGGCTCTCTATCCCAACGGTGTTTTTTCAGCACATTGTACATATCTGCATCAAGTCTTGTGCCATCACTAACAGCGGTATTTGCTAATACATTGCGTTCTTTTCTCATACCCGGAATGGTTGTCGACACATCGTCATTCATTAAGATAAAGCGTAAGGCAAGCTCCGCCATAGACATTTCTTTTGTAACGAAAGGTCTTAAAAGATCTGCATGCTCTGCACTCGCAATTAAATTTTCTGGAACAAAATAGCTCGCTCTCCAATCGCCTTCGTCAAAAGTAGTGTCTTTGGTAATGTTTCCTGTTAAAGTCCCTTCATCAAAGGGTACGCGCGCAATGGTAGCAATGCCTAATTTTTTGCATAAAGGAAACAAAACATCTTCAGGTGCTTGATCAAAAATATTATAAATCACTTGCACAGAATCTATCAAGCCCGTTTTTAAGGTGTTTAAACAATTTTCTGGTTCCCATCTATTTACGCTTATTCCCCAAGCATCGACTTTGCCTTCCTTTTGCAAATCTTCTACTGCTCGCTGCCAACGATCATCAAATGCCCAGGCATCTTCCCACACATGAAACTGCATTAAGTCTATCTTTTCTAGACCAAGATTTTTCAAACTTGTTTCCGTATATTTCTTTATATGGTCTGCGGGAAAACATTCATCTAGGCTATAAGATTTTTTAGAAGGCCATTTAAAATTCATCGGCGGAATTTTAGTGGCTACATATATTTTTTTGCTTTGGTGTCTTTGAACCAATTTGCCTAACAACTGTTCGCTATGTCCTTCGCCATATCCCCAAGCTGTATCAAAAAAATTAACCCCTCGTTCAACAGCAAGGTCTAACGATTTTTCAGATTGGCTATCTTCTGAACCTTTCCAGCCACTTGCACCCCACATGCCGTAACCAATTTCACTAACCTGCCAATTTGTACGGCCAAACTTTCTTAATTGCATATACTTACTAAATTATATTACTAAAACAAGGTAAGTTATTTTAATGAAATAAGAAATGGGGTATTTAACTTTGAAAAAATCTATTTAAAAATTGAATGTATTTAACATTTGGTTATACAATTATAAAATCATATGTTCTTTTAGCTTAGCTGAATTCTCACTCTTCATTTACCATAAACATTGCTGTTTGGGGGAAACGAGCAAACAATTCGTCTTTTAACGTTTCGTCTATCGGCAGCTTTCCAATTGCTTGCGACATGCAATGCAACCAAGCCATTGCATCGGGTTTTGATATTGGATGCGGCAAATGACGTGCGCGCATTTGTGGATGACCGAATTTTTGAGAGTATGCTTGTGGACCGCCTAAAAATTGTGTCAAAAATAATCGTTGTTTCTCTTTTATCTCTTCTTTGTCATTTTTAAATAAATGGGCAATTTGCTCATTTACAAATACCAAATCATAAAAGTACTTAACTAATAAATTTAGATTTTCTTCCCCTAGCCTTACATACAATGCATCTATATCCATCTCATTAATTTTATAGATGCAAATTACTAAAAACCCATTAAACCAACCAAGAATATTAATTGCTAAGCTTCTTATTTAGTCGGATATTGTTTCTTTAGAAATTTTTTAAGCTGTTTGTAACCTATATCCATAGCTAAAATCTTTCCTTTTTCATCAATTACCTGAATAGAAGGAGTACCAGATGCTTTATAATCTAACATTGTTTTAGCAGCTCCATCAAAAGGATCATACCCATGTATGGCAAAATTTAATTTATCTTCTTTTATCACGGGTCTTAATGTGCTTGTGTCCATATCAATGGCAACCATGATATACGCAATGTTTTCATCTTTATACGGCGCCATGATAATGGGTATAAATTGGTTTGCTTCTCTGCAATGGGGGCATGTTGGGCTCCATAAATGAAGAATTACTAGCTTTCCTTTATAGTCTGATAAACGTATGCTATCTCTATCCAAACCGGCTACTGTAAAAGCAGGCGCTTTATCACCAACTGAAAGCATGCTTAAAAATGTACCTGCGCTAAGTATTGCTATCAAAGATAATACGATAACATATAAGGAAATTTTGTTTCTGGCTTTCATAGTTGTGCTCTTAATTCATTTCAAAATTAAACAAAAGCAGCTTCAACCTCTTATACTATTACAGCAATTGATTGCAACATACCAGCTAAAACAAAAATACAATTTATTGGATTAGAGGGTTTTGGGTACCCTCTAATCCAATATTTTATTCACCACCTACCATTATGGGCACCTGACCATTGGTAATAATTACTTTTGCATTACTTGAAGTTGACAAGTACTTCATCATATCAATATACTTGTATTTTAAAGCAGCCTCTGTCATTGCAGAATTTATAATGTCTTGAGACTTTTTAATTCCTTCTGCTTCAACAACAATTCTTTCTGCTTCTTTTTGTTGCTTTAAAATAACATACTCCATTTGCATTGCTTCTTGTTGCGCTTGCACTTTATTTTGTATGGCTTTTGTTATTTGTTCTGGCAAAACAATATCTTTTAACAACACAGCATCAATAATAAACCCATATTTATTTACTGCAATTAACATTTGTTCTTTAATAGCAGATTCTATTTTTTCTCTTTCTGTGGCATACAGTTCAGTTGCATAATAACGTGCTGTAACCTCTCTGGTTGTTGCTCTGAAATTTGTCATGATTGCAACCTCTTCGTAATTCTGTCCAAACCGAACGTATACCGCTTTAGCACTATCCGGATTGATGTGATACAACAAACTAATTTGTGCGTCAATACTTAATCCTTCTTTAGTAGGTACTATTAATTTACTATACACTTCCGTTACTCGAACGTTTATTTTAATAATTTTGGAAACAAAGGGATTAAAACCTTTTGAACCTTGCAAAACAGGCAGTGTTTTTATAATGCCAATTTTTTGTATCATTCCTACCTCACCCGGTCGAACAATAGTACAGCTGCTTATTGCAACTAAAACAATAGCAATTAAAATAGTTAGCTTTTTCATGAAATTTGATTTAAAGGGTTTTAAATGAATGTGCGAAATCTATTCAGAAATTATGTTGTGATTCTGTAGGGTTGGTATAGGGATATAAAATAGGTCAACATCTATGAGTTATGGAGCTTTTGGAGCCACTAATTATTTTTGTAGTTGTTAGGGTTTTGCTAAAAATGAATGCGGCCGGTTCATGCATAACATTAAAATGTCATAGTTGTCGTTAATATCATTCTAACGATCGATAATTTACCTTTAAACTATTGCATGAGTGTGTATCACAATGTGCGTTAGTGAAATGTATCACCTCACGATCTCGGTTTTAAAATCAACTATTTTTCATTACTTTCAATAAATTTAACTTTTGAATATGAAATGAATATGAAATGAATATGAAAAACGAAGTGAACACACATTTAAATCCGCTTCCAACGGGCAAAGTGGAGATTGCGGGTATTGCATTGTTTTTGATTGCGCTTTTTCTAAGATTTACACATCTGCCTTTTTCAGGACCATTAACAGTTCTTTCCTTAGGTACATTGGCGGTTATTTATATAATTCGGGGCTTTGAAATAATAGGTTTTCAGCAAGATGAAAAGCAATTTAATGCCGTAAATATGATAACAGGAGTTATTCTTTCAATTACGTGTATCGGCATTTTGTTTCGCTTGATGTATTGGCCTTTTAGCCAAATGCATTTAACAATTGCGTGTTTTGGTTTGCCAATTGCATTTGGTTGGTTGTTTACTGTTCGTACAAAAGTAATTTATAAGGAAACTGCTCATGTATATTTTCTTAAATTAATTCGGGTGGCAGTATTTTTTGCTTTAGCTGCAACACTTTATTCCATATCATTAAAAACTCAAATTGACATTGAAAATTGGGACGATACTAAAATGGCAGAATTAAAATACAAGTATATGAGCAACCAAAATAATGCGCAGTATAGAGAAGAATATTTAGAGTATAGAAAAAATAAATTGAAATAATATTTCTATAGCTGAATTAAGCTTTTGGTATTTCTGCGTCTTTAATTAAGGATAAAATAAATTTCTTCCTCTATTAAGTTGAATACTTGATATTATATTTGGCGTATCAGTTTTTTCCATTTCTATTTGGCAAGTCTTTACAACAATTTCTACTATGGGGCTATAACGATAGAAGCCTTCGCATGGAGCGAAGGCTTCTATATGCACAACGTACGCTTTTATTAAAATCGAATACCCGCATTAAAGCCCAGCCAGTAAGGGTTGTAAATGTTATCCCCGTTTGATATTTTAATCGTATTTTGGTATACAATAGCTTTATTTGGAATTATTTTTGATCCTTTTACTCCACTTGAATTTATATACTTAGAAAACGACGTGTTGAATGTCGGTCCCGCAAACAAGGATACTCTCTTTGATATCTGTAAACCCAACATAATACGTAATTGAAGTTGCTCATTCATCCTATTTGTGAAGGCTTCATTTTCATTTATATGTAATGCTACAAGATCAAAAGATATTGTTGAATTCTTACTCATTTGCGAAGTAGTTCCAAGTCCATAACCAAATGTCCAGCGATAACTTACAGAATTAAAATTTACTCCGAATTCAAAAATATTATACAATCCTTTTACCCCACTTTTAATGGCAATATTTGCGCGTGTAGTTTCCGAATAATATGCTTCTATTTTAGCATATCCATTTTTAGCAATAGATAATATTCCAAAAGGCACGCCATGTATCGTATCGCAAATATTAATGAGCCCAAATTGAAAACCATTTACTTTATGCGCATGATTAACTAAACCAATTTGTCCGCCATTCACTACGCCATTATGCTGATTAACGATACACGCTAGTTGTAAACCGTCTAATTGTTCCGTTCCTACATTTACAGCACCTGACACTTGTACGCCAGAGGCTGCACCATTCGCAACATTTACAAGACCCGCAAATTGCCCACCAATAAGCTCTTGATTTGTAATGTTTGCAATCCCTGCAAACTGTGCACCTCGCACATATTCTCCAACAATATTTGTTATGCCTGCCATTTGAACACCATGTACTTCTCTGCGGACTATATTTGCTACACCACCGTATTCAAATTTTGATACTGCGCCATTATATCCAATAAGTCCATTTAACGAATACTCATTTCTATAAAGACCACTCGTTAAGCCATGTGATGCTAAAGGGTAAATTCCAGTAAATTGAAAATCATCTTGAATCAATAAATCTTCGCTGTATTGAATGTTAGATGTATCTGTAATTTTTTTGGGTCTACGCTCCAATTGTTTCGCGATCATTATACTGTCGCGCAATTGTTTGTATTCCTTTTCAAGCGCTAATTTAGATGCTTTATAACTCTTTTTTAATTGCGTATTATTTAAAAAAGATTGAATGGCTACACTATCTTTTTTTTGAACATAGGTAGAATTTAAGTCTATAAGTCCTTTTGAGTACGAATTATCTAATAGCTTTATTGCTTGCACCGTGTCTGTCGAAATAAATTCGAAGGGCTTTGCAATCAATATTACTGGTGGAATTAGTGAATCTTTGTCAGACTCTATTATTGTATTTGTTTCAGGTGTTGTCTCTAGATTTGTATTGGTCTTAACACTCGTATTATTTTTCGGGGGCGCCGGATAATGATGTTCAGCTTTATTTCTTTTTAATACAATCTGATTACCTACTGCTCTATAAACGATAGGTGTTGATTTAAATAGTTTGTTCAGAACGTAGCCTAGACTTTCATTTTTAACATAAAAAGTTACGTGTCTACTTAAATCCACTTGGTCTGGAGAATAAGAAAAATTTACACCGTACGTGTTCTTTATCTGTTTAAGTGCTTGTTCTATACTAATGTTTTGGAACTGAATAGTTACTTTTTTATCCAGTACTTGCGCAAAAATTGCATGTGTGGAAATGAATAGAAAAAGTAATGTCAGATGAATTTTTTGTCTCATCTTAAAATTTTTTCTATAAATATACTAAAAAGTCTTTTAAAAAATTATTTGCACCCTTCTCCTTTTAAGATGTATAAAGAACCTTGTTTCTCGATTTGCATATTCATGGAAAGTGCAATTACTTGTAAAATTTCTTCCACATCTGCATTGTCAAATTCACCCGTAAATCTGCATGTACCCATGTCTGGATTATTTAGTTTTACGTCAACACCTGTTCGACTTTTTAAATCCGTTACTACTTGATTTAAAGGAGTCCCAGTAAAAATCAGTAGGTCCGCATTTCTCCAAACGGCAGGCTTCGTATTCATTGTTTCACCTTTGCGCAAGTTGCCAATTCTATCTACGGTACACGTCATTCCTTTTGTTAGCATGACTTCTTTACCAGAGCGACTGTATTTTTCTAGCACAGCAACTTTACCTTCTTCCACTTTTATAACATCTACCGAATCATTTGCTCTACTGCATACCAAAAATTTGGTTCCTTTTACTACTACTCTAGATCTGAATGATAAAACAGTAAATGGCTTTTTTTCGTTTTTTTGTACTTCAAAGAACGCTTCGCCATCTAAATATACGATACGTTCTGTTTCGCCATATGTAGACGCATACCGAACCGTAGTTGTATCATGCACATATACTTTGCTGCTATCAGGAAGATAAAACTCCTTCATTCCTCCAAAGGATTGTAAATCTGTAAAAGTAGGTTTGGTAAATACAACATTACTCATAGCCCACGTTATACATGCTAAGAGCAATACTGCTGCTGCAGCTTTGGCCACTGGTGCTTGCCAGATATTCACCCATAAAGAAATACTCTTTACTTCTTTACAATCTATCGTTTGCGCTTTTACAGCATTCCAAGCCTTAACAATATTGAATTCAGGGAATTGATTTCTCTCTCTCGAAACTTTCCAAGATTTTTCAACTTCTTCAAAAAACAACTTATGCTCCGGCTTTTCCGCTTTCCAGAGGTAAAGTTCTTGCACTTCTTGTTCCGAAAGTTCTCCCTGCTTAAAAGCAGTGATTGTTTCGTACCAGTAGTCGCTATTTAGAATATTTTCGTTTTTCATGGTCATTTCAATACTAAGACAATTGAGCAAAGGATTACCCCTATTTATATATTGAAAATAATTGTGCTATTTTCAGAAATAAATATTGCGAGAAATAAGAGGAAAAGATGCTCTCTCATAATTCTCAGCGCTTTACCCATATGATTCTCAACTGTTTTAACAGATATTTGAAGCATTTCTGCTATTTCTTTGTAAGATAATTGCTCTTCTCTGCTCAACATGAAGACAGTTCTGCAAGCATCTGGCATCGATGCAATTGCCTTATTAATTGAATCTTGCATTTCTTTACCCTCTAATTCCAAGATTGGGTCATAAGAAACAGACGCTGTTTCTTCGCTCAAAATTGACACGTCTTCATGTACAATTTTTTTAGCCCTATTGTATTCATTTATGCTTCTATTATAAACCGCACGAAATAAATAGGTCTTAAAAGAAGATTGAATGATCGTACTTGTTCTTTTATCCCAAAAATTTACAAAACACGTTTGTACAACATCTTCTGCAAGATCCTTATCTCGAACAATTCGAAATGAAAATCTACATAAGTGTTTGTAATAGGTATGAAACAAAGATTCAAAATAGTCTTCTTCGTTATCAGAAGGCCAATCTTTTTCTGTGTCTTTTATAAGCCTGTGAGGGGTACTCATTTATTTAATTTAAGACGTAACAAATACATATTTGCTGTGATATACAAATAAGACTCTGTATCATCTAGGGCAACATTTGAAGCATGTTCTTTAATTTTAATCGTAGCAATATGCTTTCCAGCTGGATTGAAAACCCAAATACCCATCGGACCAGAAGCGTATATATATCCCTTGCTATCCATCTTTAAACCATCGGGCAATCCTTTACCTTTATTTACAAAAGGAGTTGCATCCATAAATACGTTGCCGTTACTAAGTTTACCCAAACTGTCAATATCATATACCGCCCAAATTGCGCGTGCTGGATCCGAATTGGCTACATATAATTTCTTTTCATCATTAGAAAGAATAAGTCCGTTGGGACGGGTTAAAGAATCAATGATTTGTTCTACAGAACCATCTGCATTCAATCTATACACGCCTTCTTTTGTTTGTTCTTTTAATGGATCATTTTCTTGTTTTTCTAATCCGTATGGAGGATCAGTGAAATAATAATTTCCCTTTTTGTCTGCAATAACATCATTTGGGCTGCTAAAGCGTTTGCCATCAAATTTATCAGCAAGTGTTTTAAAATCTGCTGTTGGAGCATCTAAAGGCGCGAGCATTACTGCTATGCGTCTATCACCACATTGTGTTAATATTAACTTGCCTTCGCTATTTAAACAAAGCCCATTAGATCCTGTTTCGCCTCCACGTGTAATTGTATCTGTATACCCAGATGGGGTTAAATATAGTTGCAGACTATCTTTCTCTGACCAGCTATTGATGGTGTTTCTGGGAACATCTGAAAAAATTAATTTGTGTTGGTCTTTTAACCAAAGCGGACCTTCTGCCCATAAAAATCCTTGTGCAAGAATTTCTGCCTTCGCATCTTTTGAAAATAAGGTTTCTGCTTCGGGATCTAATATTTCGATTTCACTCAATGTGTCTGCTAACTTAACTTGAGTATGTTGTTTTTGATCGGTACAGCTTGACAAAAAAATTGCCAAAATGGAAATAACTAAAAGACTCTTTTTCATTAAGCTAAAATACGCAATTTATTGGTATGAATAAAAACAAGGCAATTTCTTAATTCGAAATACCTATACTTAGGTAGTTTGAGATTTTTGAACGAACCAATTTTGAGGCAAGCGTTTTGTGATTTTTACGACTACAAAAGTAACAAGCAATGCAAATATCATTCTAAAAATAAACACCATCGACCAGTGTGCACCCATGGATATCATTAGCAATGAGTCTTCAATTAAGCTGTGACATAAGCCCATTAAAACAAATGCATAAAATACATCCATGGCAGGAATTTCCTTTTCTTCTGTCTCCTTAATAATTAATGCGCCTCCATATAAAATACCTAAACTCATGCCAATCACTGTCATGGGTATTACTTCTTTGTTAATCCCCAAGATGCTTAGTATTGGTTTTAAACCTTCACTAAATGTATTTAATATTCCAGATCTTTTTAATACACGCATTACAAACAATAGCGCCATCACAACAAAGAATACTATGATGTATTTTTTAATTTCACCCAATACCCAATCCCCGATGCTGGGGTTTACAAGAATTTCAGGTTTCCATTGAATACTATTTGGTTGTTGTAAAAATTGGGTTTCATTTAACAATAGATTCATGCAAATAGCAGTAAGGATTCCAAAACCAAAACGAATTAAAAACATAATCCAAAGTTTGCACCCTGCTTTGCGCGCTATTTGTAATTCTATTGGAAGTGCATGTGCCATCAACATCATACAACATAAGATGGATACTTGCGCGGTTGTCAAGGTGTTAGAAATATCTAAGGAATAAAATGCAATCATTCCTCCGTAAATATTGGTTACCATAGTTGTAGCCCAAATGATGCCGCAAGCGCCTGGTAAGCCAACAAATTTCATTATGGGGGCAAGTGCAGATCCTAAATAATCAATCCATCCTAAATACTGCAATACCTTTACAGCGATAGAAATGGGTATCATTATTTTATATAACAGCAATGCTGATTTACTTGTGTCTTTTATTAAACTTTTGGAGGCCTTAATCATAGTTGCATGAAAGAATTCAAAAATAGGCAGAAAGTAATTCATAGAAAAGGGCTTGTACGTTTTAAACATACAAGCCCTTTCTTTATGTAATTAAAGAGTACTTACTTTAATTGATTCACCAATTGTTTTTTTGTTTTATAGCCAATGTCATCATAAACCAATTTCTTGTTTTTATAAATATGTATCGCTGGTAAAGATTCTATTTCAAAATGCTGACTCAGTGTTGGGTTTTTGTCTACATCAATACGTACAACAGTAACTTTATCGGACATTGTTTCAGCAATGTCCTTCAAGTCTGGCTCCATTTGTTTGCATGGCCCACACCAGATTGCATAAAAATCTACCAAAACATATTTGTCCGTTTCTAATAATTTTTGAAATTCAACCAAACTCATCTCTTGTTCTGATTGAGCAACACTTGGTGTATTTCCTTTTTCTACAGGCAATGTGGCAGCATTCCATTTTAACATTCCTCCATCTAATTCGTATACTTTTTCAAAACCTTCCGAACGTAAATAGTTTGCAGCACTCGCACTTCTTCCACCGCTTAAACAATATACAAACACAGGTTCTTTTTTATTTAAAGGTGCTACTTGGGTTTTAAAATCTGAACCATTCCAATTCACATTTTTCGCATTTTTTATATGCTCTTTATTAAACTCTTCTTCCGAACGTACGTCCAGAAGTGTGGGATTTGCAGTAGCCTTCACCATATTGCTAAATTGAAGCGCATTAAGTTTTAGTGTGTCGTTGGTTGCTGCTGCAGATTGCTGATTTGAACAAGCGCTTAGGCTTGTTGCAAAGAATACAACCATCATTCCGATAAAAATTTGTTTCATATTTTTTACGTTTGTTTTAGAACACCTAATTATACGTTTAAAGTTCAATAATAGAGATTATTCGGCAGAAATGGTAGTTTTATGGGGAGTTCTGACATATACTTTGTGTCGTGCATTGTATTTAGAAATAAAAGGGAAAGATTTTTTATTGTCTGGGTCTTTTTTAATTTTTTTGAAACTAGCAGATAAGGCTGGGTCTCTAGTTATAATTGGCTCCAATGTTTTTTTATCAACTTTCGCAATTACTCCAGATGTATAATCTAAAAAGTACATTGTTATTTTAATCTGACCGTTGCCTACTGTTGATCGGTCTGCATCATTTGCTGGGACTGAAACCCATTCTTTTATCATAAAGGTTGAAATAGCTGCTTTTAAAAAAATCGGATTTAATTGGGATTTATAAAATATAAATAATCGCCCATTTATAACCGTTGCATATAAATTCGCTTCAAACTTTAAACGTGTGTTATTGCTGTTTATATAAAATAAATTATCAACGTTAATTTTATCTTGAATGGCTCCAATCTCTAATTCGCAATTGGGGAATTTCGGAGTATTGCTTCTTACCTCTTTTAAAGACGTATAAATTCCATTTTTTAATAGTAAACTGTTGTCAAATAACATGCTATCATACTCTGTTTGAGCAAAAAGTGTTATGGCAAAAAATGCAAGTATAATACAGGTAATTGTTTTTTTCATTGAATCAATTTGTTTCCGTCCGATTATTTGTACTCAAAAATATGTATAAAGAATTCAAATTTCCTGATTGTTATTCTTCTGATTTAGGTATTACGGGCAATACGTAAATATACATAGGATTTCGAGTATTGTATTGAGAAATAAAAGGATACGACTTTTTATTGTTAGCATCGCTTCTTATTTTTTTGAAACTTGAATATAAGACAGGATCTCTCATAATTATTGGTTCCAAATTTTCCTTATTTACTTTGGAAATAAAACCTGTAGCAAAATCCAAACAATATATGTTGACTTCTACACTACTTGTAGTTACGGGTACCGTACTTCCATAACCTGGATAGCCATAACCCATATTGTTTTGCGGCATATAGGTTGTCGTTGTAACAATTTCATTCAGTATAAATGTAGATATTGCCCCTTTCAAAAAAACAGGATTTAATTGATTGTCATAAAAAATAGATAAGCGACCTTCAACAACAGTCGCATATAAACTCGATTCAAACTTTAAGCGTGTGTTTCTGCTATTTCTATAATATAACGTATTTAAATATATTCGATCTTGATTTTTCTCTAATTCCAATTCACTATCCGGATATCTAGGCGAATTGTATTTAAGTTCCTCTAAAGTGCTATAGATTCCATTTTTAAAAACAGTTTTGTTGTCAAATAAGATACTATCAAAACCAATTTGAGCAAAAAGAGGTAGCATCAAAAAAAGATATACCGCACACAAAAACGCCTTTTTCATATACCAATTTATATAAAATTCCGCAGTAATTTGCAGAAGTTTCAATTGCAAATAAAAATGTCTGAGCCAACGCTCAGACATTTTTATTAATTTACTCTTGTAAGGTTGCTATTTTGGTTGCTTGATGAATAACGCGTTGTGGAAATGGAATTTCAATTCCTTCTTTATCAAAACCAATTTTGATTCGTTTTCTTAACTCACCTGTTACATCCCATTGTTTAATGGGTAAGGTATCTCCTACTATTTTAATATCAATAGCTGAATCCCCTAGTTTATCAACTCGTAAAAACTGAGGTGCTTTAATAATAAAGTCTTTCCACTTTTCATCGTTTGCTAAGTCATTCCCTATTTTATTGACAACGTTAATCACATGATCTAAATCTGCACTATAAGAAACGCCTACATTTAAATTTACACGAGAAAATACTTTTGACATATTTGAAACGGTCTTAATTTCTCCGTGAGGTACGTGATGTACGGTACCATCCATATCCCGTAGGGTTGTCATGCGCAAACTTATATCTTCCACTAAGCCTCCAATAGTTCCAAAACTTACTACGTCGCCTATTCTATATTGATTTTCAATGATGATGAATAATCCAGCAATGATGTCGCGAATAAGATACTGACCGCCAAAACCAAAAGCTAAGCCAACAATACCAGCACCAGCAAGGATGGGCCCAATCATCAACCCAATTTCTCCTAAAATCATTAAGGTAGCAATCGTTAAAATTAAAATGGTAGAGCTAGTACTAAAAATTTTTATAAGTGTATCTTCTCTTTTCTTCTCCCCATCTTTTGAAGTTAATTGATCGGCAGTTATTGTTATACGAACAACTTTCTCAATAAACCGATTTGCAATTTTATTCAAAATAAAAGAACCTATTATTATAAAAATAATTTTAACTCCATGTTCAAGTGCCCAAGGTAAAATATTTTCTAAATATGAGATTAATTTTTCTTTCATACGTGATGTTTTTAATTATAAAACATATTTTCAGAAATACATTTTCTGTTTCCTGTTTTATATTTGGTTTTCTCAATTGATTTCGAACGTATTTAAGCAGGGGCTTACATACACTTTGTTCCACTATCTACAATATACAAAATTTATATGGCTTATGTAAGTGATGTACATGAATTGTTGTTGAACAAAATACCCATAACCATTCAAAGTGCTCGTCAATATTATATTATAAATGTTTGTTATTCTATTATTTTAAAAAATAAAATGTTCAAAATAGAATTAATGGTAGCTTCATTAACAGTAGCGTAAATTTAATTTATTTTTATTCGTTAATATATTCTGAACCCAACTGAAGCTTGTAGCCATATATTTTTGTACCGTGGAGTTTGAGATGAACTGTTTTCTCTATTATGTGTTACATCCCAACCTGTTCTTAATCCAAAAACAACATTATTAAAGTTAAAATCTAAACCGCCTGTCAGACAAAATATATTATGGCGCACTGGTTCGCTTTTAAACTGTTCTTCTTGAAAACGATTTAATGACGAATTTGTAAAAACATTGCTTTGACTCATTAAAAATGAATATTGAGGTCCGAATAGAATTGTTAGTCGTTCAATAGGCTTTACTGCAAAAAATATGGGTATGTCGACATAGTTTAATGTGCGCTTCAATTCATAGCTGCTTAATAAATAAATACCTGAACTATTAAAGCCACGTTGAGATAAGAGTACCTCTGGCTGTATACCAATATACTTTGCGATAGGTATGTACAAGAATGCGCCTCCTGCAAAGCCTGCTTTCCCTCTTGCATGAAAGTTTTCTGTATGAGAATTATATATACTTGAAAAATTTATCCCTGCTTTAAAACCGAATGAAATGTACTCTCGTGAGTCTTCATTCTGTGAAAATGCATTTATTGAACTTAAGAGCAGAAATACGAGGCATATTGTCAATTGACGCTTACAAATATTCTTTCCAAAATTATACATACCGTACTAATCAAGAGAAGGATACTTTAGATTCTGTTTTAATTGAATTTCTATTTTCTCCACTTGTACTTTTTGATTGACTTCCTTATAACTCATCTCCTCTTTCGACTGAGAATTATTTAAACCAAATGAAAGTACAGTGCCTATAGATAAGCATACTAGTGATGAAATGATGAATGATTTGATAAATTTCATAGCGGTAACATTTATATGATTTAAATAATGTGTTTCTTCTTTTTATAATTCTTAAAATTAATCAATCGATACATATTAGGACTTACAAAAAAATACAAAATCGTTATAAATTTTTATACATAAAAAAAGGTCAGCGATTTAAGATAAATCGCTGACCTTTTTTATATATGCTATTGTAGTTTTAATTATTGAACAAATGTCCCGTCTTCCTTCACATATAAAATTACTTGATCGTTACTTACATTTGAAGATTTTTCAGTTATTACATAATATGTTCCTTCCTTAGTAATATGCTTATACGTATACACATCAACTATTTTATAATCTGGATAGGTTTTCTTGATTGAATTATAAACTGTTTGTGAAAGTTGATCCGTTAAAATTTGATGTTTTTCCTCGATTATCTTCCCTTCAGAATTATAAGTAATCACACCCTTTTTACCATCTTCTAAATATACTACTTTATATGATGTTGGATTGTTTGTGTCTTCGTTTAGTATAGAGTCCTTTGACCATAGAATATCACTAGCTCTTGTATGTTGCTTTTTAAATTCTTGTTCTATTGAATTTACAGAAACAGTCTTTTTTTCTTTTACCACTACAGTTTCTTCTTTCGAATTGCTGGGTTTTGGTTTTGCTGTTTGTGGACTTTCCTTTACAACCGTTTTGGTTGGAGTTGAAGTTTGCATGTTCTTCTTTGTACAAGAAGAAAAAATTCCCATATACATTATAGTAATGGAACTGAATAAAATAAATGATTTTTTCATATTACTGCTATTAATAAGCTTATGAATGATTTTTATTAATTAATGTATTATTTCAGTTTTAGCTTTTTTACTAACCAAATTGTTGAATATAGAACTTGCATAATCTTTAATCACATCCGAGTTACTTACTACAGCTTTTTGTACACCAAATTGCAAAATAAAACCTAATGCCTTTTTAAATAGATTATGCGAACCACCAACTAGTACTTTTTTTGAAAGATAACCTGTTGCAATACCCATCAGATTGTCCACTATAGAATTCTTACCCTCTGCGTCTGAAGTAAAGGAATTAAATAAACCTTTAATTAAATTTACAGGCTTGATTGATTCAACAAGATCATGAAAATGTTCATTAATCAAAGCACGCTCAATTTTTTTCCGTTTTTTCAAAATACTAATCGCTTCCTTTAAATTATCGTATTCATTCTTCATCATCGTCCTTTTTTAAAATTTCTTTAACCACAATATTCCTTGTTGGATTTTTTAAGAGTTGCGTTTTAAAAACAAAAAACACAATAAATAAAAAAACATAAAATCCGGATACGATTAAAAACCCTTTATACGGACTTAGAAGAATTTCACCAATCCAAAGTGACATTCCTACGCTCAACATCAATAAGAAAAACACAACCACCATTAATAAAACTAAATTGCTTACTAACCCTGATACAATATCAGCTGCTTTTTTTATTGTAGTCAGCTTATATAACGTTGCGTTTGTTGTAACGTAATCTTCAAAGTCTTCTATTATTTTCATTAATGGTGATGTGCTTTCCATAGTTGTATTTTTATCTTTTGATATTAAACTTCTGATAATGAATTTTTCAATTCATTTTTAGCTTCATTTTTAGCTTCGTTATATCTAGACTTTCCTTTTGCTATTGCACCATGGATATCCTCAGATTTTTCTTCGAATTTATCTTTTAATGAGCTTATCAAATCGTTGAATTGATCCTTAACATCTTCTAAATAATCATCCCCTTTACTTAAGATTTTCTTTCTTGTTTCTGAACCTTTATCCGGTGCTAATAATGTACCTACTAATGCTCCTACTGCAATTCCTGCTAATACGCCTAATAATGCTTTACCTGAATTCATAATTGTATAGTTTAAGTTGTTAGATTTTCATTTTTTTATTTAGTTGGGTTTAAATTTAAACCCTACCACCTTGTATTACTCTAACTAATACAGCGATTACAGCTAATACTAATAGAATGTGAATAATGCCTCCAGCTGTATAAGCGAAGAAACCGATTGCCCAAAAGATGATTAAAATAACGGCGATGATGTAAAGTAAATTTCCCATAGTTGTAATTGTTTAGTTTAGTTTTTTTAATTTTAATTTTTAAATTTTTTATAAGAAAGAAATAGCTAGATATAAACTTGCAACTCCATTATTGGCATTTGGAAATCTATATGTATTTCCTAAATATTGTTGCTCTTTGCCAATCTTTGTTAAGCCATAATTATACCTCGCTCCGATGCCAACATGGCCAATATCAAATCCAAGACCAACTGCAATACCTGCATCTAATTTATTATAATCTTCATTGTTAATATTTCTTCTAAAATCAATTAAATTGAAATTAGCGTCGTTTACTGCTTTGCCTCCAATTAAATAAGAAACATAAGGGCCAACATGAATATTAAAATTGTCCGTTACATTTACAACAGCTAAAATAGGTAACTCCAAATAATTTAAATTAAACTCTGTACTTCCTTTCGTAAGGAAAGAATTGTAATTAATTTTTGCACCTTTCGTAGAATAATATAATTCTGGCTGAATTGCAAAATGTCTGGATACTGGAATTTTCGCAAATAAACCAGCATTGAAACCCGTAAGCATTTCTGAATTTTCATCGCCATCTTTTGTATATAAGTTAGAGAAATTAACTCCTCCTTTTATACCAAATCTAGCATGTAAATCTTCTCCTGTAACTTGTGCATTCGTATGCAAAGCGCATAAGCTAATGCATAACATAGATAGTGAAGTGATAAATTTTTTCATAGCTGGTAGAAGTTTAATAATTTTAATATTACATTTTATCAAATTTGGCTTGAATTGCCATTGCATGATCCAAGTGCTCTCTCAAACCTGGCAACATTGAAGTAGCCCAAGCTCTAATATCTGCATCGCTAGAATCTGTTGATTGTTTTTCAAATAAGTCTATCGCGTCTTTATGGCCCTTAACCATCATGTCTGCATACGCTTTATTGAAATCTTTTTGATCCGTTTTGTCGTTTAATTTTTTATATGCATCCTTAATATCATCTGTATTTTCAGTTGGTATTGAGATGTTTTTCTTAGCAGCTAATGTTGTTAAATCTGCAGACGCTTTAGTATGAGCTGTGACCATCATTTTTCCTAAAGCTTTAATATCCGCATTAGTACTTTTTTCTTGTGCTAGTTTTCCTAATGAAATTTCTTCAAGGTTAATCTCATTTGCTTTAACTAAAAATTTAGCGTTTTTTTCATCTGCATTATCATCAAACTTTGCGTCGTTTTGTTCTTTCGCCAATTCTTCTGTTTTAACTTCACTATGGTTTTCTTCAGCAGCGTGATCTTTATGGTCTTCACAAGAAGAAAATCCAAATAGAGATGCGGATAAGAAAACAATAATTGCGGATGATTTAACTTTAGACATTTTCATACTTTTAAAAGATTTAAGTTGTTGTTTGTTTAGCTTGTTGTTCATTTATAACATTACAAATTTGCATTAGATTGCTAAAGATTATATTACATTAAAAAAATATTATGTTATATGATTTCCATTAACACGTCTTGATCGACAACAATTATAATTCAACTATTTAAAATAGTTAATCCTATTTGTTGCGTTTGAGCTTTGCCACAACTTATTACCAAGTGGGTGGTCTAAACAACACAACCACGACAGAAGCAATGCAGATAGCATAATATTATATCCTTTGTAACATTACAAAACAGCATTGATCTGTATTGTATTTATATGTTAACCATCTTACCATAATGCATTTCATTTATTAAATTGCCATCTGTCTAAATAAAAATGGCCTGTAAAATTTACAGGCCATTTTTATTTAAATACTTGAATTTCATTTTTCATCACGTACTATTTCTTTTTCTTTAGGAAAGAAACGTTTTGAATACGAGTAAGTAAACTCTGCGCCAAAAAATAAAATCATTGAAGAATAGGAAACCCATAATAATAATAATACAATAGACCCGCCTGCTCCATAAGCAGATTCTGGTGAGGCTTTACCAAAATAAAAACCTAATGCTGTTTTGCCGATCGTAAACAATACGCCTGTCACCAAAGAGCCCATCCACACCTGATTCCATTTAATTTTTGTGTCTGGTAAAATTTTAAACATAAGACCAAATAAAAATGAAATAACAATTAAGGAAAAGATGAAATTTATAATATTAAAAATATATAACATGAAATCTGATCTGTCCGTATGAAACCATTCTCCCACAGCAGATAATGCTGTTGACAATACAAGCGAAATCAATAATAAAAAAGCAATTGCTAATATTAGACCGAATGAAAATAATCTGTTCTTTAATAATAAAACAATTTTGTTTTTCTTTTCTTTTATTTCCTCTGGCTTTACTTCCCAGATTTCATTTAACGTTTTTTGTAAGGCAATGAATACTCCTGTAGCGCCTATAATTAAAGTTGCAATACCTATAATAGAACCTAAAATTGTTTCCTTTCCCTGTCCCGCATTTGTTAACAATGATTCCATCTGCTTTGCAACGTTTGAGCCAAATGTAGAGGATATTTGATTAATGATGTTATGTGTTACAGCATCTCTGGTAAAGAAATAACCCGTCACAGTTACTATAAGTACCAACAAGCCGGGCAAACTAAAGATGGAATAATATGCAATTACTGCACTTTGTCTAAATGGATCTTTCTTATTCCATTCTGTAAATGTTTCTTTTAATAGAGATGGAAATTCTTTCAAATGTAAATTCATAATTCTTTTTATTATAGTCTAGTTGGTAGCTTTTACAGTTACTTCATTTTTTTTTGAAATTTATTTTGGCAAAGCAATGCATATTCCCGTTGATTGTATAATGCTGGAATACTTATTGAAGTAATATCAATTATTAGATGATCTTTTGTTTTTCCTCTTATATTTTCAAAAATTTCAATTGCCTTAGTATTGGTTATGGCTATTTCATCACACAAGGTTTCATCAAATGTGTCGTCTATTATTGAAAAAAGATTGGATAAACGCTCTTCATCCATTCGGTTTAGTGAAGTAGGCATAGAATATTTTTTTGCTCCTAAAATACCTATCAACTCAAGATATTTTTTTGTATAAAACACTTCGTTTATTTTTCCTAACTCTCTCACATCAACTGTAATTGCTCTTGTTTGGGCAGCTTGAGCATACTTAATCTGCAACAAAAATAGTTCTGTTGCGCGTACTAAAAATGCTGCATTTAGTTTGTCCTCCGCTAAAACAGTTTTTTTATCGTTCAGTGTATGTACGTTCTTTTGAGAAAATATTGTTGGACTTTTAGAGATTGAAACACGAAAAATTGATGAAGCTGTAAATAAAAAACAAACGCAACATATTAGTTGCAAAATTATTCTTTTTGACCTTTTACTAAGATTCATAATTGCATGATTTAGGTATCATGCAATTTGCCTAATAAATAAAAAATTGTGTTGTACGTATTTATTTATTTGTTATACCATTACAATCTTAACGCTTATTTAGATTGATTGGTAAAAAAATATGAAATGTTGAGCCTTCTCCAAAAGTGCTTTCTGCAGTTATAAATCCTTTATGATTTTCTATTATTTTTTTGCAAATAGCCAATCCAATTCCTGTGCCAGGATAATCTGAGTTATTATGTAAACGATAAAACAAGGTAAAGATGGCATCTTTATATTCGTCTTTAAACCCTAATCCATTGTCACTAATTGATAGTTTATAATATTGTGCATTTTTTTCTTTTATCAATTCATTGTAGTCCGATGAATTAATTTTTTTGCAGGCAAAAGAAATAATAGGCGAGATGTCTTTTCTTGAGTATTTTATTGAATTTGAAATAAGATTTATAAATAACTGTTGTATTTGAAATGGAATCACAACCAAGGTAGGGAGAATTGTTCTGTGGATTTGAGCTTTCGCATCTTCTATTTGCTCCGTCAATTCTAGCACAGCCATATCTAATAATATATTTAAATCTGTACGCTCATATACCTTTTCTACTTTATTCGTTCGCGAAAATAGCAATAAATCATCTATTAGTATACGCATACGTTTTGCAGAAACCTGAATGCGCTCTAAGTAATCTTTTCCATGACTGGATAAATTCGTTGCCTCCTTTTCAAATATTCGAGAAATAAATGTTTGTATTTTTCTCAATGGTTCCTGTAAATCGTGGCTTGCGACATGATTAAATGAGGCCAACTCTTTATTACTTTTTTCTAATTCGCTATTTCTATCTTCTAATGATTTACTCACTAAGTATTCTTCTGTAACATCCATATTGATGCCAATTAATATTCTATTCCCAGAAGATGCAGTCAAAAACTTACCCGTTGATTTAAAATAGCGCAGATTGCCATCCTGGCGAATTACTCTAAAGAAGGCTACTGTAGATTGATTATGTTCTATAACTCTATTCTGTCCACTTATAATAATATGTCTATCATCCGGATGAACAAAATCTAAAAATTGATTCGTTTTTGCGTTATATTCTTGGGTTGGTATTCCTAATAATTTATGATGATTTTCTGAATATACTAAGTTATTATTTTCAAGATCCCACTGCCAGCTGCTAAATGCGCCTATGTCTTCAGCGTGATTCATGGTTTCTGTAGATATTTTTAAAATTAAATTGGCTTGTTTAAGTGCCTCAAGATCTTTATTAATTTTATAATAGGAAATAATAAATACAATTAATGAAAACATTAACATCACTAAGGAATACAATGGTGTAAAATACGTTTCTTTTTCATAATGTTGTTGCTGTTCTTGCAAATAAACGCCTTCCAAATCAATCATTTTATTTATGTGATTTCGAATGATCTTCATTATTTCTTTTCCTTCTAAAAGGCTTTTGTTAAATCTTTTCGCATTAACCTGGATGGAATCATCTAAATTGATAGCATTTTCTAATAAAATATTATAGCGCAAACGAATTAATTTTACCAGAGAATCTAAATTATTTTGTTGCTTTAAATTATCATGTGTAAGTGATTGCAACAGATTAATTGACTCGCTAACTTTTAACCTGGAATCGTTAAAGTCTTTTAAAAAAATAGAATCTCTCGAAATGAAATAAGATGTCTGATTAATTTCTACATTTTTCAAGGATGAATTTAATTGCTCTAATTCAACCCTTACCTTCTGCGTATGTATTAATAATTGAGTAGATTCTGTGATACTAACAGAATTTTTATATGTAATTGTTGATATAAAAATTAAAACAAAAAGAGAACCAACAAATATGGATTTTATGAGATTAGATTTATTAAGTAATGACTTAAAATTCATTTCACTCCTCTACGTTATATACTCAATAAAAAATTATCTCTATTTAGTCCATTTGTATGATATTGCCAATTAAGAGTTATCACTTCTGAAAGTGTACTTTTTAACATTACAAAATCATGCGGTTTTTTAATATATATGTTAGCCCCTTGTACAAAGGTTTCTTCAATATCTTCATCGGATGAAGAAGTTGAATAAATTGCAATTGCTATGTCTTTAAATGTGTCATTCGCTTTAATTTCACGCAAACAATCTAGTCCTGTTTTTCCAGGCATGTTTAAATCCAAAAAAAGAATGTGTGGCAAAACGATATTGGGCTTATTTAAATAATCCATCAATTCAATACCATTATTTAAAGTAGTTACTGAAGTTTTAATTTTAATTTCTTCAAATGCTTCCCGGAAAAATAATCTATCGTCTTCATCGTCATCCGCTAACATTACTCTTATAATTTCACTTTGCATCTTACCTAAATATTTTAGTTTGTTCTTTAATTATGAAAATTAGATGTTACGAATGTTATTTTTACGCTTATCAATAATACGCTGAAATGCACTAGGTGTTAATCCGGTTGCACCTTTAAATTGATTACTGAAATGTGCTACGCTACTGTAATTTAACTTCCAGGCAATTTCTGTAATGGTTAATTCATTCGTCAATATCAATTGTTTTGCACGTTCAATTTTTTGCAAAATAATATAATTAGCTATAGATGTATATGTAACATCTGAAAAAAGATTAGAAATGTATCCATAACTTTGACCTATTTTATCGGCTAAATATGCAGAAGTTTTAGAAGTAGATAGTTTCTCATCTGAATAAACCATTTCGACTATTGCATCTTTAATTTTTTGAACCAAAACACTTTTATGACTTTCTACAACTGAAATACCATAGTCGTTCAAACTTTGATTTAACTTTTTTATAGTTTCTTTTGAAGGTGAGTTGTTTAATTCAACTTCGCCAAATCCTAGCACAGTATAATTCAAATGTAAAGAATCTAATTGCTCTTGAAGCACTTTCTTGCAAATAGAATTTATGTCAAATTTTAAATACAGCTTCATTCTCTTTTTTTAATAAATATAATTATTTTAAATAAATATACCTACTTCAATATGCGTTATTGAAGTAGGTATATTCCTATTTTTTAATTAAATAGTTTATTATTTTTTCTTAGCCAACATAATTGCTCCGCCGATAACTAATACCACGCCTACAATAGGAGACCATTGAACAGGATGCTCTTTTTCTTTATTGATTTCAATTGGACCAAGATCGACAACCTTTTCTTTTGTAACAAAAGTAAATCCTGTATAAGCAATCATTAAAGCCCCAATCACTATAATTACCCAAGCAATATTTTTCATAGCTGTTAATTTTAAATGTGTTTATTTTTATACTATTATTTACACTGCATAGATTTATTTAAATTCAACCAATCAGCAGAGCGTTGCATTTTTATTAAATACTGCTCTTCTTTAAATATCTTATAAAAGGTGTTTAAAGAAAAAATAATTGTATTCACTTCAGATGATTTTTTTCCTGAGAACATTTTTTCTTCTTTTAAGAATGAACTGTATTCTTGTTCGTTCTTAAAAATATTCATCAACAAAAAGTCAAACGTAGTTTTTGCAATTGTTTTATATATTGGCTCTCCAGTTGCCATCCAAGCGCAAAGCAATGCTTCTGAAATAACACTGGCGTTTATACTTACATTACGTTGAAACCATTTCCAATTCTCCGTTTCAACCAATTTATATTGATCTACTAATAGCCCTGCGTATTTTTTAATCAACCATACACTTTCAATACTTTCATTTACTTTATTATTAAAGTATAATCCTTTAATTAAAAGGGATATCGCATATACGGAGTGAATTTTACTTGCTCCTTGCAAAGCATTTTGAAACATCGCTTCAGCTTTTTCAATAATTTCTTTGGGCATAACCTTCTTTTTTGAAATTAAATACCCTAAAGCCCAAATAGCGCAGCCTGTTGTATCAGCCAAATTTACCTCGCTATTAGCATCGGTGAATTTTTTATCTGCATCTACAAACTTGTAAAAGTAGCCTGATGGTTGCAGACAATGCTCAATAAAGCCTAAATAAATATCTATTAGTTCTAAATCCGTATCAGTTTTGTTCAACTCAAAATGATCGCACATGATAACCAATGCCATCGCATTATCATCTAATGCATAAATATTTAAATTTGAATCTACATTGTTTTGCTTGATTCCGAAATCTGTTGTTAATGTTTTAATTTGATTAAAACTTGTTTCTGAAAATGTATGAGAAATTTTTTCTCTAATGTCTGAAATTTCAAAATTACGTACCGTTGTATTATATAATAAACCATTTCTATTAAAAGAAGCATTCGCTTTGTTTAAAAAATATGGATTGATTGCAGTAGAAGAATCTTTTTTTAATAGCGTTTTAACAATTTCTTTGTCGTTTGTAAAACCGCTTTTATTTCTCAACTTTCTCATAATTCAGACCTTTAAATTAAACTTTCCAGAATCAATAATTGATTTCCTAAAAGCATGCTGTAAAAGTGCTATGTTTTCCACATTAAAATATTACAGAATTATATTCTATTGTTACATAAATTACATATTATGCTTCCATAATATGGTAGAATATTTATAAATAACTAAAAATAAGATGGTTGTGTTTTTATATGTAAAGCAAAAATTTCATTATTTTATACCATTCCACTCATAATAATTATGATCAGAATCCTTTTGAAAGCCCATTTTAGTATACAATTCATTTCCTACGTGTTGGTCTTAGCCGTTTCTAAAATTAAACCACAAGCATCTGTTTCCATGCATAATTTTTGAGCTGCAGATAATAAAGCTTTAGATAACCCCATTCCTCTAAATGATTTACTTACAAATAAATCATTTAGCAACCACAAACGTTTCATGCGAGTGGAAGAAAAAATAGGATATAATTGTACGAAACCTGTTAATTCGGAATTTTCACCAACTGCAACAAAAATAATGGATTCATTATTTTTCATTCTTTCTGATAAAAACACTTTCGCAGCCTCTTTATCAGAATTCATTTTGTAAAATTCTCTATATGCCTCAAATAACTCTGTTAATTGGTTCAAATCTGCTGATTGGTAATTTCTAATGATATGCATATATCTGTGTGTTCCTATTTTTAAAAGTACAATAGGATGGTTTTAATTTAGATTCAATTTTAAGCGTTACAAGGTTCTGTTCGTAATCTTAATTTTTAAGGATTAAGTGCAAGATTCACAAGTATTGTGAGATTGTGATGCTTTTACAAACTGGCTATCTTCCAAATTTCAGTTTCTGAAAAGTATGTATTGCTAATTAAAAAATTAACTATTTTTAATGGGGAAAGGTAATGATAAAGATCGTTCCTCTTTTTTGTTTATTATTTACTTCTATACACCCTTTATTTGCATCAATTAATTCTTTGCACAACAACAAACCAATGCCTGCTCCTTTTTCATTTAACGTGCCGTATCTACTTTTGGATAAATCATTCACAAATAATTTTGCCTTTAAATCATCCGTAATCCCGATTCCTTCATCTTCAATATACAGCTTCAGGCTGTGCTCGTCTGAAGTTGCATATAATTTAATTGTACTGCTTGGAGGAGAAAATTTAATGGCATTGTTAAAAATATTTCTAAATATAATTTGAAACATTACTTTGTCAAAGTATATTATTGCTTTCGCATCAATTTCTAAATTAATTTTTAATTGTTTCTTTTCTAAAGACTCATGAATTTTTTGAATTTCGGATTTGATTTCTTCAAAAATTAAAATAGACTCTGGCATGGGATGCAATCCGTTCATTTGTGAATAGGACCATGTCAACAGATTCTCCAACATTTGATATACATGCAAGGAAGACTCTTTTAAACGTAAACCCAACTGAACCATTTCTTCATGAGATAAGGCTGAATGAATCATGACCTCAGAAACACTCAATAAATTATTGACAGGCTGTCTAACATCATGAGAAATAATGGATATCAACTTAGATTTTAATATGTTTAATTCTTCTTGTTCTTTAGTCGTTTTATTCAGTTGAATAGTGGATTCATACAATTCATTTCGTTCTATTAATAAACTTTTATTCCGTTGAAATAAATACTTAACAATAACATCTGAAGAGATTACAAATATATACGACAAGAATACAGTACCCATCAAAGAGATAATATTGTATGTGGTATTAATGAATACAATTGAATCTGGCTTTAATCGAATGAGTGCATCAAAATTATAGTGATGCATCATAAATGTTATAATGCTTGAAATGGTAACTAAAACTATTGAAGAAATGAGTGCATTTTTATATTCTTTATCGAATAGCAAAAATATAATTATAATTAAGGGTAAATAAAATGTCGCCATGTTTATCTTATTACCTAATAATATTGAGAGCGTAAGCACATTCGCAGTCATCGTTGAGAATATAATTGCTCGTGCAATAGTGTACTTTCTCCTTGAGTTAAAATTAAAGCATAATAAATATATAGGTGAAAATAAAATACACACCCATGCAAGTACATGCAAATCATAAATAATATACGGAATGATCATAAATATAGACGCCGCGATGCATAATACTGCAAGTGCGTTAACAAAGTAAATTCTCTTTGCTTCTACCGATTTAACATTTTCAGTGATTCCTATTTTTAATAACTCAAACAATTTTATTCTTTTTTATATTTTGAAAATATATTGAAATAAAATACTTGTACCTCCTAAAGATAAAAAAGCGTAATGGTTATTTTTCAATTCCATTACGCCTTTCTAAGTATTTTTAGTATTAATAAATCACTTATTAAATTTTAAAATGACACTTAATTTTTTAAGAAGTTTTTACTTCTTCATAGATCGAGCAATTTTCAGTAACTCGGTATCTCCTATTTTTACGGCAACGGTAGAAGGAAGTTTTACTAATTTATAAGTTACGATGTATTTTAATTCTTCTTTCGCTTTCAATTCAACGTATTTTCCTTGTTGTTCAATTTCAATATAACTGTGATCTGGGTTTGCATACATTTCAATTTCCCCTTCTTCTGGTGCATACTTCCCTGTAGGAACATCTTCAAAAGATTTTACCATTAACAACCCATTAGAGACTTGTGCCATCCAGCCTTCTTTGCCATCCGATAATAATTTCGGAACACCTTCAGGTATTGTTTCCATATTGTATTCAAACCAAGTAACATCTGCGCTATCCTTTGTTAGCGGAGCTAACAAACCTCTTTTTGATTCTTCCCCGCTTGGGTAAAATGTTAATCCCCCTGGCGCTACTCTTGAAATTTCCCAAGCTGCTACTTTTTGAGATACTTCAGACTCATTGATTATCAAATAGGTAATTTGTAAACTCGTATCCTTTACATCTATTTTGTAGGTTTTATTAAATACAAAACCTTGTTTGGGATCCTTCTGGCTTCTAATAATTATTTCTGTTGGGTCTGAAATTACTGCATACGGAAGATTATCTAATTGTTGTGAAGGTGGCCACCCCCAAGCACTTTGCGGACTTGGCCATAATGATGTACCCCAATTATTTGAATTCACATCTTTGCCACTTAAAATATTTTCACCATTTAAAGAAAGCGCTTCCAACCTGCCACCATTCTTTACATCTACTCGTGCTTGTAAGCCACCATACGTTAATATGTATAGACTGTCCCCTACAGTTGAAATGGTAGAATAGGGCTCTTCTTTTGTTTCGATTTTTTTCGGTTCCTCACAAGAATTCAATAACATTACTCCTAAAAGTGCCGCTGAGGTTAAAAGATTTCTTTTCATTTTTATATTCTTAAATTATTGATTGATAAGCAATTTAATTTGAAATTTACAGTATTTTTTAGAAAGCTAACACCTTACGCAAGACTATTTTTTTATTTAAACAATCGATTTATCGTTCATAAAATAAATGATGCACATACATCTATTCTAAATATTTCTTTTAGGTATTTAATTTATACCTAAAAGTAGTGGTATCAATTAACCAAGGCAGAAGCAAATGCTATTTGAATTCAAAAAAAATGACTACATTATAATCAGGAGTTTTCATTCCCAAATAATACCATCCAACATCATTAAATTGAATATTAAATAAAATCAACGTTATGACAAAAGTTACATTAAAAGGCAATCCGGTTACCATTAAAGGCGATTTGCCAAACATTGGCACTACAGCATCGGATTTCACATTTGTTAAATCTGATTTATCAGAAGGCACTTTATACGGACAAGGGGATGTGATTAAAGTTATTATTGCAGTCCCAAGCTTGGATACAAGCACATGTGCCCTTGAAACGAGACAATTCAACCAAAAATTAGCAGACCAAAAAGGCGTACAAGGAATTGTAATTTCAAAGGACTTGCCCTTTGCTATGAAACGTTTTTGCGAAACAGAAGGAATTTCAAATGTTGTGAGTGGTTCTGATTTCAGATCATCCGAATTTATTCAAAAGTATAATACCGAAATATTAGACGGACCATTAAAAGGTCTTTCTGCACGCGCTATTGTTTTAGTTGATAAAAATAATGTAGTCCGTTATACAGAGTTGGTGTCTGAAATTTCTGCAGAACCAAATTACGATCACGTATTAAAAGCAATTGAAGGCTTAAAATAAGGTTGTTCGTTACGTATTTGTTTTAAGAGTCGCTAATGCGACTCTTTTTTTTTATTTTTAACTCAAACGATTTCATTTTATGATACATAAACATCTTTTCATTCTTGGATTATTTCTCTTATCCATCATGGCGAGCAAAGCAGAAAGTATAAATGCTCTTTCTTTAAAAAATGGTTGTGTAGCCGTACAAAAACCCTCCACTTTTTTTACAGCAACCATACACAGCCCTAAAATTAATGAATGGTCAGTAAATGCGATGCAAGATGAAAAGAATCATACAGGCTGGTGCTCTGGAGCAGCATCAAGGGTTCCTTATGTCTTTGTATTTGAATTGTCAGAAGATTTTATTATAAATACTATTTCATTCAATACCTTTTGTCAAAAAGAATATCCAGGCATTAGCGCTAAAGATATCAAAATTGAATATTCAATAACTACAGCAAAAACGGGTTTTTTATCTGCTGGTAATTTTGCCTTACAAGAAAATGCAGAAAATATATTTACAATTACTGGAGTCAAGGTACGTTGGATTAAACTCACTATTTTATCAAACTTCGGAAACCCTCAATGGACAGAGCTAATGGAGTTTAAAGCTTTGGGAGAATACGCAGTTGCTAAACCTAAAACAGTTTCCATAACCGGTATTTGGGACAGCGATTTTGATTGGGTAAGTATTAAAACCAATCCCAATAATGAACTTTATGGTTGCTATAAGTGGTCTCATGGCGAGTTGTATATTAAAAAAGTAGAGCGTTCGACCTTTACATTTACTTGGAAACAGAACGATGATGGACAACAAGGATGGGGTGTGGTAGTCCTAAACAAAGAAGGGACAAAATTAAATGGTATTTGGGGTCTAAATAATGATACCACAATTTTTGGCTGCTGGGCATTATCTAAAAAACAAAGTACACCGTACGATTGTCCCAACGACTTAATAGCATCAAAACCCCCAATTAAAAAAATAGAGGAGCCTAAAATTCCATCATTAAACGTAATGATTGAATTAGTGGATCGAACTTCAAAAAAGACTGTACCCGGAAAGATAGAGCTTTACACCAAATCCAATTTTTATCCTATCATTTCTGAAGACGGAATGTATTCAGCAGATATTAAATCGGATTCTGTCATTATTATTAAAACTGCCTTAACAAACTATTACCCAACAATTGATACGTTTAAATTAGTAGCGCAAGAGTTAAAAGCCAACTATGTAAGCCACTCCATAGAGTTGTCAAAACTTGAAGCGGGAAATAATATTTTATTAAACAACATTCTTTTTAATAGAACCAGTTATGTATTACTCCCTAGTTCTACTGTTCCTCTAAAACAGTTAATATCCGTACTCAATCAATATCCTACGATGCTTATTGAGTTGTCTGGACATACGGATAATCAAGGAAACGCAAAACAAAATTTAAAATTATCTCAACAGCGTGTTGAAACAGTAAAAGCGTATTTGGTTGAAAATGGTGTCAACGGCGATCGAATTAAAACGGTTGGCTATGGTTCACAATATCCCATATCAAGTAACGATGGCGAACTGACACGAAAACTTAATAGACGTGTTGAGCTGAGAATTATAACAATGTAAATTAAGCTGAAGACGGAAACGAAAAGCAAATAGTTCTTTGAGGATGATTGGTCGATTCACTTAGTCCGAGAAACAACCAACCCAAGATGGTAATGAATAAAATTCTTTTACGTATTTGCCCTATCCTGTAGTTCATGTAAAAATTGTGTAAGCTCCTTTGTAAATTGATTTAAGGAATTCAAGGAAGATTTCATATATATTGAAATTTGCAATAAATCTTCCTGTGTACATTCCTTTCTATCTATTAAAGAAGTCATCCCAAGCATTTGTGTCACTGGTTGCCGAACTTGATGTGAAGTCATAAACAACATTTCCTCCAAGCCCTGTATATACTCTAATTTTTTTTCTTGCGCTTTCTTACGTTCCGTTATATCTATAGAAAGTATAAAAAGGCCTTCGGGAACAGGTTGAATGCGTAGCTCGAACCAACCTTTTGAATTGTCTTGATAGGTAAATTCATTTTCGAAAAATTCGGCACATCGCTCCTTCATGCATATTTTAAGTAAATCAAATAGCGGAGTCTTTTCTATACCCGGATACTTTTCCATCATGGTATAGCCAAGAAGTTCTTCTTTTTTAAACTTACTGTGTTTAACTACAGAATCATTTACATACAAATAGCGCCAATCAAAACCAATCAATTGAAAACCTTCTATAAGATTGTCTAACGTGCTTGCTTTGCCTTTTTGATTATGTAATTCTCCGGTCATAATAAAAATTGATTAAGATGTAAACAAACTCCATTGCTGAGATAAAATCTGATTTGAAAATTATTTATTTATAAAAATTCAATAAGTTATACGAATGTAACTATAAATGATCTAGCTTTTAGAAGAATATTTTAATTAAATTTAAAAAAACTATTCCTAAAATTAACAATTGTTAAATTGCTTTCTTATAAAAATTTAATAGAAAGGAAATTAACAATACACCACAATTCCCATTTCTTTACAGAATTCATTTCTACTTTGAATTATGAAAATACTCGTCATAGAAGATGAACTGTCGATGCAAGAAATAATTAAAGAGACCCTCGAAAAAGAATCTTATATTATTGAATCCGCAACAACCTTTGATTCGGCCATTGATAAAATTGTCTCCTACGACTACGATTGCATTTTACTAGATATTATGTTACCCGGCGGCAGCGGACTTGATATTTTGAGTGAATTAAAAAAATTAGATAAGGCGAGCAATGTCATTATTATCTCAGCTAAAAATTCCATTGAAGATAAAGTAATGGGTTTGAATTTGGGTGCAGACGATTATCTAATCAAACCTTTTCACATTGCTGAATTGACTGCGCGTGTTAAATCCATCTTACGAAGAAAATCTCTGAATGGCAAAAATGAGGTTGAAATTAAAAATGTAAAAATAAATTTTGATGATCGCACGGTTGCAATCAATAACGAAGAAGTAATATTTAATAGAAAAGAATACGACATACTCGCCTATTTTATTTCAAACAAAGACCGACTCGTAAATAAGGCTGCTTTGGCAGAACATGTTTGGGGCGATTATATGGATCAAGCAAACGACTTTGAATTTATATACTCACAAATAAAAAATCTCCGTAAAAAATTAAAAGATCATAATGCTGATATTGAAATACAGGCGGTATATGGTATTGGTTACAAATTACATGTCTTATGAGATTGCACAATTATACATTACTATATATCTCTATTGCGCTATTTTTTATCATAGGTGTTTGGGCAAGTATTTTTTACATCCAAATGTTAGACGAAATATACGACAGCATAGATGATACACTTGGGAATAATAAAGCACTGATTATAAAAAAATCGAAAACGGATACGACTATTCTTTATAAATCTGATTTTGAAGAAAGTAATTATTCCATAAAAAAAATTGATGCAGCGTCTGCAAAAAAAATGAAAGACGTGTATGTAGATACGCTGATGTATATGGCTAATGAAGACGATATGGAAATTGTTCGTTTATTAAAAACAGTTTTTACAATCAATCATGTCGATTATTATGAATTGAATGTCATCTCTTCTATGGTAGAAGAAGATGATTTGATGGAAGATTTATTCTATTCGCTTTTCTGGTTATATGGTATTTTATTGGTCAGCATATTTACTGTAAACACGCTTGTGTTGCGTAAAGTATGGAAACCTTTTTATAGCCTCATACAACAATTAGAACATTTTAATATTACGAAAAGTGCCTTTGTAGCTCCGCAAACTAAGGTCCACGAATTTAAATTGTTAAATAAATCCATTGAATCATTGCTCAAAAAAAACAGTGAATTGTATATCAGTCAAAAACAATTTATAGAGAATGCTTCGCACGAGTTGCAAACGCCTTTAGCAATAAGTATAAATAAGTTAGAACTGCTTTCAGAAAAAAATGATCTTACCGAAGCAGATATGATTTTATTGACTGCTGCAATAGAAAATTTGCAACGCCTAACCCGTTTAAATAAATCTTTGCTCTTATTATCTAAAATTGAAAACAAGCAATATGCGGATGAAACTACTGTTGCTGTGTCAAGCATTTGCAAACGTTTAAGTGAAGATTTTGAAGACTTGGCTGAATTTAAAAACATACAGATATCCTTTGAAAAACAAGCAGATTTAAACATCCAGATAAATGCCGACCTAGCAGAAATATTATGCAGCAACATTATTAAAAATGCAATTGTACATACTGATAATGGAGGCTTTGTAACCATTAGCGTAAAACAACATTCCATCCTTATTGAAAACAGCGGCGACAAAGCATTAGACTCAGAAAAAGTGTTTCAACGTTTTTATAAAAATGCAACTAAAAAAAATAATACGGGTTTGGGCTTGGCAATTGTAAAGTCCATCGCGGATAAATATGGATTTGAATTACGTTATTCTTTTATGGACAAACATCGAATTGAAATAATTTTCTCAAAATAATATATTCCCAATTCTTTCCCATTTTGAGTTTTATCTTGTATTCATATTAAACATCTATCACTATGAAAAAATTATCTATCTTATTATTCCTCGCTGCAACAAGCTGCGCATCGTTTGCACAAGACATCGCACAAAAAGATGTGCCTGCAGTTGTTGTTAATGCCTTTCAACAAAAATTTCCAAATCAAGCAAATGTTGAATGGGAATTGAAAAGAGGTTTGTACGAAGCAGAGTTTGAAATTAAAACCATGGACCACAGTGTGTATTTAGACAGTACAGGTAAAGTTGTGAAACACAAGCAAGAAATTGCTGAAACCGAATTACCTGCTGTAGTTATGGCTACTATTAAAAAAGATTTTGCTGGATACAAATTAGAAGATCCAAAGAAAATTGAAGAAGGTACAACCGTTACGTACAAAGTTGAATTGGAAAAAGGAACAGACGAACGTAAAGTAACGTTTGGTACCGATGGAAAAGTGATCGTGAATAAAGCAGACTAATTTCATTATTATGCTTGCTCCTCCAAGGATGGTTGGTCGAAAAGACACATCCATGGCAAACTTCGGTTCATAAGTGTAATTCTTAATCCGCGATTCATCCACCTTTATTGATCTTAAAAATAGCCCAAGATAAATATCTTGGGCTATTTTTAAGATCTGTTTTTACAACACTAATTATTTATCCGTATTGAACTGTAAACGAATGACAGCTTTATACATCAATCTATAAACTTTTTTCAGGACGAGTCACACTATAGATTTTAAGATGGTTGGTCGAAAAGACACAACCATGGCGTAAATTTTTAGCCTTAGGATTTAGGTATTTAGCCCTAAGCATTCCGCTTATATTCGCGCTTGGTAGGTATGCAATTCATAATACCTTCCCTCCTTCGCAATCAGTTCCGTATGGTTTCCTTGCTCCGCAATTTTTCCGTTTTCAATTACTAATATTTGATTGGCTTTTCTAATTGTACTCAATCTGTGTGCGATTACAAAAGTTGTTCTGCCTTTCATTAATTCGGCCAAACTTTGTTGTATCAAGGATTCGCTTTGTGTATCTAAATTAGAAGTGGCTTCATCCAAAATAATAATTTTAGGATCTGCTAAGATTGCACGTGCAATGGCAATACGCTGACGTTGCCCGCCTGATAATTTTACACCACGCTCGCCAATTAAGGTATCCAAGCCTTCACCAAAACGATCTGTAAATTCATTCACGTAACCTGCTTTCACGGCGTTCAACAATTGCTCTTCCGTAGCATCTGGTCTCGGGAATAAAATATTTTCTCTGATCGTTCCTTCAAACAAAAAATCATCTTGTAATACCACACCCAAATTTCTACGATAGCTGCTTAAGGTAACTTCTGATAAATCAATCCCATCGATGGTGATTTTTCCTGATTCTGCATTTAAGAACGTTGCGACCAAGCCTGCAATTGTAGACTTGCCCGAACCTGATGTTCCTACCAATGCCGTTACTGTTCCGGCTGGTGCATCAAAACTCACATTGTTTAATACTTCTTTTCCTTCTACATAAGCAAAACACACATTATCAAATTTAATATCCCCTTTGATTTCATTTAATGCAATCGTTCTTTTTACGCTATCTTCTTCTGCATCCATGTTCATAATTTCTTCGGTACGATCAAGACCTGCAAATGCTTCCGTAAGCTGACTGCCAATGTTACTCATTTGTACAATGGGTGCAATCATAAAGCCTAAATACATTGTGAACGACAAAAACTCTCCGCTCGTCATTTGTCCATTAATCATCAAATAACCACCAATGCCCATAATCCCTAAGGTTGCCATACCCAATAAGAACAACGAAGCACTCGCAATCAATGAAGTAGATGTTAAGCTTTGTTTTACATTTTCAAACAAGCGCTGCACTCCTGTTTCAAACGACTTGTTCTCTTGTTCTTCCGCATTAAATCCTTTGATGATGCGCACACCATTTAACGTTTCTGTTAATCTACCTGTAACTTCTGCATTAATAATTCCACGCATTTTAAAGATTGGTCGGACATAACCAAATGCCTTCATCGCTATCACGGCAAAAATGGCAACGGGCACCAATACGTATACCGTCATCAGTGCATTGATCTTTATTAGTAGGACCAATGCAATAACAGACGTAATTGTTCCGCCAATTAATTGGACCAAACCTGTACCAATTAAATTTCGAACACCTTCAACATCCGTCATAATCCGAGATACCAAAGCGCCCGATTTATTATTGTCGAAATAACTGATTGGCAAGCTCAATATTTTGCGTTGCACTTGTACCCGTAATTTTGAAATCAACAATTGCGCTTCCACGCTGAGAAGCTTTGTTAACAAGTACGAAATACCTGCATTTACGGTAATGGATAAACCAACTACCCACAAAATTGTATACAGCATGTGCATGTCTTTATGCGCAACGACATCATCCAACAAGTATTTACTTGCGCCTGGTAACACCAAACTAGACAATCTACTGATGATGATTAATATCAAACCTATAAAAAGAATTTTTCTTCGGGGCCAAATGATTGTTTTAAAAACCTGACTAAGTGTTACTTTGCTTTTACTTTTAATTTTTTCCATTATCTATTTTGAATGTAAAAAGATTCTAATTTTAAAGGTACAACACAAAACGTGTATGTATTGATATAGTCGTATTAAAATTGGTTTTATTGTATGAAAAAAGAATGAATCAATAGAATTCAAGACTGTAACCCTTATGGAGACAAAAATTATTGGAATTTAAAGGATTGATAATGGCTATACCTTGGTAGAGCATGCACTCAAAAAAAGAAAAGAGTGTGTTTTCAAAAACAACTATTTGAAATAGAGATAAATAAAAATCTACACAAACTGCTCTAACAATTCTATACGCTTTTCAATAGGCGGGTGCGTAGAAAATAAATTTCCAAAGAAACTCGTTTCCGCTATTTGTGGGTTGTGCATGAATAACTGCGCCACATCTTTTCGGGTTACTGCTTCAATATATGGGTCTTCTGAGATTTTACGCAAGGCGGAAGCCAGTGCATAAGGCTTTTTTGTTATTTCTGCTGCGCCCGCATCTGCCAAGTATTCGCGCTTACGCGAAATAGCAAAGTGTAACAGACGTGCAATAAAAAATGCAAGAATCGATGCGCCAATTGCCATAAGGATTACAGGTAAATTACTTTTGCCGTCGTTGCTTCTGCCAGAGAAAAATCGACTATACTGTGCCGATTGAGCAATAAAAGAAAATATACCCACGAACACAATCGATATCATAAGCAAGCGAACATCTCTGTTTATAATGTGCGAAAGTTCATGTGCTAGTACACCTTCTAACTCTTCATCATTCAATTTCTCTATGATTCCTCTTGACAAAGTAATTGTGAATGTGTTTTCATTAATGCCGCTCGCAAAAGCATTTAAGGACATGTCGTCAATGATATTTAATTTAGGCATTGGCATACCTTGCGAAATACAAATGTTTTCAAGCAAGTTGTAGACCCGAGGTTGTTGGCTGCGCGACATGGGCTCAGAAGCAGTTGCTCTTTCAATCATATTTGTATGCTGAAAATACGCAAACACAAACCAAATTGCCGACCCACACAGAAATAAAAAAGCTACTTGAGGCGAACCTGTTAGGATTAAACCCAGTATAATAAGTATAAGCGGAAACAAAAAAAGAAGTACAATAGATTTTCTATTGTTACTTCTAATTTGTTTTTGAATGCCGATGTATTCCACGTGTTAACTGAATTTAAAATTTAATTACAGGTGGCTCTTCCATCATTTGTCTTTTCTCTGCTCCCACGTCATACATGGTTTCTCTTTGAAAATTATAGCGTTTCGCGATCATGTTATTGGGAAACGATTCTACCGAGGTATTGTATTCTTTTGTAGCAGCATTAAAGAAACGACGTGCAGCGGCAAGTTTGTTTTCAATGTCGCTAATCTCTTGTTGTAATTGCAAAAAGTTTTGATTCGCTTTTAAATCTGGATAGGCTTCAACCGTAATGCGCAAGCCTTGTAAGGCCGAAGTCAGTTGATTATCGGATTTAATTTTGTCGTCAATAGAACTTGCACTTAATACACTGTTACGCGCTGCAATAACATCCGTTAACGTTTTGCTTTCGTGACCTGCATATCCTTTTACTGTTTCTACCAACTGCGGAACAAGATCGCTACGTTGTTTCAACTGTACATCAATATCCGAAAACGCTTGCTCGCGTCTGTTGCGCAAACCAACCAATGAGTTATAAATGCTTACCAACCAAAATATGATTAGAACAATCGGTATAAGAATTACAAGAATTGCCATTATTAAAATATTGTTTAGATGGTTTGAACTTAAAAATTACCCATTTAAGAAATGGAAACAAAGAAGTATTTTTTAAATACCAGATTTAGCAAATTTCCTAATATTTTTGTCTTCGTATCCTTTATATTAACAATTGTTAACATTTTCATTATCAATTTTTTACTTATATTTTTATATGTACTTTTGGGCATAAACCAAATCAAATTATGAATCAGAAACCTTCTAATGCTTTTATTGGTGCATCATGGATAGCTCTCGTAGCTGGTATGGTAGGATATTTAATCGGCTTATGGCGATCAGATATGTTGTTAAGTGAAAAAGGATATTACTTTACTATATTGATGTATGGCTTGTTCTCCGTAGTGTCTTTACAAAAAGCAGTTCGCGACCGTATTGAAGACGTTGTTGTAACCGATATTTATTTCGGTTTGGCTTGGTTTTCGAGTTTGCTTTCCATCGCTTTACTTATCGTTGGTTTATGGAATGCAGAATTACTGCCGAGTGAAAAAGGTTTTTATGCATTCTCTTTTTTGTTATCTCTGTTTGCAGTTATTACCGTGCAAAAAAATACTCGAGATAGTCAGGTATATAAAAAACCTGATTCGCGTCAAATTAAGGCAGATTACTCCGGTGAATAATTAAATTTTTCCTCTTCTATTTTTTCTAAAGCCTACAATGTGAATAACATTGTAGGCTTTTATTTTTTGGATCTATCTGATTTTTAGTACTTTATAAAAAATGGACTACTATATTGGTTCCTATTTTATGTAATCGTTCAAAATTATAAAAGTATGTAAGTTACGTTCCTTCACACCCGAAACACCCTTTCCCCCGTCGATACATAAATCTCTGCATCTTTATCTTTTGGCATACGTGCCAAACCTGTTAGTCCACCGAAGGCAGGCAGAATTAAACTATTTTTTTTCTTATAAAAACAGGGCAATGCTAAACGTTGTCTGCCTTTACCAAACAATACAAATCCTGGATGTATGTGACCTGTAATGATAAACTCATGTTCTGCTATTTCAATGACATCGTGGGCAAAAATAATATTACCTTCCTTCAAGGTGTTTTTGTATACCACCACATTGTATTTTTCGTAGTGGTGCATCTGCAAAATATCGTGATTACCGCGTACCAAGATACATTCCGTATCCGGATGCTTCTTCAATAGGGATCCAAAATATTCCCACTCTTGATTGTATGCGCTGTGAAACAAATCACCTAAAATCAATAATCGTTTCGGGTGATACATTTCCAATAAATGATCTAATTGAATTAAGTCCTCCAAACCAGATTCTATTGGTATCGCCATGCCGTTCTTTCTAAAATGCGAGGCCTTACCCAAATGCAGATCCGAAAGAATTAGCGTTTGTTTCTCTTTCCAAAAAAGTGCTTTCTGCGGAAGGATTTCAAATGTATTGTTATCGATGTGGAACACGGGTATTTCCATTATTCTTTCTCTAACTGTGTCTTCATTTTAAACAACCGGTCTTCAAGTGTTTCATTGGTATACTTTCCGCGCATGCGATCCACTAAAATCGGAAAAGCAAATGGGGTTGGTTTCTTCAGTTTTACTAAAACAAGTTTTTGTTGATTGATACGGGTATACGCTTTTTGCATCCGTGCTATTTCCAATTGAAAATCCAACACTTCGTCATAGGCTTGTCGCAACAATAAATTCGTTGGGTCGTATTGTTCAAATACTTTAAAAAACAATTCCGCATTGGCTTGTAGGTGTTTTGATTTCATCGACTTTCCAGGAAAGCCTTGAAAAACCAATCCTGCGATTGATGCTATTTCTCGGAACCGACGACGCGCCATTTCTGTGGAATTGACACTCAACTGTATTTCTTTTTCTAAATTTTCAATGCCAAACAAATCCAATTCTAAGGCTTCTTCAATCGGAATTTCTTGATCTGATAATAATTCAAATCCATAATCGTTCATCGCTATTGAAAACGTCATGGGTTTAATTTCAGAAATTTTTCGCGCAACAATTGCCGCCATACCTTCATGTACAAAGCGTCCTTCAAAGGGATACATAAATACATGATAGCCTTCGCGCGTTTGAATAGACTCAATCAGAAATTCTTTATTGGATGGTAAGTGGGATCGGCTTGCCTGCAATTCAAACAGCGCTTTTAATTTTATTAACTCTTCCTCTTCTGCCTGATCGGTATCAAAAAAATGATCTATTTTATATCGAATCATTTCGGATAGTTGGGAAGACAATGGCATCCTTCCTCCTTGCCAACTCGGTATCAAGCCTTTTTTTGCTTTACTTTTACGCACCAATACATCCATGTGATGGATGTGTACGATTTCCAAATTGTTTCCCGAAAACCAAAAGACATCGCCTGGTTTTAATTTTGAAATAAAATTTTCTTCAATGCTTCCGATGCGTTTGCCACTCATAAACTTTACTTGCATAGCCGTATAACTCACAATGGTTCCCATCGATAAGCGATGCCGTGTTGCTACTGCTCTACTCGTTACGGTATAGATGCCTTCTTCTATCACGACTTTATGAAATTCATCGTAAGCATCTAAGGCATTTCCGCCTTTGGTAATAAAATCCAAACACCAAGCAAACTCCTCTGGTGTAACACTTGCATAACAAAACGTTTGTTTGATTTCATTATATATTTCTTCCGCCTTGAATCCGTTGGATAATGCAAGCGTAACCAAATACTGAATCAATACATCAAAACTACGCACATAGGGAATACGGCTTTCAACGACATTGCGCTTCAAAGATTCGCGCATCGCTGCGCCTTCAATAATTTCTAAGGAATTGGTAGGCACAAAATAAATTTTGCTCAATGCACCCGGACTGTGTCCGCTTCTACCAGCGCGTTGCATAAATCGTGCTACGCCTTTCGGACTCCCCACTTGTATGACAGTATCCACGGCAGAAAAATCTACACCTAAATCCAAACTAGAGGTACAGATCACGGCTTTCAATTTTCCTGCGTGTAAATTGTCTTCTACCCAAGCTCGTGTCTTCTGGTCTAAGGAGCCGTGATGCAATGCTATCAAACCTGCTAAGTCTGGCGCTACTTCTAATAATTGTCTGTACCAAATCTCGGACTGCGAACGGGTATTGGTAAATATTAAAACCGACTGACTGCTATAAATGATCGGAACTACTTTCGGTAATAACTTCGTACCTATAAAACCAGCCCAAGGAAAATTTTCAATTACATCTGGAAAAATGGTTTCGATCTCAAGGCGCTTCGGAAGTTCTGCGCGAATCATTTTTGTTGGACTTGCATAGTTTCCCAACAACACATCTTTTGCTTCCTCTAAATTGCCAATGGTTGCAGAGATTCCCCAGATTTTTAAATCTGGCTTCAAACCTTTTAATCTCGATAAGGCCAGTTCAATTTGAACGCCTCGTTTGGAGCCGATCAATTCATGCCACTCATCTACCACAACAGTAGAGATATTTTTAAATACTTCGTCGTATCCTTTTTGTGCAAGTAGTAAATGCAAACTTTCTGGTGTGGTTACCAAAAGCTGCGGCATGTTTTTTTTCTGTTTCGTTTTTTGTGCCGTGGTTGTATCACCACTGCGTATAGCCACTTCAAAAGGTATCTCTAAATCACTACACGATCTGGACGTTGCATATTGAATTTCTTTTCCGAGTGCACGAATGGGTGTAATCCAAATGGCTTGCAAGCCGGGTTTCTTTTTTGTTTTGTAATTTGGATTGCGTTGCATGTAATCCAATAGTATTCCAAACCAAACAGAATAGGTTTTGCCTGTTCCGGTTGGTGCATTTACCAATCCTGAATAACCCGCCAACAGCGCTTCCCAGGTTTCTAATTGAAACGCATATGGTTTCCATTTTTGATTCTTAAACCAAGCAAGTATGTCTTTTTTCGTCATACTTTATTATTGAGTTGTTGAATCAAATCCAATAAATCTTGTTTGGTGTTTGCATCCTGAATTGCCTTATCTTTACGCCAGCGCGCAATACGAGGGAAGCGCAAGGCTACTCCCGATTTATGTCTTGGCGATGGATTGATGCCTTCAAAGGCAATTTCAAAAACAAGTCCGGGTGTGACACTGCGCACCGGACCAAATTTTTCAAGCGTGTTCTTTTTTATCCATCGGTCTACTTCTACCAATTCTTTATCTTTTAATCCGGAATAGGCTTTTGTAAATGGGACCAATTCTTCTCCGTTCCAAACGGCAAAAGTGTAGTCGGTATATAAATCTGCTCTTCTGCCATGTCCTTTTTGTGCATACAACAACACACCATCTACCGTTAAGGGATCAATTTTCCATTTCCACCATTTGCCTTTTCTTCGTCCCGATTCATATAAACTATCTTTGTGCTTCAACATCAAGCCTTCGCATAGGTGATCGCGCGATACATTGCGCAGCTGAACCATTTCATCCACATGCGTACACGGAAAGACCTTCGATAATTTTAACACCTCTTTTGCTGCCGGATTTTTTTCTGCAATCTGTCTTAATAACTCTTCGAGCTTTGCTCTACGCTCAAACATAGGCAAGGCGCGTATGTCTACACCTTCATATTCCAATAAGTCATAACACATCATTGCCAAGGGTGCATCTGCTAAACTTTTTTTAGAAAGGTTTTTTCTACCGATGCGCGTTTGCATGATGTGGAACGGCATGGGTTCTTCACCATCAAAGGGAAGGATTTCTCCATCGATCACCGTGCCATCGGGCAAGGCCAGCTTTAATATTTCAAATTCCGGAAATTTATCCGTCATCAATTCTTCGCCTCTAGACCAAACAAACAATTCATTTTTACGCACAATGATTTGTCCGCGTATGCCATCAAATTTATATTCTATTTGCCAATCTGCAATCGTGCCCAATGCTTCCATGGGTATATCTAATTGATAGGCCAAATAAAATGGGTACGGTTTGGACGCATCTTCTTCAATGCTTGTATTGAATAATAAATGTTGCAAGCTTGTATCTTCTGCGGTCCAGTTGCCCATTAACTGATAGGCTACACTGCTTTCAGGTACGGAGAAATTTTTTGCTAAGGCTTTAATCACCAATTGTTGTGAAACACCCACGCGGAAACTTCCCGTTATTAATTTATTGAATACAAACCGCTCTTCCGTATTTAACTGCATCCAAATTTCTTGAATGATGTGTTTGCGTTCCTCTTCCGTTTTTGTACTTAACGATTTTAATAAGGCCATCATGGCACTCAAACCGTATTCTGTAAACGATTCGGATTTCGGTAACAGTAAGGTGATGGTTTCCGCTAAATCTCCCACTACATGATACGACTCTTCAAAAATCCAATCGCTGACACCCGATAGTTCAATCGCCCACGTTTTTAACTCAGCCGTTTTTACCGTCCGTTTCGGTTTCCTTCCGGTGAGTAAAGCCACTGCCCATATGGCATCATCCTCATTGGCTGTATTAAAATATTCAACCAATGCATCTACTTTTGCATTAGTCTTTGTGGTTTGATCCAAGTCGGAAAATAAATCAGCGAACTTCTTCATTGTGTACCTGTGTTTCGTCGTCCTTGTCTTTTCCTTCTGTTTCGTTTAAAGATTCTCCTTCATATAAGGTATCTACTTCAACCGCATTTATTTTTAATTCTTCGCGCAGCCATTTTGCAAACACCGATTTATAGCCATGGGTTACATATACATTTTCTGCGCCCGTTTCTTTTATGGCTGTATTTAAACCATCCCAATCTGCGTGATCGGATAACACAAATCCTCTATCTGCACTTTTGCGGCGGCGCGTTCCTCTTAATTGCATCCATCCACTGCAGATGCCAACTGAATAGGAATCGAAGCGTTTAAGCCAAGGGGTTCCTAAAGCAGAAGGCGGAGCAACAACAATATTTCCTTTAAACAAGGCTTTGTTTTTTTCACCTTCTACTCGAGTGGTCGGCGGTAAATCCAAGCCGTCTTCGATTAAAATTTTATTCAAATTGTCTACCGCACCGTGCGTATATATGTCTCCAATGTTGGTATCCAAATGTTTGATGATGCGTTGTGCTTTTCCCAAGGCATAGCCAATGATGATACTTGTTTTCCCTTCTTCTTTATTTTTACTCCACCAACTATTGATGTCTGCATGGGTTTCAGCCGCATCAGGAAACCGATAGACAGGCAACCCAAAAGTAGACTCGGTTACAAAATGATGACAACGTATCGGTTCAAAGGGAGTGGAAACATGATCGAGTTGCAATTTATAATCCCCAGATGCAACCCATATCTCGCCCTTGTATTCTAAGCGTACTTGTGCAGAACCTACAATGTGACCTGCAGGATGCAAACTAATCTTAACGCCATTCATCACGCGTTCTTCTCCATACTCAATGCCTTCTACGTCTATATTCTGACCCAAACGAAGTCTTAAAATTGGTACACTTTTTTTATGGGTTAAATAATGTTGATTTCCCCATTTAGCATGATCGGCATGCGCATGGGTTATGATGGCGTTTTTTACCGGTCGCCAAGGATCAATGTATACATCTGCCTGTGGACAGTATATTCCGTATGGATCAAATTTTAATAACATAGCTGAATGAATGATAAACTGCGCATTAGATGCAGCCCTTTATTAAGTTCGGAATTTATTTAGAAGAATAGGGTCAGGTAAAAAAGCTGGGGAGTAACTGATAAAATATTAACTTTACAGGT
>NZ_CALMGQ010000146.1 GCF_937863595.1 uncultured Cytophaga sp.
CCCTAATAAATCTATTCCCTAGATTTGAAAAAGTGGCTTTTTAAGGGACGACTAAGTAGGCATATAATCCAAACCTTATTGGTTATAAAAAAAACCTCCGAGATTTAATCTTGGAGGTTTTTTTATGACCAATAAAGGATTTTTATTTCACGCTTTCAGATTGTATTTCTTTTAAAAACATGCCGGCAACTTTGCAACATTTTTTTTCTAGTTCTTCGTAATCCGATTCTACAAATGCATTGATATCTGTATATTTCAACTTTACCATTCGTACGCCAAGTAATAACTCTACAAGAAATTCTGCATATTCAGTTTTGTTTATGCGCTTAAATTCTTTTGTCGATATGCCATGCTGAATGATAATTGAAACCATTTCAATTTCACTTTTATTAAAAGTGTCAAACGCTTTTGCAAAAACGGGTCTGCCATTTTGGAAAAAATCAGATCGTAGGTTGGAAAGATTTAATAAATGCCTGAAGTGTTGACTCCTTAATTTAACGTACTTTTTGAGTTGTAGCGTAGCCTCCATATTGGTATTGATGAATTTGTACATTTCATCAAAAAAGACCTGTTGTTCTTTCGTAATTACAGATTCAAACAACGTTTCTTTGTCTGGGAAATAATAGTACAAAGAGGCTTTACCCATGCCAACATCGGATGCAATTTCATTCATGGTTGTTTTAATCAAACCATAATGCGCAAATCTTTTCTGAGCGGCATTAATGATGGATTCTAATTTCCCATCTTCATTTTTATTTTTTAGTTCACTCATAGTAATGAAAGAATGCCCTATAGGTATACTATAGGGCAAGGGTTAAATTTTACGAGTGCTTTGGTAAATTGATATCCGTAGTTTGTTTTTTCTTGTATGCAATTTTTGAAATGTCTACATATAATACTGGAACGAAGAAAATGGCTAAGCCAGTTGCTGCTAGCATACCGCCAAATACGGTCCATCCAATTGTTTGTCTGGATACAGCACCTGCTCCTGAAGAGAATACCAATGGCAATACACCTAAAATAAATGCCAGAGAAGTCATTAATATAGGTCTCAATCGTAATTGCACTGCTTCAATTGTAGCTGGAATTATTTCCATGCCTTTATCTACACGTTCTTTTGCAAACTCTACTATTAGAATTGCATTTTTAGCAGCTAATCCGATAAGTGTAATCAAACCTATTTGTGCGTACACGTTATTACTTAATTTGGGTAAGAAGTATAACGTTAAAATTGCTCCGAATGCGCCTAAAGGTACTGCAAGCATGACAGAGAATGGGACAGACCAACTTTCATACAATGCAGCAAGAAATAGGAATACAAATAGAATGGATAGACCAAATATATATATGGCACTTGAGCCAGATTTTATTTCCTCTCTACTTAAACCAGAAAATTCATATCCATATCCTGCAGGTAACACTTCTGCAGCAACTTCCATCAATGCTTTGTTTGCATCACCACTACTGTAACCTGGTTTAGGAGTACCGTTAAATTCAGCAGACCTAAATAAATTATAGTGCGAAATTAATGGAGCGTTTTCTATTGGTTCATAACTAATCAATGAACTTAAAGGTATCATGCTTCCACTTACATTTCGAACATAGAATTTAGTCATGTTTGAAATGTCTTTTCTAAATGCAGTATCAGCTTGTGTAACTACTCTAAAATTTCTACCATAAATAGAGAAGTCATTTATATATCTACTACCCATTAATGTTTGAATCGTACCAAACACATCTGCTGTGGATACACCCATGCGTTCACATTTTACACGATCTACATTGATTTTATAACCAGGTGCGCGAGCTGTAAAGAATGTAAATGCGCGTGCAATTTCTGGTCGTTTATTTGCTTCCATCATGAATTTTTTAACAACAGCTTCAAATCCTTTAATGTCATCGTTGCTCTGTTGTTGTTCAAGTACAAAGCTAAATCCAGAAGCTGTACCCATACCAGGAATTGGAGGAGGAGGTATTACAATAATATTTGCTTCTTTGATACTAGAAAATGCTTTTTGGAATTGAGCGACGATTGAATCTACTTGCATGGATGCAGCTTTTCGTTCCGCCCATGGTTTTAATTGACAAAATATGGTGCCACTGTTTGATTTAGATGTGAACGTAATCGCATTCAATCCGCCTAGTGCGGCAAAATGACCAACGGATGGATTCGCTTTTACAGTAGCCATCATTTTCTCCATCACTTCTAATGTTCGTGTGGTTGAAGCTCCATCAGGTAATTCAAATGCGATAATCAATCTTCCTTCATCTTCCGTTGGAATAAAGCCCGTAGGTTTTGCTTTAAACAATCCAAATGTTGCTACAAAAATACAGATCAATATAATTACAACCATTGGTGTTTTACGAATACAGTATTGTACACCTTTAGAATAGGAAGCAGTAACTCGAGCAAACCAAGCATTAAACTTGAAAAAGAATTTATTTATCCCTTTAGATTTTTCATCCAAATGCATGGGTTTTAATAGCAATGCACATAATGCGGGAGTTAAGGATAATGCTATGAATGCAGATAACAATACAGAAATTGCGATGGTGATTGCAAATTGTTGGTATAGTCTACCAACGATGCCAGGTATAAATCCTACTGGAACAAATACGGCAGCTAATATAAGTGCAATCGCAATTACAGGACCTGATATATCTTTCATCGCTTTTATAGTAGCTTCTTTCGCGGAAAGTTTTTCATGGTCAATATAATGTTGCGTTGCTTCAACAACAACAATAGCGTCATCTACAACAATACCAATGGCTAATACAAATCCAAACAAGGTTAAGGTATTCACAGTGAAACCAAGAGGGATAAAGAATATAAATGTACCAATAATGGATACAGGAATTGCTAAAATAGGGATTAAGGTTGCTCTCCAACTCTGTAAGAATAGGAATACAACTACAATTACAAGAAGTAGTGCTTCTATAAGTGTGTGCAATACTTCATTGATGGATACACTTACAACTGAAACGGATTCAAATGGAACAACATATTCAATATCTGCAGGGAACGATTTTTTTAATTCATCCATTGCTTTGTAAATACCTTCGGCAGTTTCTAGTGCGTTACTTCCGGGTGATTGATATACCAATAAATACGAAGACCGTTTTCCATCTACAAAGTTGTTACTTGCATAATTGAATTTACCAAGTTCTACTCGTGCTATGTCTTTTAAGTATACAATAGAGCCTTCATCTGGCTTCGTACGAACAACGATATTCTCAAAATCAGTAACTGTTTCAAGCATACCATTTACCTGTAAGGAATATTCAAATGCTTGATCCGGTGTTTGTGGAGACGAGCCTATAGAGCCAGCTGCTACTTGTACATTTTGCTGTTGTAATTTTGTTACTACTTCGGTAGCTGTCATTCCGTATTGTGCAAGCTTATCTGGATTCATCCAAATACGCATACTAAAGTTATCTGCACGTGTGAAAATATCACCCACACCTTTGACACGCAACAAAGCATCCTTGATATAGATGTTTGTATAGTTGTCCATGAATTTTATATCGTGTGTACTTTTGGGCGAATATATTGCCACCAACATTAATATTGTTGGGTTTCTCTTACGTACTGTTAAGCCTGTTTTCTTTACATCGTCTGGTAGTTGAGGTGTTGCGACACTTACTCTGTTTTGTATATCCAGCGTTGCAATATCGATATTTGTTCCTACGTCAAATGTAACATTCATCGTCATGGTACCATCATTGGTACTATTCGATTGTAAGAATGACATTCCAGGGCTACCATTTACTTGCGATTCAATCGGAGTTGCAATCGTACGCTCAACTGTTTGTGCGTCCGCTCCTGCAAAATTACCTGTTACTTGTACAATTGGTGGAGTGATATCCGGGTATTGACTTACTGGTAAATTCATCAACGAAAGTAAACCTACCAATGTTATTACAACCGATACTACTATCGCAGTAACAGGTCTTTTAATAAATATATCTGCAATCATAATGTTTTAGATGTTTATTTTTTTGGATTGCCGACCTGAACAGGAACGCCATCTCTTAATTTTTGAATTCCTTCTGTAACGATATGTTCGCCTTCTTTCAAGCCTGAAAGTATAATGATGTTTTTACCAACCACTTTACCAGGATGCACTTTGTGTTGTCTTGCAGTATCTTGATCTACCACATATACAAAATACTCACCCATCTGTTCCGTCATTGCTTTGTTTGGTATTACGATTACTTTCTCTGTGTATTTATTTTCTACACGCACATTGCAACTCATACCATCTTTAAGAGAACGATTTGGATTTGGAAATTCAAGTCTTACTTTTAACGTTCCTGTTTGCATATCAACTGCTCTGTCTAAGAATAATATTTTACCAGGGTAGGGGAACGTAGTCTTATTTGGTAGTGCTAACGTAAATAATGAATCTGTTTTTGTTTGTTTTTTATTTTCTAATTCTACAAATCGAGCAATCTCTTTTTCATTAATAACAAAGTCAATTGCTATCGGATTGTTGGATGATACTGTATTTAATTTTGTTTGTCCGGCTGTTACAAAAGCACCTTGTTTTACTTGTGATATCCCGATTGTTCCATCAAATGGAGCGGTTATTGTTGCATGTTGTAAATCTATTTGTGCTTTTTGAAGATTTGCTTTTGCAACGGCTACTTGGCTTTCAGCAGATTCTAAATCAGCTTCAGAATATTCAAGCTTTTGTTGGGTTGTCATACCTTTATCGCCAAGTTGTTTATAACGCTCTGCATCTTTACGTGTTATTCCATATTTGGATTGAGCCATTTTTAAAGAAGCTTCAGCGCTTGCATACGCTGCTTGATATTTGCTTTGTTCAATTTCGTACAGCTTTTGACCTTTACGAACCAGTTGTCCTTCTTGAAAATAAATTGCGCTAATGAAACCGCTCACTTCACAATTGAGATCAACCGTATTTAAAGCAATTACATTACCAGGATAGATATCATAATATGTAGGGTTTTGAAGTTTTACTGTATCTATTACTACGCCTGCAATAGGGGGCATGTTATTTTGTTTCGGTCCTCCGCATGATGTTACAAGGATTGGAAATAGTAAAGTGAAAATTCCTAATTGGATTAATCGATTCATATATGTAACTGTTAATTTCTTTTTATACTTATTTATTGATACTTCCAATTGCTTTTTCATAATCTGCTTTTGAAATTAAGGCTGTATATACAGCACGGTAATAATTTGTTTGCGCTTCAATTAAATCGGATTCTGCTGTTGTTACTTCTACGTTCAACGCAATGCCTGCTTGGTACTCCGCTCTTAGTACAGCTAGATTTTGTTTTGCAAGTGTCAAGTTTTCTCTTTGTATATTAAAGGATTGAATGCTGTTATGTAGATTTATAAGTGCTTGCTCAACTTCCAAGTTAATTTCATTGACCAATGACTTCTGGTTGTTTTCTGTGATTTTTAATTGAATCTGTTTTTGTTGTACTTTATAGTTTGTCGCAAAGCCAGAAAATATAGGAACTTGTATTCGAAGACCTAATGTTGAATAACTATACCAACGATCGGATTGTGTTAAATTAGAAAAATTACTTGCAGAAGGGTTATAACCAAAACTACCAATAGCCATTAAGCGAGGATAGTGTCCTGCTTTTGCACTTTTCAATAAATAGGTATTGTATTTTTGTTGACTTTGAATGATTGAATATTCAATTCTGTTAGAATAACTAGCTTCTTTTTTATCTACTAACAGTTTTTGAATATCATCCATCATAGTTGGATATAAACTATCTGTTAAAATGAGCGGATTTTTTTCTGATATATTCATTTGGTATCTTAATACAGAACGACTCATTGCAACCATTCGTATTATTTCTTGTTGCTGTTCTCTTACATTATTTAAACTTACTAAGGTTCTGCTAACATCTATATTTCTTGCCAAACCAGATTCGTAACGGGCAACCGTTTCTCTATAGGTAGAATCTAGACTGGTTAAATTTGCTTCTATAGATTGAAGTTGTTTTTCATTTACCAAAACCCCATAATAGGCTTTTGTTATATTGACTGTAACATCTATTTTACTTCGAACAATATTTTTTTGTGATATTTCCTCATTGGCTTTTGCAGCTCCCTGTGCAGCAAAAAAAGATTGATCATATAATACTTGCGATCCAAATACGTTTGGTGTGAAGACGTTTCGTAAGCCCAATTGAAATGCAATAGGTGTACCTTTTGGAAGTGTTGAGTTTTGTTGAAAACCAATACCACTTTCCGTAATGTTTTTCTGAACATCAAAACTATGCACTAAATCTGCATTAGCAGATATTTGAGGGAGTAAATTTGATCGAGCCTCTCCTTTTTGTGCGGTAGTTAGTTCACTTTGTAAGCTTGAATTTTTAATGCTGAAATTTTCAATTAAACCGTAATCGATTGCTTGATTTAATGAAAAATTGGTTGGTTCAGCATTTTGATCTTGCCCTTTAGCGCCAGAGCAAAAGATAATAAGGCAGAAAATAATACTTAATCGTTTCATCGTATTTTTTTATTTTTAACATGCAATAAGGTTTTGTAAGTCTTATTGTACTATCAAAAATAAACAAACTTTTCGACCAGAAAGTATTATTAGTCGAAAACTTTTAAAATAAATTAGCCCTTTATATTATTTTAGGAATAAATTTGATTATTCAAAGAAGGGTATTTGAAAAAAAAAACTCTTAGAGTATATCTAAGAGTTTTAACTTATTTTGAAGTGTTGTCTTTTACGTGAATTACAAGTTTTTTACATAGGTCTCGTATCATTTCTGCCATTTTGATATCTCCTGTTGCATTTTCAATTGAATCTGCCATTCCACCAATACCTTCTATAGCGAAACGTTTCATTTCTTCAACAGGCATTTCTTTTGTCCAAATATTAATTTGCATGGTATTCATTTGAGAATGATCCCACAAAGACAATGCGATCGCATCTGTTGGTAAAGGCTTATCAGACGGGCCGTCTGTTGCTTCCCATAGAATTGATTCTGGAACGTTTTTATCGTCAAGTTTAATGCTAAACTTTATTTCTGAATTTTTCATCTCTATTTAAAATATTTCTGCTAATTTCTTGATGATTTAACTCTAAAGCAAGTTATAAATTGTAATTTATCCGTATGAAAGGTCTTAATTTATTGTGCGTATTAAAACGTTTGAATTTCAATAACATAGCAGTTGTTATACTTGTAGTGTGTAATTTTTCCTGTTCTGTACCTTCTGAACGCATTCACAAACCCCATAAAACGAATGTATCTGTATGTAGAATCGGTTTTTATAATGCAGAAAACCTATTTGATACAGAAGATGATAAACATATAAATGACAATGATTTTCTTCCTGAAGGGAAACTTAAATGGACAGATGTGCGCTATAAACAAAAGTTAGAACATACGTATAGCGTTATTCAAGGCTTAAATGAAACTCAATCGCTTGCCTTGCTTGGATTGGCAGAAGTTGAAAATAAACAGGTATTAGAAGACTTATTACATACAGATTCTACGTTTGAAATCGTACATTTTAACTCTTCCGATACCCGTGGAATAGATGTAGCTTTATTATATAATCCTCAATTTTTCACTCCACTCACAACGTATTTATCAAGTGATAAAAAAACGGATGTTTTTTTACGCGAAGTACTTGTTGTAAAAGGTGTTTTGTGGAAAGATACTGTTCATATATTAGTCAATCATTGGCCTTCGCGCAGAGAAGGTGAACGTGAATCTGAACACAAACGTCTTGCGGCGGCAATATTAAATGTACGTTTAATGGATTCAATTTTAGCGATTAATCCAGACGCAGCAATTTTTGTAATGGGCGACTTTAACGATCAACCTAGTAATAAAAGTGTGGAAATGTTAACAAAACAACCTGTGATGAAATCGAAACAAAAGGATTCTGTATCTGCAATGATGAACCCTTTTAAAGCCTTACAACAAGATGGGGAGGGTACGTGTAAATATAAAAAAGATTGGCTCTTATTTGATCAAATAGTGGTTAGTAATTCTGTAATGGATAAAAAAGGTGTCCAATTTGTTACAGCTGAAATTTATGATCCTATTTGGTTGTATTATAAACAAGATTTAAATTCAGGACCGTTCAGAACATATGTAGGCAATAAATACGTAGGCGGTTACAGCGATCATTTTCCTGTATTTATTGAACTAAAAAAATAATTTATTTCAACAATAACCTACTCGTTATTTCATCTTTCTTTAATTGCTCAACGAGCGCTTCTAATCCATTGAATTTTTCCTCCTCGCGCATGAACGTATGTAATTCAAGACGAAGGGTTTTTCCATAGATTTCTTTATCGAAATCAAATATGTGCACTTCAATGGTTTTGCGTTTGTCGTTATTGATGGTTGGGCGCACACCAATATTTAGCATACCCTTGTAGCGTTCCCCTTCAAGATATACATGTACCGCATACACGCCATTTTTAGGTATGAGTTTATCTTGATCTTCAATAAATATATTGGCAGTTGGAAATCCAATTGTTCTGCCCAATCTATTGCCTTCAATTACAAATCCTCTAAGTAAATACGGGTAACCTAAATTTTGATTTGCTGTTTTGCTATCACCGTTTAATAAGGCTTTGCGAATTAGGGTAGAGGATATTGTTAACGATTCTATTTCTTGTTTGGGAATTTCAATGGCTTCAATGCCGAAACGATCTTTATGCGCATTCAAATAATCAATGCCACCTTCTCTGTTATTTCCAAAGCGATGATCATATCCTAATACCAAATACTTTGTACCAATCGCTTTGATTAAAATATTATCAATAAACGAATCTGCCGTTAATTTTGAAAATTCTTCATTGAAATTTAAAATCAATAAATGATCGATGTTGTAGGTATCGAGTAAATGAATTTTTTCTTCTAATGTATTTAAAAGACCAATGGGCTCAGCATCTTTTTTTAATACAAATCTTGGGTGAGGCCAAAAGGTAATTAAAACACTTTCGCCATTTACCAAATTAGATAATTCTGTTAAACGGTTTAATATTTTTTTGTGCCCAATATGAACACCATCAAAAGCGCCTATCGTTACAACAGCTTTTTTAACTGCCTGAAATTCCTTTATGTTTCTATAGATTTTCATTGAATATTAAAAGTAGCTTCGAGTTCTTCAGGTGTTTGTGCATTCAATACCGAATACATTCCAATACGTTCTCTTCTGAGTGCGTGAAGATGTGCACCGCAATGCAAGTATGCTCCAAAGTCATGTGCTATGGTACGTATGTAGGTGCCTTTACTACAAACAATATTGAAGTAAACCAGAGGCAATTCTATTCTATCAATCGTAAAGGATTTAACAAAAACGTTTCGTTTCTTTAATACTACTTCATTTCCTTTTCTGGCTTCATCATAAGCTCTTTTACCATCTACTTTAATAGCGGAATAGATAGGAGGCGTTTGTGTAATGGTACCTAAAAATTGTAATACTGTTTTTCGTATTTCGATTTCTGTTAAATGAGAAATGTCTGTTATGTTTTCTAAGGGTAATTCAAGATCGTAGGATGCCGTTGTTGCGCCCAAGCTTATAGCACCTGAATATTCTTTTTCGTCATCCATTAATGATTCAATAGTCTTCGTTTTTTTTCCACTACATACAATGAGTAAGCCTGTTGCTAATGGGTCTAGCGTGCCTGCATGTCCCACCTTTTTCATTTGTAATACTCTACGTACTTTTCTGACAACGTCAAAGGAAGTCCATTGATATGGCTTGTCAATACACAAAACCAGATCGTGTTGTATTTTTTCTATTTCGGAAGGCATAGTGGTAGTAAATTTCAGAAGGAGGTACTTTTAAACGACAGCTAAATCTACATTCATAAGTAGTAGTGTCAATAATAAGAGGCCAAGTACAATTCTGTAATAACCAAATACTTTAAAGCCATATTTGGTTAGAATGTTAATGAAGAATTTTATGGCAAGCATTGCTACAATAAAGGCTATTACATTTCCGAATATAAGTAATGGGATTTTATCTGCAGATTCAAGTATGAGATCTTTTTCATCGTACAGACTTTTTGCTGTAGCAGCAAACATAGTTGGAACAGCTAAGAAGAAAGAAAATTCAGCAGCAGCTTTGCGTGTTAGTTTTTGCGTTAAGCCACCAATTATAGTAGCAGCAGATCTAGACATGCCTGGTATCATTGCAAGGCATTGGAAACATCCGATTAAGAATCCTGTTTTGTATGAAACTTCTTCGATGCCTTCTGTTTCATTTTTTTCAAACCACTTGTCTACAAAGATTAATACAATGCCACCAAGAAGTAAGGTCGTCGCTACTACCCAAACGTTTTCGAGTAATGCATCAATATGACTTTTTAAAAGCAGCCCAACAATTGCCGTTGGAAGAAATGCTACAAATAGTTTATAATAAAAATCTAAGCCTTTGAAGAAGCGTTTAAAGTATAACACAACTACCGAAAGGATTGCTCCAAATTGTATAGCTACTTCAAAAACTTTTGTGAATGGGTCGTTTATTATTCCCATAAAGGCAGAAGCAATAATCATGTGTCCAGTAGAGGATACAGGTAAAAACTCTGTGATGCCTTCAATGATTGCCAATATTAATGCTTCAATCCAAGTCATTATTAAACGTTCTTTTTAAAAGAATAAAATATGGCTACAAATTCTATGATTAAACCAAGTAATACAATCAATGGGCCTACTGTTAATCCTCTTGTTCCGAAACCATATTGTTCAGTATCTGAAGCCATAACGAAATAGCCGAGTACCATTAATAATACTCCAGCAACCATAATGATGTAATTGATATTTCCGAAAACTAATTTTCCTTTGCTCATTTTATTTTAATATAAATCGTCTAAAGATAAGTACATGTATTTACGTACAGAAAGGTACGAACTAATTAAGCCAATTATTGCTCCTGTAATAATAAGTGCTCCATATAAATAATAGGTTAATTCAGGAGCATAAATTTTTCTCAAATCTTCTATAACAGTAAATGCATATTCTTGTAACACAAATAATAGGATGGATGCTAACAGTCCGCTAACCATACCTTGTACCATGGCTCTGTAAATAAAGGGCTTTTGTATAAAGAAAGGTCTAGCGCCAACCAATTGCATGCTACGTATTAAAAAGCGTTGAGAATAGAGTGCAAGTTTGATTGTGTTATTAATTAAAAAGAAGGTTACAATTGTTAGGAGCAATGCAAAGGCGCCTAAAACAATACCTGCATTCTGAATGTTTTTAGTTACTTTTTTTAATAGTGCTTCTTCGTAAATTACTTCGTAAACGGCTGGTTGTGCATTTAAATCTTGAACGATAAAATTCATCGATGCTGAATCTGTATTGTTTTCGGATATATGTAGTGTATAGGATGCACGCAGTGGATTTTCCTCAATGATTTTAGTGAAATCTTGCCCAGTTTGTTTGATATAATCTGCTTTGGCTTCTTCTTTTGAAATAAAGGTTATTTCAGGAACACCTTTTGAATCTTTAGCTAAGTAATTTTTTTTGTATAACGTGTTTTTAAAATCAAGCATCATGGAATCATTGATGTGATTATGTACATATATCTGTACTTCACCAACTTGGTTGTTGATGATTTTTTTGATGGATTGCGCATTAATTAAAATTAATCCAAATACACCAATCACACTTAATGATAACGTAATGCTAAAAATAACGGTAGCATACGGAAAGCTACCAAGTATTTTTTTTCTCTTTTTTGTTGTTGTCTCTGCCACGTATTGATTTAAAAAACGAATAGGTCAAATTTACCGAAGAAATTTGACCTATCCAATTTGAAAGCATTATCTTATCCGATTAATGTGCTCTCAATTGATTTAATTGTAATAATACAGTAGAATCTTTAATAGGGGACAATGGAGTCGTTTTAGTTTTACCCTGAACGAGTTCATAATAATTGTTTTCAAAGTATAAAAACAATTGTTTAGACGGTTTATTGTTGAGTTCTAATAACTCATACGTGCTATTAGAGAAATTACCGTGCAAGAATAATTGGTTGTTGAAGAATTGGTAGCCCAAATTGTTTTCTTTAACAATGTTTACTTTGATTTGAGGTGATGATACAGAAGAAGAGTTTACATCTGTATTCATGCTAGGCATTTCAAAGTTATCGTTAATGCCGTTAATCATGTTATCTGATTCCATTTGTGGATCAGAATAATCTGTTTTAACACTCGATTGCGTATTTGATTCAAACGCTTTGGTGGAAGTCGTAACGGGTTTCTTTTTTGAATCTATACCATTGGCAGGTGTTACAATGCTGTTTCCTTGCGTAGACTTAGTTGTGTTGGATACCTTATTCAGGTTTTCAGTGGTTTGTATTGGTACAACTTCTGTAACAGTTGTCTTATCTGAATTTGAAGAATTATTGGCTATTGTTTCACTAGATGGATTCTTTAAAACAACATCTTTTGTTTTGCTTGTAACGTTATCATAAATAGCATAGCTTCCTAACAAAATAACTACTGCGGTAATAGAAGCTGCAATTTTTGCGTAATTTGAACCCAACAGTGACACACCTATAGGTTTAACTGCAATAGCGTTTAATCTACTTTTTAACTGTTGATGACGGAATTGGTTTATAGAACCGACAATTTCTTTCTGAAACGATACCTGTTGTTGCAATTGTGGGTCTGCAGCTACAGAGTTGTTAAAAGCATCTAATTCTGATCCTTTTAACTCCCCACGCACAAACGAATCAATTATTTCTTCTGAGATATTCATACTATTAATCTAGAAAATCACTTTCTTTATATAATGACTTAACAAGGAGGTCTAACTCCTTTTTACACTTGTATTTTTTTGTTTTTGAGGTATCCGAGTTAGCAAAACCCATTTTTTCTGCTATTTCAACCATCGATAATCGATCGAAATAATAGTACGTAAGTATGTCTCTACACGTTTCTCCCAATTTTTGAATACAGCTATTGATGATTTGAATGCGCTCATCTTTATCTATATCCATTATTTCAGTACCTTCTTTCATTTCATGCGAAAAACGTTTTTTTCGCTCTAATTCTTTTCTCCAAAGATTTAAACAAATACTGTATAGGTAAGTGCTTATTTTTGAAGATAGTACAAAGTTTGGATCATGGGATTTTTGCCACAATACAATTAATGACTCTTGGTAAATGTCCTTCGCTTCTTCTTCACTACCACTATTTTTGATGATTAATTTTACCATCATTCGATAATGTTGCTTATAAAGTAAGTCCAAGGTATTCTCATCGCCCTGTTTTAGTCGCACTAAAATCTCTTGGTCATTCATGTTTTATATACTTTTGCAATCCTATTGGTAACCCTTTTTAATTCGATTAGATATGGGAAACGGTCATTTTGTGGATAAGTTGGTGGATTACCCTCTTAATTTGTCCAATAACGAATTCAATATAACTACTTCATCATCTGTTAATGTTTTAAATATATCTTCAAAAAAAGGCATTTTAAGATCAATCTTACTTAATAGTTTCTCTCCTTTAGGGGAAATGTAAATATCAACAGCACGTTTATCTGTAGATGCTTTTGTTCGTTCAACCAATCCTTTTATCAGTAAACGTTCAATCAATCTAGAAGCATCGCTCATTTTATCGAGCATTCGTTCTTTTAATAAATTAATGGTCGAAGGCTGAGGGTGTTGTCCTCGTAAGATTCGTAAAACATTGAATTGTTGTGAAGTAATATCAAACTCTTTAAAAAAATCTTTCGAGTGTGAATCAAACCAATTATATGTAAAAATTAGATTTACTATTGCTTTGCTGTATTCACTTCTAAACGCTTTTACTTGCTTTATTTCGTCTTCTAATTTCATTTTTTTATTTTTTAATAAAAGCTAGAAATTCATTTTTAGTTTGATCTTCTTTAAACTTACCCGAATAGTATGCTGTTATGGTAGTGCTTGCAGTGTCTTTGATGCCTCTTGAAGATACACATAAATGTGCGGAGTCAATTACGATAGCAATATCTTCTGTTTGTATTGCTTCTTTTAATGCTTCTGCTATTTGTACAGTAAGCCGCTCTTGCACTTGGGGTCTTTTCGAGTAATATTCTACCAATCTATTAATTTTAGAAAGACCAATAACTTTTCCTGCAGAAATATAGGCTACGTGTGCTTTACCAATGATGGGTACAAAGTGATGTTCGCAATATGAATAGAGTGTAATGTCTTTCTCTATGAGCATTTCATTGTACTGATATTTATTTTCGAATAATCGTACTTTTGGTTTATTCGCAGGATTTAAACCGCTGAATATTTCTTTTACATACATTTTTGCAACTCTATTGGGAGTGCCCTTTAAGCTATCGTCTGTTAAGTCTAAGCCAAGTATATGCATGATTTCTTTAAAGTGTTTTTGAATCAACTCAATTTTCAAGTTGTCATCTTGTTCAAAAGCATCTTTTCTAAGGGGTGTTTCAATTGAAGAAGAAACGTGATCATCACCTAATTCGTCCATTATCATTTTTTTATGCCGGGTATTCAACGAAATTTCGTTCTGTTTCATATAATATTACTTTCAAGTCAATTGATGGCTCAATTAACGCGCGTAATGTGATGTATATTTGTTGCGCTATATTTTCGGCAGTAGGATTAAGGTTTTTGAATTCTTCACAATCCAAGTTTAAATTTTTGTGATCGTACCGATTTAAAATATGTTGTTTAATTAAATCACTCAATAATTTTGTATCGTAGACGTAACCTGTAACCGGATCAATATCACCTGTTAATTTAACAATCAATTCGTAATTATGACCGTGATAATTTGGGTTGTTACACTTGCCAAATATTTCATCATTTTTTTCATCACTCCAATTCGGATTAAATAACCGGTGCGCAGCATTGAAATGTTCTTTCCTAAATATAGCCGTTTTCAAAATATAGCAAATTTGAAGTTTATCTGTATTATTCAAAATTACACTTTCAAATACTTGAATCCTTTTCTTTTTGCAGAATTTATATTCGACTTTTTAATAAATATTCCTTCTTTGGCGTGAGAAACATTTTTTTTCGAAATATTATTTCTTATTTGGAACTAGTTAGCTTTAAAATTTTGTTGAGAGGTACTAATTTACTAATTTGCAAAATTAAATTTTGTTTGGAGATGATTAAAGAAGAAATATATCAAAAACTAGATGCGTATAAAGAAAAGGGCTTAACGCTTTTTACGTCCTCTTCTTTTCAAACACATAGCATCGTATTATTACACTTATTAAGTGAATACGATGCATCTATTCCAGTATATTTTTTAAATACAGGATATCATTTTCCTGAAACATTAGCATACAGAGATCAAATTGCAGACTTATATAAGTTAGATGTGCGCGTTATTTCTTCATCTATACCAAGAAATATGCAAAAAGATGCTGAAGGGAGATTGTTGTTTACCTCAGATCCGGATCATTGTTGCTATATCAATAAGGTGCAACCATTAGATGCTGTATTGACAGAATATGACATATGGATTAATGGTGTACGTGCTGATCAAAGTGCCGTTCGTAAAGGGTTTAATATAGAACAAGACGCACCTCACAATACAACACGTTTCCATCCTATGTTGGATTGGGATGTACGCATGATTGAAAAGTATATTAAAGAACATAATATTCCGCGCCACCCCTTAGAGGCAAAAGGATATTTAAGTATTGGATGTGAGCCGTGCACACGTAAATTTGATATTGATTCATACAACCGTCAAGGACGTTGGTTTGGATTGAATAAAACAGAGTGTGGCTTGAATACAGAATTGATTACAAAAAAATAATAATAAGTTTATTTATATGAATGTATTAGTTACAGGTGGTGCGGGATATGTGGGGACAGAGTTGGTACTTAAGTTAGCAGAGAATCCTATTGTATCAAAAGTTATCGTTTATGATAACTTATCTAGAGAGAACTACAACTTATTTATAAACGCTACCAAACAAATCCGAACAGATAAAATTCAGTTTGAGTTCGGTGATTTGTTGGACACCCGAAAAATTAAAAAAGTACTTAAAGATATTGATGTCGTTTATCACTTGGCCGCTCGTGCGTCTACTCCTTTTGCGAATAACGATAGTCATTTGTTTGAACAAGTGAATCACTGGGGTACTGCAGAATTGGTGTATGCAATTGAAGAATTAAAAACGGTTAAAAAGTTAATTTATGTAAGCAGTTGTTCTGTTTATGGCTCGGGAAAAGAAATGATTGATGAAAATACAGTTGTGAATCCTAAGACGATTTATGGTATTTCAAAAATGCGTGGTGAAGAGCATGTAGCGCGCTTGGGATCTAAGATGAATGCGATTATTATTCGTTTAGGAAATATATATGGCTATTCTGCTTCTATGCGTTTTGATGCTGTTATAAATAAATTTATGTTTGAATCGCATTATAAAAATAGAATTTCAATACATGGAAATGGAAGACAAAGTCGTTCATTTATTCATGTTGATAAAGCGGTAGATTCGTTACAAGCAATTTTAACAAAAGATATTCCTTCTGACATTTATAATTTAACTGAACGTAATTTAGAAATATATGATTTGATAGATGAAGTGAAAGATTTATATCCTTCCTTAGAATTTATCTTTATCAATCAACATTTAGAATTACGAGAACAAAAAGTGAATCCAGAAACGAAGTTACTGAAATATATACCCCTGCAACTAACGAATTTCACAGAAGAGTTGGCAGCATTTAAGACAAAATTTACGTTTCAATCTTCTAAATAAGTAAAAAATTATAAGCCCTAAGGGGCTTTTTTTATGGAGTCTATAAAAGATATTCAGTTAGCTGCGATTACTAATGATAAAATCTATTGGAACTGCTCTAGACCAATACAAGAGGAGTGTATGTATTTTTTACTCATTGATCGATTTCATGATGGTAAAGAACGTACTACCACTACTTCTCAAGTAGGATATGGATCAGCAGAAGAATTGCAACGTAGATGCAAGGGTACTCTTAGAGGAATAATAAAACAATTGGAGTATATCTCAGAAATGGGAATGACTTCTATTTGGCTTAATCCTTTTCAACAAAATAACTTTGAATCGTATCACGGTTATGCAATTGAAAATTTTTTAGAGGTAGATAAAGAATGGGGAACTAAAGATGATTTAATAGAATTAGTAACAAAAGCTCATGCATTAAACATGCGTGTATTTTTTGATGTAGTTTTAAATCATACGGGCGACAATTGGTCTTATATAAAAAATCAACCCGTTTATCAAAAAGGGAAAACCTACACAACCAAATCTTGGCGTTATAGCGATAAGCCTATTCCTTCAGAATTAAGAAACTTTAATTGCTACAACCGTAAAGGTAGAATTAAAGATTGGGAAGCAATACCCGAAACATGGGAAGGCGATATTTATGAATTGAAAGATTTGATTCAAGATGCATCCTCACAAGGTGATTCAAACTTAGAAGTAATGGTTGCAATCTATTCTTATTGGTTTGCATTGACAGATTGTGATGGTTTTAGAATTGATGCGGCAAAGCATATACCGCCAAATTGGTTGAATACATTTATTGAAGAAATTAAAAGACTAGCCTTAGGTGTGGGTAAAAAAAATTTTTTCATTTTTGCAGAAATTATTTCGAATCTATCTGTAGTGGAGAAGTATAAGGCGATTGATGGGTATTTAGATTTCGACTTTTACTTTACATCCGTTGATCGTTTACTTCATAAAAATGAAAAACAAATAGGTATCCATCAAACGTCTCTAGATGCAATTCCAATTCGTTTTTTGGATAATCACGATCAAATAGGGCAAAAGATTAAAAGACGAATCGCCTCAAATACCAACAAATCTCAGTTTTTGAATTTATTAAAAGTTTTTTTGATGATGCCAGGTGTTCCGTGTATTTATTATGGAACAGAGCAAGGATTGAAGGGAAAGGGGAAGAATGATAGCGCCATTCGAGAGTGTATGTTTGATCCATTTGGTTCAACGGATGTTTTTAATAAAGAGTCTGTTTTTTATAAAACTATAAAACAGTTTTCAAAATTTCGAGAAGAATGGGGAATGCAATTGGGGATTGTTGAAAGTTGTATCGTGGAGCATTTATATAAAGGCGATTGTATTGCCTTACAAATAAGCAACTTAACTCAATCGAAGCTTGTTTTGTACAATTTAAATTCTGAAAATGAGTTAGTTAACGTTAAACTTGCGCGCCCAATGTCACGTAATAATAAATTAGTTGTATATTTATCTGCCGATTCTAAATGTTTAATTGCAGATTTGAAGGTAGAGGGTGATACGATCACTCGTATACCAATTGCTCCAAACGACTTTATTGTGTTAGATATTGGAATGTTGGCTTAAATGAAAATAAGAATAATAAAATAATAATAGTTTAAATGAAAGAAATAACACTTCATATCAGTACAAAACAAAGATTCGTATTGATATTTGTTATGGCTGTACTTTTTTTTATGTGGGGTCTTCTAACAAATCTAAATTTGTTTTTATACCATCACTTTAAATTCATTTTTGAACTAAATTATTCAGTTGCAACATTTATAAATTTAACTTTTTTCTGCACCTATCTTGTCGTTTCCCTTCAAGCAGGTAGGATGATTAAAAAAATTGGCTACAAAAAAGGCATATTGGTTGGGTGGTTGTTGGCTTGTGCAGGGTGCTTTTTGTTTCTGCTCGCTGTAAGCTATAAACTATATTATGTGTTTTTAGGAGCCTTGTTTTGTATGGCTGCAGGCATTACGATTTTACAAGTGGGTGCTAATTTGTACGTTGTGCTTTTAGGCGGAGTGGAAAAAGCTGCAAGTCGGTTGGTATTTGTTCAAGCCTTTAATTCTCTCGGTGCTGTTGTAGGTCCAATTATATCAATGGCATTATTAGGACACTATATTGATTTGCCGATCGAATACTTAGAAACATTGCCATTGGTTGATAAAGTTTTAATCGAGGCTGCTTACATTAATTATTTGTATTTGTTCTTTGGAATATTAATGGTCTTGTTTGCAATTTTTTTAATGTTAACATATTTACCAGAATTGAATACTCAAAATTTAGAACCACTTAACAAAGTTACTTCCAAACGTCGTCGACATGTATTGCACTTTTCTCAATTACGTTTAGGTGCTTTTGCTATTTTTGCATATGTGGGCGCAGAAGTATCCTTAGCCAATTATTTAGAAGACTTTGCTCCATTAATGGTTAGTACTTATTGGGAACTCGCTATGGTTGGGCGCTTTGTAGGGGCGTTATTATTACTCTATGTACCTACAAATAAAGCCTTAGGTGTTGCAGGGGCAATTTCTACGGCATTGATTTGCGTTGCCATTCTAATGCCAAAAGAGCATATAGAGATGAATTATTACTTGATCATGTCTGTTGGTTTGTTTAACTCTATTATGTTCCCAAGTATATTTACCTTAGGTGTAAATGGATTGGGTAAGTTCTCCTTAGATGGTTCAGCAGTACTGATTATGTTTATTGTTGGCGGAGCAGTATTGCCATTCAATGTCCGTAATTTTGCCTATGCGAATTATGATTTTGCCTTACTTATTGTAATTATTTGTTATTTGTATATATCGGTTTACGGCTTTAAATTATCAAGATATGTGAAACGTAAAGATTTAAGAGATGATGAAATGTTGGCATAACATCAATCTTTGTTTTTAATTAAGCTGAAAAAACTAAAAAGGAGTGTATTGGTTTAATGTAAATCAAAAACTCTTCTATAACTCATAAAAAAAGTCCCAATATAATTGGGACTTTTTTTATATAAGAGTAATGAATGATATTACTTTGATTGTTTCACATTTACTGCGTTAGGGCCTTTGGGTCCCATTTCTACCTCAAATGTTACTTTGTTATTTTCTTTGATAGCGTCAACTAAGCCGTTCACGTGTACAAAAATACTTTCCTGTGTTTCCATATCCTTAATAAAGCCGTATCCTTTTGAATCATTGAAGAATGTTACAATCCCTTTACGAATCAAATCAACTGGCGCCATGTCTGCTAACTTAGGAATTGCAATCTGAATATCTTCTTCTTTGATAACAATTTTCTTAAGTGGATCTGGTGGAGTAGAAGTGATGTTGCCATATTCATCAACATAAGCAAGCATATCTTCAAAACTACTTCCTTCTTTGGCATTTGCTTTGCGATCTTCTTTCTTTTGTTCTTTATCTTGCTTTTTCTTTGCTCTTTTTTTCTCTGCCTCTTTTTTGTTCCAGGTCTCTTGTGATTTACTCATAGTGTGCTAATGCGATTGATTCTAATAGTTTTTAATGGCTTGATATAAAATTGAACTGGTAGAATTTCGCTGCCACTTCTGGATTTATATGATACTTGTGCAATGTACGACAAAATTCATTAGTAAGTAAATCTAATCCTTGATATGTAAGTACATAGGTTAAAATAGAACAAATGAAATAATATTTAATAATTTATAACTGCAACTTTCATTAAAGTTGCAGTTATAAATTATGATTTGAGCTGAAAACAGATCATAAAATCGTCGTCACTTCCATGTTTAATCTCTTTTAATTGAAATCCGGATTGGTCTGCACAATCTGTAAGTAAATCAGAAGATATATAAAGCCATGGAAACCAATCACCAACAGTATTTTTGTAGGTCATTTTATAGGTCATTTCTCCATAGTAAACACCATTGATATCTATTGCGCAAGATCCATCATCTTCTTCAAATAAATATAAGATATCTGCAGATTCTCCAATGATGATTCCATTCGGCTTAAGCAATGATTTACATTTAAGAAATAGAGGTTCTAAGTTCTCTAGTGTACCTGCGATCCCGAACCCATTCATTAAAAAAAGAATGGTGTCAAATTTTTCTGTGTCCTGATATTCGAAAAAATCAACGCATGCAGTATATTTAATTCCTTGTATTTTCATTGCATCAACGCATAATTCTGAGATGTCAATAGCTACTACTTCATGTCCTTGTGCTTGCAGTAATAAGCTATGTGTGCCAGATCCTGCTCCAACATCTAAAATTCTACCCTGTACGTTTTGAAGTGCAAATAATTCTTTTTCGGGCAAGTCATTTTCTTTTCGAAATAGATAGGATACAGGAATTTCTTCATCTTCTGTTAAATTACTTTCAACGGTAATTTTTGCATCGGATTTGTTGGAAAGATATTCTATTACGGCGTTGCCAAAAGGATCTGATGTTGGTTTCATTTTTATAAGAATGTAATTTTTAGCAAATAAATTAAAAAGCAACTTCAAGTGAAGTTGTAATGAAGTAATTGTGATTGCTGCTTTTATGATTTAATTCAAAGATTTGATCTTTGCTTGACAAGGTGCGTGCTTCAATTCTCCATAAAGCATACTTTGTAATAGGTATATCGGTGTTGATCGAATAGCCGATTGTTTGAAATCCATATGCCGTTCCTGTTTGAATGATTACCTGATTTCTATCCTTGTAATATTCCACTCGACCAGCTAGAGTTAATTTTGGTGAAACATTGTATCTCACTTGCAAAAAAGGCGAATACCATACGTTATATGAATCACTGCCTTTACTTTTTTGTTCTGCTCCAATGTCAAACCCTGCAATTAGACCAACAGATTTATTTACTTTATATATGGTATATAAATCATGGAAATAGCGCATTCGTCTCACTGAATCTGGTTTGTCGTTTCCGATAAAAGAACTGCTGTTAATAGTTAATTTTGATGATGGTGTATAGGTGATTTGATGCCCTAAGGCGATGGTATTGTTGCCATCAATTCGTTGTATTCGTTGCCATCCATTTAATATGAGTGCACTGATTAACCATTTTGAATTGTCACTTATGTACGTTCCTTTAATACCAGATTCATAGTAGGGGGAATTGTCTGCAGCAATACTTCGCGTTAGGTTCCAGCAATCTTTACCTATAGCACCTTCTACACCAATATGCGAAGCAAAAATACCCGCATCTATCCAAATATTTTTGGTCTTATGTATTTTTACGCCAGCATTCGCTTCGAAAATATTTTTCAGTACACCCGGCTCTGATGCTAATGTTGCGTTAGCATACGTACCAGTCATGATTGACAAATTTGCGCGTACATTGGTATGTTCAAACGCAGCTTTTATAAAACCGATGTTTAAGTTTACTTCGTTACTTCGATTGAATGCATAGATGAAGGCTGGTCTGTTATGGTCTGCAGGTTTCCCAAAATCATAACAATAATACGTTTCTAAGTATCCGCTAATTTTAAAACTTGGTTTCAATGTGTCTTCTTGAGCGAATGTATGAATGCTCATGAATAGGGAAAGTATATAAATTAGTATTCGTGTTTTTTTTTCGAGATACATATTTATTATAAAATAGAATTAATTAAATCAGAAACTTTTATTTCAATGAACATAAATAGAATTATAAATTATTTATGAAGCTAATTGTAAAAGTTGTTCCAATATTTACTTCACTTTCTATTTCAATTTTCCCTCCCATACTATGTATGTGGTTATACACTAAATACAAGCCAATCCCATTGCTATCTGGGTGATCGTGAAATTTTTTATTGAAGCCAAAAAGTTCATCCTTCATTTCAGATAGATTAAAACCTAAGCCATTGTCTTGAATAATAAGTTGATCTATATTATGCTGTTTTCTTGATGAAATATGGATAGTAGGGGTGTGGTCCTTTCTTGAATATTTTATTGCATTCGTAATTAGATTTAAAAAAATACTTTCTAAATAAATTTTATTGAATTGTATGATTTCTGTTTCCGAAAAGTCTATATGGATTTTTGTATTTGAACTTGTAATGAATGTATCTATCGAAGTTAATACTTCATTTAATGACTGCGTTAAATTTAATTCCGTACATGTATTTTGAATGGATTTGTTAGAATTTAAATTGTCAATATAATTTTCTACCGTATCTTTTAAATGTGTACTGCTTTTTTTTAACATTGAAAAGGATTCTTGCGTTTGCTCGTCATTTATTTTTTCTATGTTAATAAAATCTACGATGCTAATTAGATTATTTATGGGAGAACGGAGGTCATGCGAAATGGTATATGAAAAGTGCTTGAAATTGTTGTTTTCATTTGTGTATTTTATTATCAAAGATTTTTTATTCTCTTCTTCAATTTTTTTGTGGGTAATATTTTTTGCAACGGCATAGACTAATTGCTCTTCATCTGAAGGCATTGACGTCCAAAGTAGCCAAACAATAGAACCTTTTTTTGTTAGATATCTATTTTCGAAATTTAATAAGGGTTTGTTTTGATGTACGTGCAATCTACTTGCAATGGTGGCAATCTTATCTTCAGGGTGAACAAAGTCATTGATGGGTTTTGAATACAACTCCGATTCTGAATATCCCAAATGCTTCGTTACAGCAGGATTTATTTTTTTGAAGAATCCATCATACCCAGCAATGCACATCAAATCCATTGATAAATCAAAGTGCTTGTCTGTATTATAGGACTTGTTTCGGATGTTTTCCATATGCTTTATTGTAACGAGTAGTGGGTAATGTTTTTATCTTTATAAATCAGTGTTATTTTTTTGTTCGATGTGTTTCAATATGATGCTCTAATAGAACCTTTAAGGTTGATAAATAATCTGAAAAAAGTCTTTTATTTAAATCTGGGTGATTTTCAGTTGGTATTGTTATAGGATTCTCATCTAAATAGACGTACAATTCAGGATATTCTTTTTCAATTTTATATGTCAATTGTGTAATTTCTTTTAAAAGATCTAATGACTTTTTCATAATGTTGCTATTAATTAATGGCTGTGTTTAAAGCTATTACTATATATAAAGGTTTTACTTGCTTGAAGACGTATATATTGTTGTGTAAATCCTATAATTGGAGAAAGTAAATGAAAATATACAAATGAAGAAGTATTCATTTGTGGTTATCTGTATGAAATTACAAAAAAGGCTTTAATTATTTCAATTTGAATGTATTATATTCTGTTATTCAATGAACTCTCTTGTAAAACCATAGTTTTTTAGCTTTATTTCGTCTTTAATATTTAATGCATACATATTCTATTTATATTCGTTCTTATTCCATTCAGTACTATTTCTATGATATTAGCCGTTTCAACCGTTCAATTTATAAGCTTAGCGTTAATTTTGATATTATTTTTACTTGGCTTTAAATTTTTAGAAACAAATTGGTCGTATAAAATTAGCAAACCCTATAAATGGGAAGCAGCCGTTAAGGAAGGAATTGTTTCAAAAGAACTGATTAAGATTGAGCGTAATTATAGAGATAAAGTTCGATTTTATAATTTTTGGTTTCAAGTAGATCGATTAAAACGAATGAATGTAAAAGGCGCATTTGCTGAACTTGGAGTATATCAAGGTGAAACGGCAATGATGTTGCATCAAATGGATGAAAAAAGAACACTACACCTTTTTGATACATTTGTAGGGTTTAATGATGCAGATTTGAAACAGGAAAAAAAGATTGACGATCGCTATACAACTACGAATTTTGCAGATACAAACATTGATTCTGTAAAAGGTTTATTTAGCAATGTAAAAAATGTTCATTTTTACCCAGGGTATTTCCCTGATACAACCAAAACATTGACAGAAAAAACGTTTGCACTTGTTCATATAGATGCAGATTTATATTTGCCGACGATAGAAGCCTTGAAATTCTTTTACCCTAAAGTTTCTGCGGGAGGTGTATTAATCATTCATGATTACAATCATACCTGGGAGGGAATCAAACAAGCACTCGATGAGTTTTTACCAACGATTCCAGAATCCTTAATTGAAATAATTGATTGGCAAGGAAGTGTTATGATTATAAAAAACTCAAAATAAAATATTTTTTTTGTCCCGATAAAGATGGGGTTTAATTATGTTTTCAACCATCCAGTAATACTTAAACGGGTTGCATGTGTGGGTAATACTTCATGTTCCAATTCATTACTTTTAAAAAATACCGTCTTTCTATTTGTGGGTTCTATGCGTTGTTCGCTAGAGGGGTGATAGATGCTTAATTCTCCACCATCAGATTGTTTCCAATCTACATTGAGATAGGTGATAATTGAAAAAGCTCTGTTGTTGCTATTTTGAAACTGATCTAAATGTCTTTTATAAAAAGTGCCAGGTTCGTAAAGGGTGTAGTGAAATTCATAGCTTTTTATTCCTGTATAGCATTGTTCATTTAGATACGCGACAAATGTATCGATTCGGTCAAAAAAATCATTCTCGTCTTTATTGTTGTGTGACCGATCCAACCATAAAATAGCATCACCTCTATTTTTTTTATCGTGTAAAACTTGACCTGCACTGCCTGTTCCCGCAGGGCGCATTTTATTTTGATTGTGAAGGCTTATTATATTAGATGCTAAATTTTTAGCTAAGTCTGCAGATAAAAAATTGTTTGCAATCCCTACTTTTGTTTCAAGATAGCTATTAATAAGGTCCTCAAAGGATGATTCCATTGGTACACGTTTAAAGGTAATTAACCTTAGAAGTACACACTTCTAATTGATGAATTAATTACCCAAACCTGTTTTTAACCTTGGGGGTATAATGCGTGGCCGATTTGTCAGATAAACAAATGTAGTATTTTAGTTTGGAATTATAATGTTTGAGTGATGTTGGGATAAGATTTTATTTATAGGTTTAAATAAGGTTATTTAATTTCCACAATTAGCATTATAAAAAGAAACAATCTGTTCTATATCACCTCTTTTGTAAATTTTGTCTTGAATCAGTTTTACCAATGCAGGGCATTTTCTGACAAATACGGGCATGTCATTTTTAAAATTCATTTTGCCATAACGAACTAAATCGCCTATGCCTTTTTGTAATACATATTTTTCATATGTCGTGCTCATCATTATTGGTGAGGCACCGGGAGCTCCACCCATACCAGAGCCTGTAACTGCAGTATTTTTTACATAATATGAAAACAATTTCATTGGACCATCTATTATGAGTTCTAGGAAAATTTTTGTTGATCCATCGGAATAAGATGAAAGGTTGTCATATCTCGATAGCATTCGAACAGGTTGTCCATTGTATTCAAAACGAATTTCCTTGGCATCTTCTGGCTTAAGTTTGCATTTATTGTCTAAGCTGTCAACATATTTAACTCCTCTTTGAAGCATGGTGAAATCAATTCCGGTAAAAGGTACTACAAAGCGTACATGCAACGTGTCTTTTTTAGTTATGATGATACCATCTATTTGCGAAGCTTGAAGAGCATGAACGCTCAAACATAAAATAGTAATAAACAGAATTCTATATTTCATTTTTTAATTGAGTATAATGTGGGGGTTGTTAAAATTTACGTAGTATAAGGTACTGCAATTTTCAAAGTTAAATATAAGAATTCACTAAATCCATAGATTTTAATTTACTAGATAGAGCTACAAAAAATAAGTCCTCTGTTAAAATATAGCAGAGGACTTATTTGTTAATTTATTTTCTAGCAACTAGTGCCTAGAAACTAACAACTATCTTATAATTCGTCGTAAACCATTTTAAGATGTGTTGCAATCATATCTGCAGAGCGACCTTCAATGTGATGACGTTCTACAAAATGAACTAGATTGCCATCTTTAAAAATAGCAATAGCAGGAGAGGATGGAGGGTAAGGAGCAGTATACTCACGCGCTTTACTTACGGCTTCTTTATCTACACCTGCAAATACAGTACCTAGGTTAACAGGTAATATTGCGTTTGCAAGTGATTTTACAACACCTGGTCTAGCTGTGCCAGCAGCACAACCACAAACAGAGTTAATAACAATCATTGCTGTACCTGGCTTCTTCATGAAAGCTTCTACTGCATCTGCGGTTGTTAATTCTGCGAAACCTGCACTTGAAAGCTCCGCTTTCATTGGTGCTACTAATTGATCTGGATACATATATTTAGGCTTAATGCAGAAGGCTTAAGGCCTAATGCTTTTTTCTTTGTTAATTTATTCTTCTTTTCTTATTTAATTATTCAATGAGTGAAATAAGTTTTATAATTAAGGAATCGATAAGCTTTAGGCCTTAAGCCTTCGGCTTAAATTACATGAATCCCAACTCCAATTTCGCTGCTTCGCTCATCATTTCTTGACTCCATGATGGATCGAATGTAATTTCAACCGTTACTTCGTTTACGCCTTCAATCGCTTTGATTTTGGTTTCAACTTCAGCGGGCATAGATTGTGCTGCAGGGCAGTTTGGAGAAGTTAATGTCATCTGAACAAATATATTGTTGACAGGGAAAACACTAACTTCATATATTAAACCCAATTCAAAGATATTAACGGGTATCTCTGGATCGTAAACGGTTTGTATTGCCTCAAGTGCTTTGTTTTTTAATTCTGTTTGATCTATCTCTACTTCGCTCATAATTTAATTCATTTATGCTTGTGTGCTTTGATATGCTAGTGCGTGCATTTTCATTTGTTTTACCATTGATGCCAAGCCGTTAGAGCGTGTCATTGATAAATGTTGTTGCATGCCAATTTTATCAATGAAGTACATATCGCTTTTTGCGATATCTTCTGCCGGTTGATCGCTTAATACTTTTAATAAAAGTGCAACCAATCCTTTTACAATAATTGCGTCACTTTCGCCTTGGTAGTGAACAATGCCATCTTGATAGTTGCTAGTCATCCATACTAAAGACTGACAGCCTTTAATGATATTTTCTTCAATTTTATATTTTGGATCAATTCCTTGAAGTTTCTTTCCTAGGTCAATGATGTAGGCATACTTTTCGTCCCACTCATCAAATAGGTTAAAATCATCAATAATTTGATCTTGAATTTCATTAATTGTTGCCATGTATTATCTAAATAATTTTATTGCCTTGTAAATTGCGGCAATGAATTGATCGATTTCTTCTTTTGTATTATAGAATGCAAAAGAAGCGCGAGAAGTTCCCGTAAGGCCTAATCTTCCCATGAGCGGTTGCGTACAATGATGACCCGTGCGTATTGCAACACCTTCTTTATCTAAAATAATAGCTAAATCTTGATGATGTATATCAGAAAACACAAAAGACTGTACGCTTACTTTATTTTTTGCTGTACCAATTAAACGAATGCCTTCAATGTCTTTTAATTTTGAAACGGCATAGTCAAGCAATTCGTGTTCGTAAGCACGAATTGTAGGTTTGCCAATAGAATGTACATAATCGATTGCTGCTTTGAAAGCAACCACATCCGCAATGTTCGGTGTTCCTGCTTCAAATTTATAGGGTAATTCGTTGTAGGTGCAGCTTTCATAACTTACGTCACTAATCATTTCGCCGCCGCCTTGGTAAGGTGGCATTGCTTCTAACAGTGCACGTTTGCCATACAAGACACCAACACCTGTTGGTCCATATAATTTATGTGCAGAGAATGCATAGAAGTCAGCATTCAAATCTTGCACGTCAATATCTAAGTGCGAAACAGCTTGCGCTCCATCGATCATTGCTACAGCACCTACAGCATGTGCCTTAGCAATTAATTCTTTTACAGGGTTGATGCTTCCAAGTGTATTGGAAACATGTACACACGAAACAAGTTTTGTTTTGGGAGTAATGATGGTATCGAATGCTTCGGTAAGTAATTCGCCGGCATCATTCATGGGCAATATTTTCACAACCGCTTTTGTGCGTTGCGCCAACATATGCCAAGGTACCATGTTGGAGTGGTGTTCCATTGCTGAAAGAACAATTTCATCACCTTCTTTTAAATTCGTTGCACCCCAAGTAGCAGCAACTAAATTAATACCTTCTGTAGTACCGCGTGTGAAAATAATTTCTTCACGTTCATTGGCATTGATAAATGTTTTTACTGCATCGCGCGTTGCTTCAAAACCTGCAGTAGCACGTTCTGCGAGTGTATGTATACCGCGATGTATATTTGCGTTGTCGTTTAAATAATAAGCCGTCAGTGCTTCAACAACTTGTAAGGGCTTTTGGGTAGTAGCAGCATTGTCAAAATATACCAAGGGCTTGCCATTCACTTCTTGATATAAAATAGGAAAGTCTTCTCGGATACGTTCGATGTTTAACGTTCCATCTAAGTTGAATAGGTCGGTGTTTATAGCGTTAGTCATTTGAGAACAAAGTATAGAGTACTGAGTACATAGTACAAAGTACTGGGTGAATGAATTATCTAGTCTCAACTAAACAATTTTAAATAAAATAAAGATTCCATTTTGAATGAAATCTTTATTAAAATATTTTGTACTTAGTACTATGTACTCGAACTCGATACTCAGTACTTATTTCAAACGTGCTTCAATTTCTTGTTCTAAGTACGCACGTAATTCGTCGTGTTTTACTTTTTCCAATACATCAAATGCGATTGCATGCACCAACATTTTTTTAGCAGTATCTTCACCAACGCCACGTGCGCGTAGGTAGAACATTGCTTCAGGATCTAATTGTCCTGTAGTTGCTCCGTGCGAACATTTTACATCATCTGCATAGATTTCTAATTGAGGCTTTGTATTAACGGAAGCATCTTTCGAAAGCAATATGTTTTTATTTGATTGGAAGGCATTGGTTTTCTGCGCGTCTTTACGTACCCAAATTTTACCATTGAATACGCCTGTAGATTTGCCGTCTAAAATACCTTTGTATAACTCGTTGCTATAGCAATTTGGCATTGCGTGATCCACAAGTGTGTGGTTATCGACATGCTGTGAACCTTTTTCAAGGTATAATCCATTTAAATATGCTTCGCAATATTCAGCCGCTAACGTTACGTTTAAGTTGTTACGAACCAAGCCACCATTTAATGTTATAGTTGTTGTATACGAATTGCTTTTACCTTCATGTACAAGTTGAGAATTGTGAACGAAGTTGCTGTTATCAATATCGTTTTGAATTTTGTATTGTTCTAGGTATGCATCTTTTTTTAAGATAGCATGTGTGAAAGCATTGGTAAATGCAGTGTTAGAACCTAAACTACGATTCAATTCAACAACAATTGCATTAGCAGCTTCTTCTACAACAATCAGTACACTTGGTTGTGCAAATACATTTGCATTGCGAACATCCGCTAGATAAAAACAAACAATCGGTTTGTCAACCTGTTGTTTCGCTTTTACATGAATTAGAGTTCCTGTTGTTGCAAATGCTATATTCAAGGCAACCATACTATCGTTGTATGGAAGATTTTTTCCAAAGTACTTCTGTACTAATTCTTGATTGCTTGTTTGAAAGGATTCAATCGTAACTCCTGCAGCATCTATAGTAGATAGGGAAGGAGAGAAGATTCCATTAACAAATATTATTTTATAACAATCAATTGGTAAAGCTGTAAGTGCTTTAAGATCTTCTGCAGAAAAAGTTGCAGCAGATTCAATTGCATATGGTTTTGCAAGGGTAGTCTTCAAGTTGGTGTATTTCCATTCTTCATGCTTCGTGGTAGGGAAGCCTAATTGTTGAAATGCACTTATTGCTTCTTTGCGTGTATCTGCCAATAAAGAAGCAGAGGTCGTTTTTTCAAGCGTATTAAATTGCTGTATCAGCGATTCTTTCAATTCTGTAGTCATGTGTATAGGCGGTATTATACCGTTTGTGCATCTGCTTCAGCTTTGATCCAGTCGTAGCCTTTTTCTTCTAATTCCATTGCTAATTCTTTTGTGCCAGATTTAACAATACGTCCTTTGTATAAAACGTGTACAAAATCAGGAACAATATAGTCAAGCAAACGTTGGTAGTGTGTAACTACGATTGTTGCATTGTTAGCAGTCTTTAATTTATTTACTCCATTGGCAACAATACGTAATGCATCAATATCCAAACCTGAATCTGTTTCATCTAAAATTGCTAACATGGGTTCAAGCATTGCCATCTGGAAGATTTCATTGCGTTTCTTCTCGCCACCAGAGAATCCTTCGTTCAATGCACGTTTCAATAAAGATTCGTCGATTTCAACCAACTTCATTTTTTCTTTCATCAATTTCAAGAAAGAAACTGCATCCATCGGCTCTTGACCTCTGTATTCGCGAACTTCGTTCACAGCTGTTTTCATGAAATTGATGGTGCTTACACCAGGAATTTCAATTGGATATTGGAAAGCAAGAAACACACCTTCACGAGCGCGATCTTCTGGAGACAAATCCAATAAATCTTTGCCATTTAATTGAACCGTTCCACTTGTTACTTCATAATCCGAACGACCTGCTAACACAGAAGCGAGTGTACTTTTACCAGAACCATTGGGTCCCATGATTGCATGCACTTCACCTGCTTTTACTTCCAAGTTGATGCCACGAAGAATTTCTTTTTCTTCAATGCGTGCGTGTAGATTTTTTATAGATAACATAATTTTTGCTTAACGCTTAAGGCGGAAAGCCTAAGGCTGTCCACTATTATTATATGATTAAATTATTGAGGTCTGCTATTAATATATTTGACTTTATTATTAAATAGCTAACGTTTATTTAATGCTTGAAAGCTTTAGGCCTTAAGCCTTCGGCTTTAAGCTTTTTAGCCTACGCTTCCTTCCAAGGAAATTGCAAGAAGTTTTTGTGCTTCTACTGCGAATTCCATTGGTAATTGTTTCAACACTTCTTTGCAATACCCATTCACGATTAAGGCTACCGCTTTTTCAGTAGCAATACCACGCTGGTTGCAATAAAATATTTGATCTTCTCCAATTTTAGAAGTCGTTGCTTCGTGTTCTACCGTAGCGGTATTGTTGTCTACTTCGATGTATGGGAAGGTATGTGCACCACATTGGTCGCCCATTAATAGGGAATCACATTGTGAGTAGTTACGTGCGCCTTCTGCACGCTTCATTATTTTTACCAAACCTCTATAACTATTATGGCTTTTACCAGCTGAGATACCTTTAGAAACGATACGCGACTTGGTGTTTTTGCCAATGTGTATCATTTTTGTGCCGGTATCTGCTTGTTGGTAATTATTTGTTACTGCAACGGAGTAGAACTCTCCAATAGAGTTGTCGCCTTTTAAGATGCAACTTGGATATTTCCATGTAATGGCAGATCCTGTTTCAACTTGTGTCCAAGAGATTTTAGCATAGTCACCCGCACAAATACCGCGTTTTGTTACAAAGTTTAAAATACCACCAACTCCGTTTTTATCACCTGGATACCAGTTTTGAACGGTAGAATATTTAATCTCTGCTCTTTCCATCGCTACAAGTTCCACAACGGCAGCATGCAATTGATTTTCATCGCGCATAGGAGCAGTACAGCCTTCAAGATAACTAACATAGCCACCTTCGTCAGCAATAAGCAAAGTGCGTTCAAATTGACCTGTGTTTGCTGCATTGATACGGAAGTAGGTAGACAATTCCATTGGGCTACGAACACCTTTCGGAATGTAGCAGAAAGATCCATCACTGAATACGGCAGAGTTTAATGCCGCATAGTAGTTGTCTGTTACCGGAACAACACTACCCAAATATTTACGAACCAATTCAGGGTGTTCCTGAACAGCTTCACTCATAGAGCAGAAAATAATTCCGAGTTCTGACAATTTACCTTTAAAGGTAGTCGTGATCGAAACGCTGTCAATAACAGCATCAACTGCTACACCTGTCATACGTTTTTGTTCATCCAAAGAAATACCAAGTTTCTCGAACGTTGCACGTAGTTCTGGATCTATATCATCCAAACTATCTAATGTAACTTTTTGCTTTGGCGCGGAGTAGTAAATAATATCCTGAAAATCAATTTTTGGAAATTTTACATTAGACCATTCAGGCTCATCCATTGCCAACCATTTACGGAAAGCATCCAAGCGCCATTCAAGTAACCATTCTGGTTCATTCTTTTTTGCAGAAATGAAACGTACGGTATCTTCCGATAAACCTTTCGGTAAGGAATCGTTTTCAATGTCCGTTACAAATCCCCATTTATATTCTGATGAGGTTATGTCTTCAAGTATTTTATTACTATCACTCATATTTTCCTTTATCTATGTTTAGACTAATTCTATACTATATATACAAAAATAGCACAAATTTGCTAAGTATGGCTTCTTTTACATACAAATATTAATATAATATGAGTTAAATCAATACATACATGTATGTTCTTGATTATCTTATATAAAAAGAGACAAAATTGTCCTTTATTATGAAAAATAATTGTTTTTTATCATTTTAATGACCCAATTCTAGGGTTCTGTTTATCGATTCTTCTAAAGAAATACTCGTTTCGGTACGTTGAATGCCGTATACTTTTTGAATTTTATCGTGTAGTACTTCCCTTAAGTGTTGGGTATCTCGACAAATAATTTTAACAAACATACTAAAGTTGCCTGTGGTATAATGAACATTTACTACTTCTGGGATTTTGCGCAAATCATCCACTGCTTTGTCGTAGAACTCACTTTTGTCAAGATAGATACCTAAGAATGCGGTGATGTCGTAACCCAAACGGGTATAGTTAATGTCGAGGTGGGAGCCTTTTACGATTCCCAGATCCATCATTTTTTTCATCCGCACGTGAATGGTTCCGCCAGATACACCAATGTTTTTTGCAATTTCTGTATAAGGAATGGAGGCATCTAGCACCAATTGACTTAAAATGTTTAAATCAACGCTATCAATTTCGGAATGTATGGCCATAATCTTAGGTATTTATTATTGAATTATTAATAATATGTCTAATTTATTGATAAAATGATAAATATTAAAATATTTTATAACAATATTTGCAATAAATGATTCAATCTAGTACATTTGTCTTGTTGTCAGTCGGACAATTATACTGTAGGGTGTTGAAATTGGCAGACATGCCCTCCTGTCTCGGGGGTGGAGATTTCAAAATAAACGTAGTGTAAAGCACCAAAGCTAGGGTTGACCACTTATTGTTATGCATTATGGCTAATTGCTCCGTGGGTTGGTTCGAATCCCCCTCCTACAGCTTCAAGTCTAAAAGGCCTTTTATCGAAAGATAGAAGGCCTTTTTTTGTTTAAAATGGAAATTGATCTATATTTTTTTATTCTAAGTTGGCGATATACACGCTTGTCCAACCACCCCCTCAACCAGTCCTTGTTTCTTTTGTGGTTAACAACTTACAGACTCTAATGTTATAGTTGTGGGTCATATAATTGCTTTCATAATCACCACATTTTTGCCACATCCATTCTAAGAGCAAATAGGATTGATAATATTATTTTTTTTACCTGACTTGTTTCCTTTTTTTTATTTAATGTGAATGATCATTTCTCCTAAATACACCAAATGTTAAAACCCAATTTCATACACTCCTCATACACTAGCCATACAGTTCCCATACACTAGCCATACATTTTCCATTCAGTACCTATTCAATATCCGAAGAAAGCATAGTCGTATTTTATAGGATAAATGTAACTGAAATACGGTTACTTTTTAATGATTTGAGAACAATATGAATTGCGTTCACCTTGAAGTTTCATTATATATATGCCAGGTGTCAAAAAGGTTAAATCGTTTAAAAGTATTTCTTGATTTGAAGAATTGACGTCACTTATTGAGTAAACTACTTTTCCTTGAGAATCGTAAATGCGCAATGTGTATTCATCTTTTTCAATTTGCCCTAAGGATATTGTCATCTTATCATTAAATGGGTTTAGATAAATTTGTGTCTTTAAATTGTTGGTTAAAGATGTAACCGACAGTACGGATGATATATTACCGCGGCAGTTTATTACATAGAATTTTGTAGTTATTCGTTACTAATAAATACTCTTACCTAGTCAACATGCATGGTGCTGGTTACAAACGTTCATGGGGTTAGTATTATTAAATAAGTACCGCCAACAGCAAGGTTTAATACAATATTTTGATTTTTACTAAACATGCCTTTTACTGACTTAAATGTTTATAAATAAAATGTTAAAAAAGTATTTTAACTTGTTTCGTTCAATTGATTAGATTTACTATGGTTAATGGTATTTTATATTGAGATTATAAGCTTTATTGAGGAATTATGAAGAAAGAGATGGTGTCCTTTGTTGGCTTTGAACTGAATTTGAAAAAAACTATTTGACAAAAAGAATTTACAATCATTAAACAGTCACAAACCAACATTTTTAAGGGATGTAGATGCCTTATTCAATAGCTTGCCAGTAGCGGTCAGTATATTTGACCATAAAGAATTAAGTTGTACGTATTGTAACGAAAATCTTTCTAGTCTCATGGGATATTCAAGGGCGTTATTTATGGGCGAAAATGGAATGCAAACAATATACAATACTTTCCACCCCGCTCACATGGCAATTTATAATGCCTATATATATCCCAAAATAAGTGAAACAATGGCAGAAGCTTTGGCCAATAATGAAGATGTTAAAAGCTATAAGTTCAGCACTACCTTCAAAGCAGTTCGGTCAAACAAACAAGAATTTTGGTGTCATATCCAGCTAGCAGTTATTGAAACGTATTCAGATGGAATCCCCATGTTTACGTTGTCTTTATTGAGTGATGTAAGCCATATAAAAAAAGACAACAACATCGATTTCTTAATCTATAAAACGGCAAGTGACGAAATTCAACAAACCATATCTTATACTTCTTTTAATGAAGATAATTCTCAATTGAAATTATCAAAAAGAGAAATAGAAGTACTAGCTCTAGTAAAAAAAGGTCATACAAGTAAAGAAATTGCTACTAAGTTGTTTTTGAGCGAACATACTGTTCACACTCATCGCAAAAACATGTTGCATAAAACCAATACTAAAAACATGGCTGAATTGATCCAATTTGCACATTTGAAAAATATATTCTAGTAAATTTGTTTCCAAGTGGGTGGGTTAGTATCCACTATTTATTTCCAGTTAAAAAATTAAACGTTGTCGATCTCAGAGAGAGTTTTTTTATGGAATATCTCAGATGGAAAAAATAGTAGGGTTTGAGAATAATGAATTTAAAAAAAGCACCGGAATTGTTTTTTACAATGCCGGTGCTTACATGGAATTTTTTTAGTTATTAGTCGTTTGTAAATACTCTAACCCAATCTACTTGCATCGATCCTGTTACAATTGTGGCGGGATCGGGATTGTTAAAGTAATCGCCGCCAACTGCAAGGTTCAAAACAATATTTTGTGTTTTGCCAAACATGCTGCTAACGTATTCTCCATATTGGCTTGTATTGGCTAGTGTTCGAATCACTTTCCCATCGAGCATAAAGGTCAATGAATTTTCTTCCCATATTACTTCATATACATGCCAGTATTCTGTTAAGCTTTTTGTTCCGACGTAATTTATTCCACTTTGCCAAGGAACATCGCTTGTTCCAGCTTTAGCACCATAAAAGTAATTGGTTCCAAATTGTAATGGTAAATTACCCTTCGCTTCCATTACATCAATTTCTCCGTTAGTAGGCCAATCTGCTCCCGCACTCCAAAATGCTGGCCACATGCCAAAACCTGCAGGTAATTTAATGCGTGCTGCATATCGAATTTTGGGAGTAGAGCTATTTGCCGAAATGGTTGATATGGTTTCCATTCTGCCTGATGTAAAATCAAATGTTTTTTGTGCAGAATTATAGGGGTCTGTATTTCCTGTAACGGCTTCTTTAATTGCAGTAATTACTAGAATTCCATTTTCTAAATGAATATTTTTTACCCATGTTGGCGTCACGCATTCTTGCCTCACCACAACCCTTTGTTGGCCTCCGCCGCGGCGGAGGCCAACAAACAGCTTCTGTAAGATGTTAAATCAATATTATCTTTACAGTAAGAAACATAAACAGAAATTTAGTAGTCATGATTCTTTCGAAAATACATTACACTATTCGGGAGCGCGTGTATGTTTTGGTGTTTTTGTTATGCTATAAATAGTTGACTACTACCGGAGTCAGTGCGGGGATAGAGGCAGTAGTTGGTAATTTATTTTATAAAAAATAGCGCACAACATTATACTAGCTATGGTTGTTGAAGAGGCTGCCTGTTAGGATACTGTTTTGCCTAAATCATACTTTGTTTTAAAAAAACATATATAGCAAAAAGTACTAATGAAGTCAAAATAATGAACAGCATTATAGTAATATCCGTCGATAATTGAATGTTTTTTTTATCTAACAACTTACATATTCTTTTTAGTGAAAAATATATAAGTATTGGAATTGAAACAATAACTAGAATTAAGAGAATGATATATGTTAGTACAACCATTTTTTTTATTTTAATAATATTAACAGGCCTTGCATGCGCACACACAAGACCTGTTAATACCATTGCTTCACCCAACCAATTCTTTTATTTTTATTGCATGCAGATCCGAAAGGATTTCTGAATACAACACCGGTGGTACAGATCCGAAAGCAACCAAACGTTCATCCGTTTCATTTTTTGGAGACATCAACCACATCGGTTTATTTTTGTATTTCAAGGATAAGAAATAGAAGCGACCAACGGTCGGTTCGTGGTCGTAGTCAAAGCCTGCTACGCTAACGCCTGAAACCTCTACCATTGCACGAACTCCGGATTCTATATCTTCTTTGTAGAAGCATTCAATCATGCCACCTTCTGTATCGCCGCATTTTCCCCAACCTCTTTTTTCAAGGCTTGAACGGATGGCGCCACTTTCTGCTTTGTTGCCTTCAACCTCCGTACCGATTTTTGTTTGTTTATTTTTTTCTTCAATCGTATACAGCGTTCTTCCCAATTGCGGAAATATTTCTTCCATCTCTTGATCGAAGTACCAACGTTTCCATTGTTCCAATTCAGTGGCATCTATGCAATAGGGGTGAGCCATGACTACAGAGTCGCCAGCCTCAAATTGAATTTCTTCTTCAGACTTATTTAGCAGCGTTGTATCTTCCTGGCAAATGAATCGCAATGCAGATCCATCAGCGCGACGCACTTCCCAAAGCAGTCGGGTTGCGTATGTAAACATGATTGGGTTTTGTAGGAAGAAACCAGACCATGCTTCTGCATCCCAAACACGTTGGCTCACCAAGTAATGTTCCAAACGCATGGATTGCGACTTAACCACATCTCTCAATTCTTTTGCGATGTCTTTGAATGTTTCTTTTAATTCTGCAGACGCAGCACTTGGTAAGGATTTTAATTTTTTATTGTCTTCGTTGAAAAATGCAATTTTGAATTTATTATCAATGAACGCACGATACTCTTCGCCATTGATTTCAATTTGTTTGAACAAACCTTCAAAACCAAAGTCAGGAACAATACGATCGCCTAGTTCATTGCGACTGATGTTTAATTCAGCAGCGGCTGCATCCAAGGCCAATAAAGCTGTTTCTCCAACAAATGCTTTTTTGCTTTTATATTTACGTGAATACCATTCCACCCAACGCAAGGCTTTGTTGCTTCCTTGAATAGCTAAGGCAAGAATTCCATATTCGGCCATTGCTTTGCGTCCACCGTCTATCCAAAGATTGATTGCAGACCGAAGTTGGTCCACTAGATCATCTCCACCAATCAAGGCAGCGATGGTCATTACATATTTCTGCTTTACATCACAGCCTTTATCTGCATACGTTTTAAATAACTTTTGCGCAAACGCATCCGACTTTTCTGTGTCGATTAATCGCAACATCGGCCGTGCTTCCGGATCTGAACGCATTTCTTTGCTTCGAGACATGCGATAAAATAAGAAGCGTGTTTCCTCTTGTGTAGCTGTTCTGCCAGATGTGAAATAAATAGGCGGTAAGCCAACTTCTTCGGTCCATGCAATTACGGCATCTTTTAATTTGCCTCTGTTGCGCGTGGCTTCAATAAGTTGCGATAAAAGTTGTTCGTCGTTTTCTGTAATTTCTTCGCCTTCTAAGCTATGCATCATGGCATCGCGCGTATCGTCGTTTTTCTCTTGATTTAGACCTTGGCGGATTGCTTCGATTGCTTCTTCTGTACCCACACTTCGCAAGAGTTGTACGGCAACCAAACGCATGTCGGCTTTTTTGTGATTTAATAATAGTAAAGCTTCTTTAATTGGGTTTGGATCGTGTTGGATGAGATGTTGAACAATTAAATTTCGAACAGGCTTTGATGTGTATTGTTCAAATTTGAATAATTCATCTTTGTAGCTTTCGAACGGATATGTTTCAATAAGTTCTAGAATATATCTGTAAACACTTCCTTTGTAGCTTGTGTCTGTTGATAAGCGTGTAAGTGCTGTTAGGAGGGTTGGTAATGTGCTTTCTGGAATGAATTGATACAAGAGTTCAATATGGTACGGATTAATTGCTTGTCCCAATCCATTTATTTTTTGTACCCATTCAAATCCTGTCTGTTTATTGTCTAAAAAAATATGATAAAGTGCAATCGTACTTAGTTGATAATACATGTAATTACCAATAATCGGTGAACTTAAATAGAAAGACTGTTCGTATGCATCTCTAAATGCTTTTTTTGTAAATATTTGTAGATAATCGTTTGCCTGTTGCAGAACTTCTTTGGGTTCTGGCTTTGGATTGTATTTATTTTTTACCAGTTGCAAATAATACCAAATTTGTGCGCTTTCGATATCTGTAACGTTAACGTATAAATCCATTAATTTTTCAATAATATCTATATTATTAATATAATCAATGGATAGTATGTCTTCAGTACAAATAAATTTACTACGTAAATTTGTATTTGAATAGCTGTTTTCTAAATAGGAATATGCGTGGGTAGGATCAATTAAATTAAGCCAAAAATAAATGGAATATTGAAACCTATATGTCTGCTGATGTATTCCATTTATTAAATGATCAATCCCAAATTTATCAATATGTTTTAATTGCTTGCTAATAAACGTGTAATATGGGGAGTCGGTGTGTAAATAGGATACATTTTTATTAACCCGAACGTTGCATATAAGTTTTGTTGTTATTTCTTTGTCAGACAAAGAAAATTTCCGAAAGACTTTGAGTATTTTATCAAATGCTTTTTGAGAATTTAATTCTAATAAATCATTTATATTAAAATCGTTTGTATCTATAGTATGGCTAATTGTCGGGTGCCAAAGAATATCGCACAAAAGTTCTTCATTTGAAGTCCAGTTTTCTGTTTCATCAATAAGTGAAAACAATCGGCTGAATTGATCGTTTCTCGTATTACTTGTCAATGCAGAAAGGTCTGTTGATGCTCCGGATAAATATTGAATAATGATGGTTTTATTTTTGTCATAATCTTCATCATTATCATAATAATATAAATATTTAGTAATGTCTTGTATTTGTTCAATTGAAAAAGCCATAGCGTTATTTTTTTATTGAAATATTTTCTTTTGCAGCCCATTGCTGTAGATCTTGTTTTTGTAAAGCAGCTGCCATTAAATCGGGGAATTTATCGGGCGTGCAAGCAAATACCGGCACACCATGTTCGGCAAAGAAATGTGCTTGTTGTGAATCGAAAGACGGTGCACCATCGTCGCTCAAGGCTAATAAAATAATCATCTGAACACCTGAAGCGAGGATGTCTAATGCTTTCTTTTGCATCTCTGCAACATTACCTCCTTCATACAAATCACTGATTAAAATTAGAATGGTGTCCGCAGGTTTTGTAACAATGGAATGACAATAACGCAATGCCTTATTGATGTCGGTTCCACCACCGAGTTGTACACCGAATAATAAATCAACAGGATCTTGCAAGTCTTCTGTTAGATCTACCACTTCTGTATCAAACACAACCATACGTGTTTTTACGGCAGGCACAGACGACATCACAGAACCGAAAATTCCTGAATACACAACAGATGTTCCCATAGAACCACTTTGATCCAAACAAAGAATAATATCCTTCATGGATGAACGCTTTCTTCCGTAACCAATTTTTGTTTCGGGTATAATTGTTTTGTGTTCGGGTTGATAATGTTTTAAATTTTTAAGAATGGTTTTATGCCAATTCATTTCATTCAACTTTGGATTGTTGTTCCGAATGCTGCGGTTAATGCTTCCTTTGATTGCTTGAACCATTGGCTGCGTAAGCTTTTGAAGCAACTCATTTACCACCAATTGTACAACCATACGGGCTGTGTCTTTTGTTTTGTCGGGAATGACATTTTTTAGCGTCATTAATGTAGCAACCAAATGTACATCGGGCTGCATATTCTCCAGCATTTCTTTTTCAAGCAACAGTTGTTTCATATTCAACCGTTCCATGGCATCTTTCTGCATCACTTGCACAACCGAAGAAGGGAAGTACGTACGTATGTCGCCCAACCAGCGATTTACATTTGGTGCGGAACCTCCAAGTCCTGCTTTTTTATTTGAATCGTAGAGGTCATTCAGTGTGCGATCGATGCCCATTAGATCACCCGATAAGGTACAACCTGTGCCATCGTTTTCATCGGACCCTAAAATCAATCTCCATCGGATCAGTTTTTCTTCCTCGTTCATGCAGGTACAGTGTTTAATGTATTGTGCGCGTCAACGGTATCAATGCCGAATAGTTGCATCAATGTAGGGATCGGTTTCATGCCACGTGTTTGATCGATAACGTCAGAAGCATTGCTGTTTGATACCCTCGTTTGAGGAATGTTATTTCCATCTTTTGCTTTTTCTCCAAGTTTTCTTCTTTCGGGAGAAGTAAACTCCGAAAATGTTCTTCGTAAGAGTGGAAGAATTTCTTGAAACGTATCGGTACTTAAACTACCAACCCATTGATCCAATAAATTCCATAAAGTGTTGTCTAATAGTAATATTGTTCCTGCTCCTTTTAAGAAGCCTTCGATCCATGAAGCTGTTTCGTTTGCTGTTGTAGAGAGTGCGTAATAAAATACTTTTTCCAGCGCTTCTTGAGGCAGCAATTCAAAATCGTAGGCTATACGTGTGCAATAGCCTTTGATTAAAGGAGGGATGCTGTCGTTTTCTATGATTTCAATAATGGATTTTTGCCATTGTTCAATTAACTGTTCTTCATTTAATAAACGTACAGCATTGTTTAATTCTTGAAACTGATTTACATGTTCGGATGCTGCATCTTCGTTCATACCCATACAAGACGAAGGGAGATTTACACACATACGAATAATCATGGGGCGCACAATATTCAGAATCATTTGCTCATCTGTATTCCGCACGTTTCCGTATCGTACAATGGTCACCAATTTGGGTATGACAAGCATTAAGTCAAACACGTCGGAGCTGGATGCCGCAAGCGAATCTGTTTTGAGTATGATTTTTTGAACTGCATTGGGCAGATCCGCTGGTATGATTGTTTTTAACAGTTGGGTGATTTGAGTAAGCTGATTTGTTTCATTCGCTTTTTGCTCAACGAACCGAACCGCTGCTTCCTTCAATGTGTTGCCTAGGTTGGCAGACTCAGCTATTTGAATCACAAAAGAAGGGTTCCATGTTAATATCCATTGTTCTTTGAACGTTCCTTTACCCGAAACCATTCTGATTTTACCCCACTCAATGCCGAGTAATAACAGGCGATGTAGAAATACACTGCGTTCTAAATCAAATTCTTTTCGTAAGTCAAAGGTATATTCTTTGGCTTCGGCTTGTACCGTTAAACGAAGTGTCTTCTGTTGTTTTTCAATATCAGTTTGTAAAGGTGATTTTGGGATGGCATCGGGTACGGTTCCAATGCGATTGCTCACGATAAGTTCTGTGTTGATTAAACTCATTCGAATCGATTCTCCTTGGCATAAAACTGAAATGGTAGCCTCGTTTAATTCTTCAAGCCCAGGTTTGGATAAACCTCTGAGTATGGCTAAGTTTTCCGCTAAGCGAAAGGCTTCAATGACACTTGCCACAGAAACATCCATTTGTTTTTCGCGTAACAATCGCGCTACTTGAATCATCCACAATGCTCCCGTATCTTCAGGGTGTTCCCAAATATGGTGGTACCAGCCGGGCGATTGAATGCCTGCGCCATACCCACTGGAAGCACTGAGTCTGCTGTAGGTCCAAGGTGTCCATGTTGTAGCTATTTTAACTTTTGGCAAGCCTTTTAATAAATCGGTATCTTGTTTGATCGTATCTCTATTTGTTAATGCGGGTACATGCCAGGCACCACAAATCACAACGATACTTGCAAATAATTCTTTTTCAGCTTCGCGAATAATTTTGCGCATGTATGCTTCGCGAAGTTGCTCGTTATACTCTTCTGTACCGGCGTATGTTCGCATTACACCCATGACTTCTCCAATGGCTTCAAAGACTTCATCGTGGTCTTTGCGGTACTCTATCTGATGTTCCCACCAACGTTCGGGTTCTGCAAAACCAGCAGCGTTTGATAATTCTTTTAGCGGGTTAAAATGAATCGCAGCTGTGGTGTCTGTTTCAGTATTTTCAGTATTGATTTCAGCATGTACTTCTGTTTCGGTTTTTAAAAGATGCTCTTCTTCTTGTTTTTTCTGCAAAGCAAAAACATGCTGTAAGGGAAGGTCCATAAAGCGTACCGGACGATTATTTTTCTTCGCATATTGAAGCGCTTGCCATTCGGGAGAGAATTCTGCAAAGGGATAAAAGCTCGCACGTGCGGGCTCTTCGGGTTGATAGAGCAATAAGGCAACCGGAGGTTTCATTTGTTCGTCCTGAATCCAATCCAACATTGCATCGGCATCGGGCGGACCTTCAACCAACACAATATCGGGATTGTGTAATTCAAGAAATGCTTTTACATGTTGTGCACTGCCCGGACCATGATGCCTGATTCCTAAAATATGTACTGCCATAGTATTCGAATGGTTCGAAGAATTTGATTAAAAATCACGACATGCTCTGTAAATATCTTTCCACTCGTCGCGTTTTTTTACAACGGTTTCCAGATATTCTTTCCAGATGATGGTGTCTTGAACAGGGTCTTTAACTACAGCACCTAAGATCCCTGCAGCAAGATCGGATGCTGTTAAACGGCCATCGCCAAAGTATGCTGCAAGGGCTTGTCCGCTGTTTACAACCGAGATTGCTTCTGCCGCACTTAGCGTACCGCTTGGAGATTTTAATTTTGTTTTTCCATCAATCGTTACACCATCACGCAGTTCGCGGAAGATGGTTACGATTTTTCGTATCTCTTCCAATGCTGGTGGTTGCACGGGTAATTTCATTACTTGCTCATAACTGGCAACTCTGCGTTGCACAATATCAATCTCATCGTTGATGGTTTCAGGTACCGGAAGAATTACCGTATTGAATCGTCTTTTCAAGGCACTTGAAAGATCGTTTACACCTTTGTCTCTGTTGTTGGCAGTTGCAATAACATTGAAGCCACGCACGGCTTGTATCTCCGTGTTGAGTTCAGGTACCGGCATGGTCTTCTCTGACAAGATTGTAATCAGCGTATCCTGTACGTCAGAGCCCATACGAGTAAGCTCTTCAATACGCGCAAGTTTACCGTCTTTCATGGCACGAATCATGGGTGTTTCTACCAAGGCTTTTTCGCTCGGACCTGCAGAAAGTAATTGCGCATAGTTCCATCCATAACGAACCGCTTCTTCACTTGTGCCTGCAGTTCCTTGAATGATCAATGTACTGTCGCCTGAGATTGCTGCTGCAAGATGTTCGCTCACCCAGCTTTTTGCTGTACCCGGCAGACCATACAATAGAAGTGCTCTATCGGTAACTAAGGTTGCAACGGCAATTTCCATCAATCGTTTGTTGCCTATGTATTTGGGTGAAATTTCAAAACCATTTTTTAATTTTCCACCCATTAAATACTGAACAACAGCCTGCGGAGATAACTTCCAGTTTTCGGGCTTTTCGCTTTTGTCTTGTTTCGTAAGTTCATCCAGTTCGTGCGCAAACAATTGTTCCGCATGTTTTCTTAAAAGTTGTGTCATACTGATGTGTTAAAATATAGTTTCTTGAATGTCTTTTTTTAGTTGCAATTGATGCATCATCATCGATCGGTGGTTGTTCCATAAATGCTCAATCGACTCTTCTACTTTAATGGCAGGTAAGATTGCCAGTGTTTGTATCGGTAACTGTTTTAGGCAACGTACATAAAATGTTTTTGTATAACTGTAGGGGTTTTTTGATGTGAATGTAAATAACTGTGTACTCAGTTCTAACGGCCATTCCCTGAGGTTTGCTTCAATTGTAGGAATAATCATTGAAGGATCTGATTTTAGGTGCTTCATGAAATAGTTTAATCGAAGGGATTCTGGAAGTATAGGGATGAGCATATTCATTTCTGCATCCGGAAACTGTTCTAAGAATTGTTCGGCCCAGTGCACATCCTTAAACGTAGCAGTAGCCTGCGTAATGGATTCGATTAAATTTTTCCCTATAGAATCATTTTGTAATAGATTTAATAGTTCTTTGGGAGTACGTGCATACATGGTTTCAAGCAGCTTAGGAGGGGTTCGACTCAGTAGTTGCATCACTAAAAATACCGCATCATCAATCCCTTTTATGTTGCTTAATTTTTCAATACCCGATTCCCACAAAAGAGGATTTGGGTTTTTAAGTTCTGTTATTTCTACCTGCATTGCATTCAATAAGCCTAATAAACTTTTTCCTTTTTTTATAGACAATACTGCTTTGAGTGATTTGCTATATAGTTCAACAAGGGAAGAGTCGGGTAAGCGCCCTTGCAATTCAAAACTCTTAGTTTTAATTTTTTGACTTTTATCTTTTTGAATACTGATGAGCCATTCTTCGTCGGATGCATTCAGCGTTTGTTCAATAGCCTGCAATAAAATTAGACGTGTTGATGCATTCTCTGCGCTCCACACTTCTTGCAATAGATTTAAGCCTTCTTCGTGATTACTTAAGCGAACGCGTACTAATTCTTTTATGCGTTCATCAATTGTTCCATGTGCCCATAGGTTGGTCTCCAGTGAATTTTCTTTGGGTTGCCATGACTTATTGAATCCTGCAAGCCATATTCCACGTTCGCCACTACATGCTATTGTTTCTTGGAAGAGTGTAGAATTATTTTCTGTCAATTCGAATAATGTTGGAAGCCATTCTGGAATGATAATGTGTCCTGAATTTTTGGCCTTTTCCAACCATAGTTTCAAATAATAGGTATCTTCCGTTTCTAAGATTGATGAAAGGAGCGCAATCCCTTCTTTGGAAATGTATGCCAGTGATTCTGTATTACAAATTTTAACGGTTTGATTATTGATCAACTGAGCTTGTTGTCCGCTTTTGTTATACAGCAAGTTTGCTGCAAGTATTTGTAAAAAGGCGTCTTCTGGCTCAATCGATTTTTTAGTAATGATGTTGCAATATGCCTGCAAAGGAATAGGAAAGTCGGATTCTTGCAATACTTTTCTAGACGTGCCGAGCATTGCAGTTTGTTTTAACGATTCATTCATAACGTGCAATGTGTTTTATAAAGAATAATATGCTTCTTGATGCCAAATTCCTAGTGGCATAAATTTATTCGTTTCCAATGCCAGTAGCGACATGGAAACGGGCACGCCACCGCTTATAGATAACCATTTGTAAATACCTGTACATTCAATAGGGATAGGTATAGCACGTTGGTCTTTATCAAATATATACCACAAGCCATTTTGATTCATTGCTTGAACGTTTTCAATAATAAATGGCTGTGTTGGCAGAAAGGGGAGTAGAGATAATAGGTTACTTCTTTTTTCGAATACCGCATCCCAGTTTTCAAGTCCTGCAACTTCAATAGGTATAGAACTGTTTACTTGCCTTTTTATGAGTGCTCGTAAGGGTGCTGCAGATGGATAGAAGACCAGCTCTGCTTCAATCTGAATCCCCTGAGAAAGTAATAATTGTTTTCCTTGCCCTCTTACAATAAATTGAAGCACCAAGGCAAAGGTATTTGTTTGGCTTCCCCAAAGCCAATAGCGTTCCGTGGTTATTTCGTCTTCCGTTTGTATTTGAACCGATAAAACGAGCCAATGATCTAAAATGCCTTTTTGTTCTTTTAACGCTTCTTGCGATTGCGTAAAACCAACAAAACTGCGAATGTCATCTGTGAGTGCGGATGGTAAGGACGATAGGTGCGTGAAGCCTTGAATGAGCATATACATGCGTGCCATTAAATCCAAATACGCATACTCCCAATGCTCTTCAAAAAAGTTTGTTTCGCCAAGTTGTCGTACCATTCTAGATAGGCCCGGCGCTTGTGCATCTATCAATCGGCGCGCCATGTTTTCAAAATATGATGCCGGTTTAGAAGGAAGATCAATTAAGCCATTCCGAATCATGTCTTTCATCCAGAGATGTAATTCTGCAATGCCGTCTTCTACATTGGCTTCGCGTTTCTTTGAACGTTTTTCTTGAGCGACTTCGTCGGGAACGCTGTCTGTTGTAGTTGTTTTCTTTTCGCTTTTTTCTTCGCGTTTTTTCAACCAGTCGCTTACCCATTCTGGTGCTTCGGTTTCTTTAAGTAGGGAAGTATCTCGGACAAAAAGTAAAAACAAACCAAGTCCATGTTTACATGGAAACTTTCTGCTGGGACACGAACATTTGAAAGCAATATTGTTTAGATCAATTTGGGTTTGATAGGGCTTTGCACCACTGCCTTTGCATTCGCCCCAAATGGCTTTTTTAGATTTTTGCAGCAGTTGCCACTTATCTGCTTTTGCTAAATCCTTTCCAGATTTTAGAGAGCTATCATCTGGTGATAAAGCAATTACTTGTTCTTCCTGCCAATGCATAAAAAGCGTAGAATAAAATATGAATCAATTAAAATTCCTTGTATCGAGTCATTTTTATGAATCAATTATAAAGAATACGAACTAAATAAAATTTACCTAAAGTTCAAAGGATGTGGAATACTAATAATTTTACCTACATAGCTCTGTATCAATTATTATGATGTTTTAAAGCATCGCTATTTGTGAGGTGGAGTAAGCTTATAGCATAAAGGTGTTATCGTAATAGTGTAGGGTCGAATGAATTATGAGATGTAACGCGTATTGGATAAATTTATACACAATGCATACATGCCTTCTATGTCTTTTTTATATAGTTAAATAAAAAAAATATATGTTAATCTGTTGATGGTTATGATTTAATGACTTTTTTTTTAAAAAATGAATTTCAACTTGTCCTAAAATATTAATTCTTCGTACAAGACGGTAACTAAAAACTATTTTATGCAAAAAGCATTTACTCATTCCATTTCAATCGCTATTTTATTTTTTACTTCATTTTTAACTTTCGCTCAATATTCCACCAAAGGTTTTGGTTTTCAAGGCTATGCTGTTGGTGCCGATGGGAAGGCGATAGCATCTACAGGTATTACGGTAAAGTTTTCGTTATCACCCAATATAGGTTCAGGAATAACCTACACAGAAGAGCAAGTATTAACCTCTGATATTTACGGTGTCTTCACTGCAACCGTAGGCACTGGTACCAATAAAACAGGAGGTCCTTTTGAAGTATTAAATTTTACATCTGTTTATTATAAACTTAAAGTAGAAGTGAAGAAGACTACAGGTGGTTCCTATACTACCATCAGCGATCAAGCTTTAAATGCAGTTCCTTATGCACGTGCTGCTGAAAACGGTGTACCTGTTGGAAGCATCATGCCATTCGCTGGTCCGGTTAGTGCAATACCTGCTGGCTGGATTCAATGTAATGGACAAACATTGGATGGGACATCTGCTATGTACTTACAATTGTATAATGTTATTTCAACTACCTGGGGTGGCACAGGTCAAAATAGTTTTCAAGTACCCGATTTGAGAGGTGTTTTTTTAAGAGGTATCAATGATGGGAGAAGTGATACATACGCAGATCCAAGTACACGAGCAATAGGATCCATGCAAGATGATGCATATGCAACCCACAATCATGGAGTAACAGATCTTGGACATACGCACGGATACAGAGATCGTTATTTTAGAGAAGCGCAAAATGCCCCTACAGGGACTGGTTATGAAAGATTTTCAGGTGATAATAATGCTGGATCAGGTAATGGCGATGGGGATAACTGGACGTGGTATGTGGATGGAAGTACAAATAACAGTACCACAGGCTTGACTGTAAATAATAGCGCTAACGGGAATGTTGCTGAAACGCGTCCTGCCAATGCGGCCGTTTATTACATCATAAAATACTAATCTTAAAGATATATCATATGCTGTATTCTCTCCAAAAAAATGGAAAGAAATGGATGAGTATTTTCTTTTTAGTACTGCTCCCATATTCTTTTCTGCACGCACAAACTACAATACCGCAAGTGCTGAATTATGTGTCTGGACAATCTGTATCTCATAAAAGCGCGGCACTGGGCGATACATTTTCGGTTTCTTTTCATGGTGGTTCTGTAGTAGGATCGCAACATATCAATGCACCAATCAATGTAACGGGCGACCAGGCAATGGCTGGTTTTAAATACGGACTTGTTTATGCACCCAATGCGTTTGACAAAGACATGTTTGTATCTAAAGGTTATTATCCAGACTATGTACAGTTAAGTTGGGAGATTGCACGCTATCAATCGGATGTAACAGCCTATAAAATTTATCGTCGTGAATTGGGTAGCACTGCTAATCTGGTTCAGGTTGCAAACATTTCAAAAGATGCGACATCTTGGCGTGATGAATATGCGGAAGCAAATGTGATGTACGAATACAAGCTTTTTGCTGATGGATTGTTTCCACAGCAAATTTCATATTTAAACATCTTGAGTGGCGTAGGATTTAGATTGCCTTCCGGTAAAGTTTCGGGTAGAGTAACTTTTCAAGGTGGCGGTGCTGTACAAGGTGTTAGTTTAATTGCTCAAACGAGTGATAATTTCAGTGGCTCAAGTTTATTGCTTGATGGAACGCCAACATCCTACTTAGCTGTTTCTCCTCCCTTGAATGATGTACAATTTAAATTCTCAAGTCAATTTACATTTCAGTCTTGGGTAAAACCAACCGGAACTGGTATATCAACAATTTTTCAGAAAGGTTCACAATATAAAATCACTCAGTCTCCTGGTAAGGTATCCTTTACGGCTGGCACAACAACCATCAATGTTCCGTTTACTCAAAAGATAGATACGTTTTTTAATATTACAGCGGTTCGCAGCATTGACTCGTTGATGCTGTATGTGATGTACAGCGACCAACTTATTTATAAAACAAAAGTAGCTTTTGCAGGAACAACAACTTCAAATGACGATGAATTATTGATTGGTAAAAATATCTTAGGTAGCGAAAATTATAAAGGCTTTATTGACGAGGTTCGCATCTGGCAAAAGTCTTTGTCCGAAAGTGATATTTTGGTGAATACGTTTTTGGTGATCTCTGGAACAGAAACAAACTTGTCTGGGTATTATCGGATGAACGAAGGAGTTGGAGAAAACTTCTATGACCTTTCTCGTAAAGGGTTTTCATTCAATGAAAAACATGGGTTTATGTCTGGTGCAAGCTGGTCATCTGTTGTGCCAAACTTAAATCAGTTAGCTGTAAAAGGGGTTACCGATATCAATGGTAATTATTTAATCACAGGGATTCCATACTCATCAGACGGTTCAACCTACAGCATTGTTCCCGCTTTCGGCATTCATAGTTTTGACCCAACCCAACGATTGATGTTTGTTGGTCCGGGTTCTAATGTTTACAGTGATGTGAACTTTACAGATGTTGCTTCATTCCTTGTACAAGGACAGGCTTTTTATGAGGGTACACGTTTCCCGGTAGATGGGGTACAAATCACAATTGATGGTAAATTAGCATTAACATCTTCAGGAACGCCAATAACAACAGATGCTTCAGGAGCATTTAAAATTGATGTGCCAATCGGTAAGCATCAACTGCAGTTGGTAAAGTACGGGCACGTATTTAAAGGCGGGGGATATTTTCCATCTGCTTCAAGCTATTATGATTTTCAACAGCCTGTAACCATTCAGACTCGTTTTCAAGATTCAACACGTATAAAGGTAATTGGTAAAGTTGTTGGTGGTCCTGTACAAGCTTCAAAAGTAGAAGGCATGGGCAAAACGCAGAACAATATTGGCAATTCAGTAATTGTTTTGACTACTCAAAAGGAGTGGGACTTAAAAAACAGTGCCGGCGATAGCATTCGTACCTGGGATAATGGGTACTACGATCACAAAACAGGCTATAAAAAATATGGCACCACGGGTTATAAAATAGCAGAATTAAAACCCACACAAATAGAAATTACACCAGATCCTGAAACAGGGGAATATGTAGCGTATTTGCTTCCAGAAAAGTACATCATCAAAAGTATTGTTGCGGGTAATCCAACGGGTGCAGCACCTGCATTTCCGAATTATACATTTGGTCCGAGTTATTTAACAACCTTAGATTTTTCAAATGCATTTACAGTTAAAAACGCAACAGACTCTATTGTGGATGTGACGGATTTTACTGTAAATCCATCTACTAAAGATACTACCTACGCAAAGTTTATTGATAGTGTAAATTATCAAGTGATTCAAGATTATATTTTAAGATTAAATCCAACGGTTGCGATTACTTCTCCAAACAAGTCCATAGATCGCTTTTGGGAAAGTCAAGTTACTGCACAAGATGGTTCTGTAGTGCCTGTAGTTACAGGAGATACATACGGACAATGGATTACTCCTGCGCCGATATTTATTCAACGAAATGAATATAAAACAAAGGTTGCTGTTTTTGAACAATACATAAACGTAGATAAATCAAATGCTATTGACAAAGTACCAGTGATTGATGGTAAAGTAACGATTCAAAATGATTTAGCCGTTACAACCAAAGTGCAGAATTTTGCTTTGAATAGTGCCGGAGAATTGGATTATACATTCAGTGGTGGTTTGCCAAATACGACAACAGGTGGCATTGGCGATTTTCAAAAAAGTATGACTGTAAAAGTATTTACAGGAAAAAATGGATCAATCGTTTCAGATTGGCCTTCAGATGGCAATGGCTTTAAAGGATATGTATTGGGTGGTATGCCAACGGGCAATAACTTTGTAACAACAGGGCCCAATGTAGTGAATATGATTATCCGTGATCCACATGGGTCTAATAGCTATGCGTATTATGAAGCAGGAACTTCATCCAGTACAGAAATTTCTTATGAAGTTGAAAATGGGGAAGATGTAGATTCTAAAATTACAGCCAGTATGGGTGTAGATGTAATTACGTTTGCTGGTGTTGGAGCTGGGGTTATTATTGAAACGCAAACAGATAATGATTTAAGTGTTGGTATTCAACAATCCACTACTTGGACTGACAATAATACATCTGTAGTTACCACAAGTAATACTAAAAAATGGTCTACGAGTTCAGAGCCTGATTTTGTGGGGGCGAATGGAGATGTGTTTATTGGTAATTCTACAAATATTGTATATGGTAAAAATGTATTTGTAGATGTGATTCCAACGTCTCAATGTGATGCAACTGCAAATTGCTTGGATTTAGGAAATGGATATAACATTGGCTTGTATACAGGTTTGCGTATGAATCCTCAGTTTTCTACAGCCTTTCAATATTCTGCAAATCA
>NZ_CALMGQ010000147.1 GCF_937863595.1 uncultured Cytophaga sp.
ACGGATTTATTGAGAAATTCGTTGATTTTATCGATATCATAATTGGTTTTAATTTCCCCAAAAGAATTTACCTTAATATTTAAGCCTTCAAGTTCTTTTGAAACTTTTGGTTTTGTACCATCAACATCGGTTTTTTTCTTTCTAGGCATATCGTTAATTATTTATGAATTCACCTTTTCGTTTAATGTAATCAAAGCAAATTCCATTCTTTTAATTGCTTCTTTTTTCCCAATCACTTCAATTAAAATCATTAAGTCTGGCCCTGCAGCTACACCTGTTAATGCCAAGCGTAAGGCTTGCATAATTTTACCAATTTTAATGTCTGCTTTTTCCAAGACTTCATGCAATACATGTTTTACGTGCTCTGCAGTATATTCGCCTTCATAAATAGCTAAGGCCTCTTTGTACGCACTAATAATAGTTACAGAATCTGCATTCCATTTTGCATCAGCTACTTTATCATCAAATTTCTTAGGCGATTCAAAGAAAAATTTCCCTTCAATCCAAAAATCTTCCGCAAAGGTCAAACGTTCTTTTAACATTTGTGCAATCATTGGAAGTTTTGCAGCATCATACGTAGCATGGTGTTTTTCTACTTCTACTTTTAACAATTCTGTTAATGTTGCATCTGGTAACTTTCGCATGTATTGCTGATTGTACCATTTTGCCTTATTGATATCAAATTTCGTTCCTGACTTACCAATACGCTCAACCGTGAAAGCTGCAATCAATTCATCCATTGTAAACAACTCTTCTTGTGTTCCTGGATTCCAGCCTAAGAATGCTAAGAAGTTTGTTGTAGCTTCTTGCAAATATCCTTGTTGTTTAAAACCCATCCAGGTGTCACCACTTGCAGGATCCTTCCAATCTAAAGGAAATATAGGAAAACCACCAGCATCTGCATCGCGTTTACTCAATTTACCATTGCCATCTGGCTTTAGCAATAAAGGTAAGTGTGCAAATTGTGGCATGGTACTTTCCCAACCTAAGAAACGATACAACAAGACGTGTAAGGGAGCAGACGGCAACCATTCTTCCCCACGTATTACGTGCGAAATTTCCATTAAATGATCGTCTACAATATTTGCCAAATGGTAGGTAGGCATACCATCTGACTTTAATAATACTTTATCATCAATCGTTGAAGAGTGCACTACTACCCAACCACGAATCATATCATTCAAACGTATCTCTTCTTTACGCGGCACTTTCAAACGAATTACATATTCATCTCCTGCATCTAAACGTCTTTTAACTTCATCTTCTGGCAACGTCAATGAATTACTCATTTGCATACGCGTAACCATATTGTATGATGGAGAAGCAACTTTAGCCGCTTTTAAGCGTTCTTTCATCGCTTCTAATTCTTCTGAGGAATCAAACGCATAATAGGCATTGCCTTCTGCTATTAGTTTGTCCGCGTATTCGCGATACATTGGTTTGCGTTCCGATTGACGGTAAGGCGCATGTGGACCACCCACTCCAGCTCCTTCGTCAATTACAATTCCAACCCATGCCAATGCTTCTTGTATGTATGCTTCTGCACCTGGCACAAAACGATTCTGATCTGTATCTTCAATACGCAACAACATTTTGCCACCCATTTTACGGGCAAACAAATAATTATACAAAGCAGTACGAACACCGCCAATATGCAAAGGCCCCGTTGGTGATGGAGCAAAACGAACACGAACCATTTTATTTTCTGACATGGATTTTTATTTAAAATAAATTCCAAAAAACAAAACACAAATTCCAAACAGTATACTTTGGGATTTGGGTTTTGTTTTTTGGGTTTTGTTATTTAACAGCTATACAGCTTATTTCAACATTTACATCTCTAGGCAAACGAGCAACTTCAACCGTTTCGCGGGCTGGTTTTGTTTCGCCAACATACACTCCATATACTTCGTTGATTGCAGCGAAATTATTTAGGTCTTTTACAAAGATGGAACACTTTACAATATCTGAAAAACTGTAGCCTGCTTCTAGTAGTATTGCTCCAATATTTTTCATCACGCGATGTGTTTCATTCTGAATTGAATCTGTAACTAAATTTCCAGATTCTGGATCGAATGCCACCTGTCCTGAAACATAAAGTGTGGTTCCTGATAATATTGCTTGACTATATGGACCAATAGGAGCAGGAGCATTTGTTGTATGAATAATTTTTTTAATCATAAGAGGCATGTATGAATCACAAAAATACGAAAAAGTACCGAAAAATAGGTCATTAAAACAACAGATTGAATGTACATGTACGGTAAAGCCGTATTTTACAAGGTATTTATTGACTTTATGGGTAAATAGTAGTTTATGGCAGTTATTAGAAAGCTTTATATAAACACGCCTAAACTGGTATTGATAAATTCATTTATTCTCCATAACTTCTATTGAATTGATTCTATCTGAATCTTTTAATTTATAATCCATATTTCAGTGAAATTAGCTTTATGTTATTGCCTAACATTCGTTTTAATGATACAATTATCTTTAATAACGAGCGCTCAAATAATGAAGGACCCAAGAATGGATGCCGACACCATAGCTAAAAAGCGTGAAAACCACATTTTTAGTGCTCGAGATAAAGTAACTATTTTCGTTTTTGCAAACCGGTATATTAATGGCTTACTATTCACCAATCCTGGAAAAAACACCTATTATTTTCCTATTGCTCCCTTAAACATTGGATTGGGCTTTAGCCATAAATGGTTGGCAGTTAATATAGCTATTATGTCACCTAAAATCGGCAAAAAAAATTATACTGGTGATGGAAATAAATACAACAACTTTAATTTTCAAATTTTGGCTTATACTCCTAGATATGGCTTAGATGCTGTATACAGTCAAAACATAGGTTACTTTTTAGGAAATTACAAGGGCTATGTCGATTTGAAAGGTGCGCCAAATCAAACGCCGTATTTTGACATGAAAACGAATCGATTAACTGTAAATTTATTACGCGTTTTTAATCCCATAAAATATTCTATGAATGCTACCATGATTGGAGGTGAACGCCAAAAGAAAAGTGCTTCATCCTTGGTCTTAAATACTACATTTTCATATAATTCATTTAATATGAGTGACTCCATTCCGAATTATGTGCTGTCGCAAATGAATCAAAATGCAATCTATAAAGGAGGTGCATTTTACAGCATTGGTTTATTACCTGGCTATGGATTTACATGGATTATAAAAAAGAATTTTTACATCGGACTTATTCCTGCATTTGGGCCAAGTTTTCAATATAAAGTGATGAATTTCGAAGGATATAGAGAAGAACGATTTGCCGTATCCTATAGGTTATTAGCAAAAGCAGGAATGGGCTTTCATGCAAAAAGATGGACAGCAGGATTAACCATATTGTTTGATAGTGAAAAATACCATGTAGCTGAGAATACAAATATTATTAATAATAACGGAAGAATAACACTTCGTTTAGGCTATAAAATCAATGTGCCCAAATGGGGTAAAGGCATTTCTAAAAAAATGACAAAGGCTCAAAACAGAGTTGAAAATACTGTGAATCAATTATTGTAAAATAGAGATCATTTTATCCATTTTTAAAAAAAAAAACGACACATAATAAAATATGTTGCCAAATACTACTTCCTTCTTGAATAAAAAAATTATAGCCTACAGATATGTAGTTTCAAAATTATTATAATGTAGTTCTATAAAAACATCATCTAGATTCAGCTAATAAGTCGAATCCAGATGACGTTACATAATTTTTTAAAAACTATCAAAAAAACAATTGCATAAATGATTAATCCTACTTTGTCATGTTATTAAAGGATTAATAGTATGGAATTTAAAGCTTCTGATTCTATAATAAGTTGTAGTAGATGATAAACAATCAGCCGTTGATGTTTCTAAAATAAATAACTATGAGATATGACTCCAGTAGGAGTCACATATTTATAGAACAAAAATAAAGAACTACCATACGCGCCATCCCTGCGGGATGGCGCGTATAATTCAGGGATGAGTGGGTCTACTATAAACATGCGACTCCTACCAGAGTCGGTGGTTAACGGGTAATTATACAAATTGATATATATAAGACCTAATTAATAAAAAAACAGAATTGATATTATTTTTTTATCAATTATAAATTATATGAAGTCCGAAATGTAAACTTAACAAAGTAGGATTAAATGATTACAAAATTTAAGACAATGAACACATTATTCTTATTTAAAGTGCCACATAATCCAAATAATTGAGAATTACATCCACTTTACCTTCCATTGTTCCATCATTTGTTGTACCCCCATAACTAATATTCTTAGCCGTATAATCAAATGTTAAATGATTGGTAGCAAAATCAAATTTAAAATTTGTAATTATGGGTTGACTAAAACATTGAAATTTATAAAGCTTATTATTAATAATTGTATTCAATCTAAATATAAAATCAAATGCTGTAGGAGTAGTTTTTACAACTTTGCTTACTCCTTCTCCTGGAATATCAAAATAGATGATGTTATTTGGGTCTGGTATATCAGTTCTGATTAAATTAATACGGTATGAAAAATTTGGAGCATTGGTGATTGTATCATACTTTATATAGTTGTAATTTATTGATTTATTATACTCATAACTAAATGGTGCTTTCTGCTCCTTATTATTTTCATCGGTAAACGTTACCGTTCCAGAAATAACTCCTTGTTTTGTATATTGGGTTTCCCCTGTTGGACCTGGTGCACCATCTCTTGCGTTCTTTTTACAAGAGAATGTAATTGCTGCAAGTGCAATTAAAATTAAATTGAATGATTTCATATATTTTATTTTTTTCAAAATTACAATAGTTTCAAAACAATTCGGAATCAAGTTTCTGCCACAATACAGTAGCATGATTCCGTAAATATTTTTTAAAATCAATTTAACTGCTATACAACATCGTAAAATCAATTTTAAAAATATTTTATTCTATATAGACTATAATTAATTCAGGTTGTTATATGGAGAATAATTAACTATAACATCTACTTTACCTATAACTGTTCCAGATTTGTTTACCCCACAATCAACATTTGTTAATGTAAAATCATATGTTAGCTGATTCGTTGCAAAATTAAATTTCATATTTGTTATGATTGCACTAGTTTCCTTATAATAAAAACTATATAACTTTTTATTAATGTTTGCAAGCAAATAGAAATTAACGTTGGAACCCGATGGTATAGCGCCAACTGTTTTATTTGCCCCAGTTCCATTAATAGAAAATTTTATACTACTACCAGAATCTTTCAAATCCTCTCTAAATACGTTTAATTTATATGTAAAACTTGGAGCATTGGTGGTTGTGTCATACCATATTTGGCTATTTGATAAAGACTCGTAATATTGATAATTAAAGGTTGTCGTTTGCGGCTTATTATCTTCATCTGTAAAAGTAACTGTTCCATAAACATAGCCTTGTTTAGGATATGCATCTATACCTGCAGGACCTGGTGCACCCTCTTTTGCTTTTTTACAAGAGACTGTTATTGTAACGAGAGCTATTAAAATTAAATAAAATGATTTCATAATTTATTTGGTTTAAGATGAAAATAGAGGATAAACTTACAATAAAAAAATCGATTTCTAATAACAAAGATAGAATTGTTCTTGAGAATCTGAATGATTTAAAAAAAGACAATAATGTTATTCTCCAAATACATCTTCATGATTTAATATCATTCAGTTTAATTTAATGGCACTTTTGTGTTATATTTATACATTTTGACCATAGCCCAGTGTATCAAATAATAATAAATAAACTAATTATTCATATGAATACAGATATAACTTAACCACTATTAGGTATTTTTTTACCCTATAAAATGGTACATTATTACATTTTAATAGGTATGCGCTATTGACATGAAAATTGTGCGTTTCATTGGGATGTATTACCTGTACCAGAAAGATTCTTTTTTTTATGGACTCTTTACTGCATAAACTTTATTTCTTGCACTCGTAGGCTATTCGACGAAAATACATTCTTAGTGAGACAGATTATTAAACATTAAATAATGTTTGATTGAAAGCATAATCGTTCACTCTATTACATAAATAATTTCTTTAAGATACAGGTCGACACATTGATATACAATAATTAAAATACATATCGTAAACTATTTACACATTAATATGGAGTATTGAATCTCAATAAAATAACATTTCCTATCTTTGTCCGTTACAGAATATAAAAGGAAACTTCCATTTTGGAATGACTGATGAATATTATTAAGAGAGGGTGAAATCATGATCGGGCTAACATCTAAAGTAGATAATAACAATGTTTCGGATAAAAATCCGAACGTAATGCCAGACGAGCAAAATGAAGAGCGTTATTTCTTAGAGGGACCAAAATCTCGCTGGAAGGAATTTAAATTCTTGATTCACATTATATGGGACTTCTTGGTAGGTTTTAGAATACTACATTTTGCGGGTCCATGTGTTACCGTATTTGGATCTGCTCGTTTCAAAGAAGATCATCCATTTTACAAAAAATCATTTGAAGTTGGCAAGTCCGTTGCTGGACTAGGCTTTACGGTTATGACTGGTGGTGGTCCCGGTGTTATGGAAGCTGCGAATAAAGGTGCCAAAAGTGGTGGTGGCAAATCAGTAGGTTGCAACATCATACTTCCAATGGAACAATATGCAAACCCATGGTTAGATCTAAGTGTAAACATCAAGTACTTTTTTGTACGTAAAGTGTTATTGTGCAAATACTCCTACGCATTTGTTTGTATGCCAGGTGGAATGGGCACCTTAGATGAATTCTTTGAAGCGGTAACACTGGTTCAAACGAATAAAATAAAACGTTTTCCAATTGTACTCTTTGGTAAAGAATATCACAAACATTTGTATAAGCATATCCAATACATGGCAGATGCAGGAACGATCTCTCCAAAAGATTTAGAATTATTCCTATTTACGGATGATATTGAAGAAATGGAACTACATCTAATAAAATATGCTGTCGATGGTTTCGGATTGAAAAAAGTAAAGAAGATGAAACGTTGGGCAATTTTTGGCGAATAACATTCCCCTATAGAAAAAAACCAATAGAACGATTTGCAAAACAAGTCGTTCTATTTTTTTAATACTTGGAGGTAGATGTCATATAATTTTAAATAACGTCTCCTATATATGTAGATACAATTTTTAACACTTCAGATTCCAACTCTACGGTTGGCCACAATTCAACAATTTGTGGAAGTAACATAATTTCATTTAATATAGTTGCGTGCAACACTCCTACTTCTTTGGCTTCAGAATAAGGTGCGTCTGAAAATGACACCAATGTATATTGTGGAATAAATGCATCTTTTAATGTATGGTGTAAATATTTTTCAATCTTCTTCCGAATATGAAAACTCGCATCGGCAACATCATCACGCATTTCAACAAAATTTTGTAGAGCTAAATCTGAAATTGCATCACAGTTTACTTTCCGTTTTATAAAAAAGACTTCAAAAATTTCTTCCCAAGTTGAATACGACTTTTTATCTTTTAAGATTTCAGATAATATTCTACAATCCTCAAAGCCAGCATTCATACCTTGTCCATAAAAAGGCACCAATGCATGTGCAGCATCTCCAATTAAAAGCGTATGGTCATTATACCAATCATCGGTATGAATGGTAGATAATCTCGAAGTTGGGTGCGCATTAAATTGTGAAACTAAATCCGGAATCAATTGAAGTGCATCCTCAAAATACGTTTTGAAAAATAAAAGGATTTCCTCGGAAGTTTTAAGGTTTTCAAATGATTGCTCCCCTTGCATAGATAAGAATAAGGTCGCCGTATAACTTCCATTCGTATTCGGAAGTGCAATCAGCATAAACCGTTCTCTAGGCCATATATGTAAGGCTTCCTTGAGAATTATGCTTGCACCTTCCTTCGGATATATTTCTAATTCTTTATATCCATAATCTAAGGCGTCAATTTTTGCATCTTTATTTAAGACACCTAATAGATTTTTACGAATAACAGAAAATGCACCATCCGCACCAATCATAATTTCTGCTTGTTCGGTAGCTATTGAATCGCCTTGTAGATTTTTAAAGATCCATTTTTTTTCTGTTTGTTTGTATTCAACACAGGTGTGAGAAAATAAAAATTGAACACCCAATTCCTCTGCCTTTGCAATCAAAAGAATATTTAATGCGCCTCGACTTATTGAATTTATATGCTGTGTAGCTTCTCCATAGGCTTGAAAAACAACAGATCCCAATACATCATGAATAGCCCTTCCATACATAGGGACTGCTAATTTTAATGCTTCAATATCTAAATCTGTACACGCATCTTTTAATGCGTGCAAGCCTCTGTGACTAATGGCTAAATTAATCGATCTGCCTGCGTCTTCCGAGTTCGTACGAGGATCCTTGCGCTTTTCAAAAACGCGAACAGTATATCCTTGTTCTACCAAAAAAATAGCCAATAAACTACCAACCAAGCCTGCACCACAAATTGTTATTTGTTCTTTCATCCTCTTAAACTATGACAGCATGTTTCGATAATTCTAATACTAGATTATAGACCTCTTCAAAGGAATTATATAAAGGTACAGGTGCAAATCGAATTACATCGGGTTCCCTCCAATCTACTATATATCCCTGCTTCATAAGTATGTCAAACAATTCCTTTCCCTTTTGTTTATGGATACGAATGGAAACCATGCTGCCATGTGCATTTGTATTGGTACTTGTAATTAGTTGAAATTGAAATGAACTTTTATGATCATTTCTACATAATGATTCTAATAAAAAAACCATGTAATCAAATAGTAGATTTCTTTTTTTAGAAATTTGATTCCAACCGGCTTCCATAAAGATTTCTAAAGAAGCTTTTAAACCTACCATATTCATGATTGGAGCATTGCTTACTTGAAAACCTGCTGCACCAGAAATAGGTTTGAAATTGCCTTCTAAATTAAATCTAGAATTTTGATCATGACCCCACCAGCCTGCCATTCGAGGAGTACTTTTATCATGTCCATGCTTTTGATGAATAAATGCCCCGCCTACAGCACCGGGACCAGCATTCAAATATTTATAACTACACCAAACAGCAAAATCAACTTTCCAATCATGCAATTGCAAGGATATATTACCTATAGCATGAGCCAAATCAAAACCCACAAAAGCCCCAGCGCGATGGGCAGCTTGTGTAATGTGAGGCATATCAAATGCTTGTCCGCTATAATAATTAACGCCGTTAAAAAACACCAAGGCAACACTATCTTTGTGTTTTTCAATAGATGCACAAATTTCTTCGGTACTTAAAGCAAATTTATTTTTTGCAGGTTTTAATTCAATAATTACCTTTTTAGGATCGTAACCATAGAGCTTCACCAGACTTTCTAATGCAAACCGATCGGAAGGAAAATTCCATGCTTCTGTTATAATTTTTATCTTTTTCCCTGAAGGTCTATAAAATGAAGCCAACATGAAATGTAAATTTGCTGTTAAGCTATTCATCGCGACGACCTCATCCGGATATGCGCCGGTTAAAATCGATAAGGGTTTGGCAAATGCTTGGTGGTATGTCAACCAAGCATTTTTTGCTTTCCAATGTCCTTCTACTGCCCATGTAGCCCAATCTTCTAACTCCGACTGCATGTATGCTTGAGTCGTTTTGGGCTGCAGGCCTAAAGAGTGTCCACAAAAGTAGGTTGTTTTATTTCCTATTTTAGGCAACAAGAATTTTTTTCGAAACGAAGCCAAAATATCTTCTCGATCCAACTGTTTGGCAAATGCTCTTGTAATAAGAAATTTTGTTTGCACGTTTTAATAACAATTTATAATGTAACAGGCGCTTTCATTACTGTACCACATTTAGAACAGGTGCATAAGTCCGGTGATTGGTAAAATGTATTCATTACAATTGGAAGTTGTTTTACAATGTCTTTTACCATAACAAACTCTTCATACAATTTGTTATGACACGTTTCACAATACCAACTAAAGCCATCAAGTTCTTCTTGTGAACGATAGCGCTCAATAACCAAACCGATCGTATTTGCACCTCTTTGAGGAGAGTGTGGTGTGCGAGGTGGCAATAAAAATATTTCACCCTCATTGATTGCTATATCAACGATTTTCCCCTCTTCAATAATTTTTAAAACGATATTTCCTTCAACTTGATAGAAGAACTCTTCTCCTTCATTGTAATGAAAATCTTTCCGAGCATTTGGCCCACCAACAACCATTACAATAAAATCTTTATTGCCAACATAAATCTGTTTGTTGCCAACGGGTGGTTTTAAAAGATGTCTGTTTTCTTCAATCCAGCCTTTGAAATTAAATGGTCTTAACATACGAATGTGAATTTTACTTATAATTTTTTATTCCTTAATCCTTCAAGAAAAATTTCATACATGATTGATCAGCTTCTTGAAAGGTTTTACAGATTATTAATGCATTAACGCTCTTTTGAAAATACCCAAAATCTATTGTTTCATACAATTTAAGGATTATAACAATCCCAATTGGAGAATTTACAACCCTAAAGAACGTTAATTTTAAATATAGACACCACAAATGATGGATAATTCGTTACTAAGGAGTAATTTTAATAAAAAATTGCTTGTTGCAATTAACTAGTTGAAACAACATTCTTCATTATGTATAAAAATATCCGAATCCATATACTGATCCTCTTAATTGCAACCGTTCTTTTTTCTTGCAAAAAAGGTGGCGATAATATTGGAGCAACAATTATTACCGTTGATAAAGGAGCGGCACTTTTTGATTACCAAACAAGTTTCAAAGATACGCTTTATGTAACCCGAGATAAATTAACGGCATATTTTAGAGTTTCTGCCAACACCCAAAATTTGAATGTTGAAATGAAACGCTTATATATTTTCAAACGCAATTTAGACAACCCATCAACTCCTGCTGTATATACTAGCGTAGAAGGAGTGAATAATAACAAAGATGCACACGATAATTATTATTATAAAATACCGTCTGCATCTTCCTATAATAGCAGCAGCGATATATCCGTATACTTGCGCGCGTATGATAAAACTGCCATAGAAGAAGAATACTTTTTTGTATACACGACTGATGCCGATTATACCGACCCCTCAAGTACGGATGGAATCGTTATTGGACCCATTCAATTTTATGTAAAATATGGTAAACTGGTAGAATATAAAGGCCTAAAACTTTATAATCATGCCTACAACGACTCTATTTACTTTTCGAATTATGATGTGGTAAATTTAGGCTTTCTATATCAGATAGCTGCTGATGCAGATGTTGATATTTCAGAGAAGACTGCTAACACGCAATTATTCTTAGGTAAATTTAAAGCACGAAATAACACTACTTTTGTAAAAGCTCCGGCAAATTTTCCCTATTCAAATGCCACGGATACAGAAGTTGCAAAATTCTATTCTGAAGGAACTCCCTTTAGTGAAACACCCGATTCAATTAAAATCGGTGAAGTATACTTAATGAAAATTCGTGATGCGCAATATCAATATGCTGCCATGAAAATATTGTACATCGTTCCTGAAAATGGAAAAGTAGGCCTTGGGTACAATAGTGAATACTTTCTTTTCAATTTAAAGAAATAACGAATGCATCTAATTTTTAATATATTGAAAAAAGTCTGTTCACATATAGCAATCATCGGTATTTTAGCATTTTTTGTTTCTTGTAAAAACAAGGGGGATGGAATAATACCTATATATCCGGAAAGTAGTATTGCTTTAAATGAAACTAGTAAAGCAACTAGTTTGGATAGCATCTATGTTACAAGAGCAAAATTAACTGCAACGGTACAAGTGAGCGCTTTGTCTAAAGGCTCAACAGAGATGAAAAGAATTTATGTCTTCAAAAAATCTACTACAACTTTAAAAACGGGAGATTATGAAACATATCCAGATGCTAGTTTCAAAAAAGATGGACATAATAAGTATTATTATGCTATACCTGCCGATCAAAAAAATAATGCCGTATTAAATTTGTTTTTAAATTTAACGACTGGTAAAGTTAAAGCCGATACGGCTGTTGTAGATGACTATTATTTTGCTTTTACCGACGATCGGGATTTTGACACTCCATCAAATCCAGCGGGCATGCTAGTAGGTCCTGCAGAAATACGGATTGTATATGGTGCGCTCACAGAAACGACAGGATACAGAATCAATAATGCGAAAAGTACTAAACCCAGTTCATTTGATCTAACTACATTGACCAATAAAACTTTATTAAATGTAGACAGCTTAAAAGATATGAAGGTTAATGTGGTAGGACCTGATTCTCTATGGGAAAAAAGCTTCATAGGCGGCAGTTCTAAGACATTGTATGCTAAAATACCATCAAGTTTTAATTATACCTATGCAACAGATCTCGATATTAAAAAGACATACTTTGAAGCAACTAATAAAACTGCAATTCAAGCCAACGTTGCAACAGGAGATATGTTTATAGCTAGAATCAGGAATAAAGAAACGTATGCCTTAATTAAAGTAACATATATTTCTGATCCAGGTTCAGGTACGAATACTGAATACATGGAGTTCTCTGTTAAAAAATAAAGAAGCCTACCAATCTCCAATGCTTCATTTAGTTGTTTATTTTATTGAAACTGCTCATAAAAATTAAAAAATGAAATATTTAATTTTTAATTTAAAAAAAAAGATGTAACTTCATATAGTATTTGAGGATACACTAAATTTACTTAAAACAAATTATTTAAAAAATTTATGAAAAAAATATTTTCAACAGCAACAATAATTGCATTGAGCGCTTTAACAATTTTTTCTTCTTGTAAAAAAAAGGATGATGAATCTACAGTAACTCCAATTTATCCAGAAAGTACAGTTGCACTGAATGAAGTTACTGGAAAAACGTCTGGAAGAGATAGTTTATTTGTTAAGAGAGATAAAACTTCTGCTATAATTCAAGTAAGTGCAACGTCAAAGACTACTACTGACATGAAGAGAATTTATGTTTTCAAAAAATCCACTTTTACTACAGCAGCTGGAGCCTATGAAACATATAAAGATGCTAGTTTCAAAAAAGATGGTAATGACAATTATTACTATGATATTCCTACGAACGAACGAAACAATACTGTCTTAAGTCTAGTAGTTAATTTAAATGCGAATAATACATCAATAATTTCTGATGAATATTATTTCTCATTTACAGATGGTACCAATTTTGATTTCCCTACAAGTACTTCTGGCTCATTGGTAGGTCCTGCACAAATATTTATAGTGTATGGTATGCTTAACGAAACTATTGGTTATAGACTTAATAATATTCAAGGACCAAATTCTGGATCTTTTGATTTAGTAACATTAATGAACAAATCTGCTACTGATGCTGCAACTGGAAAAGATTTAAGCGATATGGATGCAAATACTGCTACATGGGACAAAAGTTTCAGTGCTGGTACTTCAGGAACATTGTATGCTCGAATCTCAGGCAGCTTTGATTATAAAAATGCAACTGATATAACTATTAAAAATGCATATGATGATGCCCTGCTTCCTTCTGGAACTCAAACAAACGTTGCTACAGGTAATATTTATGTTGCAAAACTTAGAGGTTTAGAGAAATATGCTTTAATTAAAGTAACTTTTATTTCTGACGAAAATGGTCAAACAGGAGCAGGCAATAACCTTGAATACATGGAGTTTTCTGTAAAGAAATAATCAAACTCATTATAATACTTTAAGGCTCTCTTATTATAAATAAGAGAGCCTTTTTTTATATATTTAAAACATGAAAATTTCTGTTTTAAAACATGTCCATTTAACCACCATTCCATCTGCCTCAGCCGTTGAAGTGGTGAATGGAAATATCTATATCGTAGGAGACGATTCAAATTTTTTGTACGTATTAAAATACGATTTAAGTTTGTTAGCAGAAGTGCCTCTATACCAAGCAAAACCCGAAGATATAGAAGGAAATAGAATTGCAAAACATAAAAAAGCAGATTTAGAGTGCATTACCAAACTTACTATCAATGGCTATGCACATTTATTAATATTGGGTTCTGGAGCTGAATCTCCTAGAAGAGATGTCGCATTTTTAGTAAAGCTACCCACTCCTTACAACAAAAAACATCTGGTTTGGGAAGTATCTCTTGTAAAATGGTATTCTTTTCTTCGTATGAACGATGCCGTAACCGGACCAAGTGGGGTTTTGAATTTTGAAGCTGCGGCAAGTACAGATGCGCATCTGTACATTTTCAATAGAGAAAACAATGCAACGCTGCGTTTTGACATGCCCGAATTTATTGAATTTATACAAGGCCATACCGATGGCATTCCTTTTCCTACTGTGATACAATCAGAGCTTCCTGAAATCAAAGGTGTCCGTGCTGGAATTTCTGGTGCAGATTACTTTGATAACACATTCTTTTTCACAGCGGCTGCAGAGGATACACCTAATGCCATTGACGATGGTGAAATTATGGGCAGCGCAATTGGCATCTTAACTTTTGAAGGTGAAGAAAAAGCCCGTGGAAAAATCACGGATGGTTTTATGGGAACGGTATCTAATTTTACGTTGATCCCCGAAATTGAAAACCGTGCTTTAAAAGTGGAATCGGTTTCTGTCTACGAAAAAGAAAATGACACTACGTACATTGCAATAGCTGTGAGCGACGATGACAAGGGCGGTTCAGATATTTTAATGTTGCAATTAGAGGTTTGAAATTGCTAAGTAATTATGTTGATGAATAAAAATAAATACTTTTATGAGTAAAAATGAAATGTTAGATAATAGCCCTAATTTAATTGACAATAAGCTCGAATACTTTTCGTTTTTCCCGATTCGATTAATTTGTTATGTAATTGCTTTTGCAGGCTTTTATTTGGTTGTATTTGGAAATATATTGGGTATTATTATTGGATTGATATTTTTTCTGATATTTTTCCCTTTTGCAATTGCACAAAAAAGAATAACGGTAGATTTAACTGGAAATAAATACAGAGAGTACCTTTCCTTTTTAGGAATAAAAGTAGGAAAATGGCATTCATTTAAAGGGTTTAATATTATTACAATTACGCATTCTGATAAAGTGCAAAGCATGAATGCTGTGGCCGGAGGTGCTCAAGCATTTAGCAATAGCACGGAATTCTATCTGAATCTTAAAAAAGACAATTTCAATAAATTAAATGTCGCTTCTGGTAATTATAATAGCATGCTTAAAAAAGCTGTAAAAATTGCCCAGCTATACAAACTCGGCATTATGGATTGCAGCGAAAAACCAATTAAAAAATATACCTACGAAGAAGTCATTGAGAAATTTTCAAAATAAGGGAAACTTTTGAACTAATAGTTGCGATGCTACAATTTACATTGCAAACAGGTCAAAATGCAGGTGATTGGCCGAATAAGAATAACTGTAATCTTTTTACTTATATGGAATTAACATCATAGAGTTGCAATTTGTTGGCCGCTGGCACAACAAAAGGTGGATATGCGTTTAGGTTAAAAGGGCAACCTATTCTTCCTCATCTGCTTCGTCTAAATCTTCTTCACCCATTTCCCCTAAAGTGTCAAGCTTACTATTAAAGCCGGCTACAATCAACACAATTTCACCTTTAGGCGCATGCTTGGTATAATGTGCAGCTAATTCAGTAAGCGTTCCATTTCGTGTTTCTTCAAACATTTTTGTCAACTCACGCGAAACAGATGCTTGTCGTTCTGCACCAAATGCCTCCTTCAGTTGCTCCAAGGTTTTCACTAACCGATATGGCGACTCGTAAAAAATAATACTTCGATCTTCACTCATCAATTTCTCAATGCGCGTTTTACGACCTTTCTTATGAGGCAAAAATCCTTCAAATATAAATTTATCGCTTGGCAAACCTGATTTTACAAGGGCTGGAACAAAAGCTGTAGCACCAGGTAAACATTCAATAGGAATATTATGTTGATTGCATTCGCGCACCAATAAAAAACCGGGATCAGAAATTCCCGGAGTACCGGCATCAGAAATTAATGCTAAATTTTTACCTTGTTGCAATAACTCAATAATTGCCTGCAGCGCTCTATGCTCGTTGTGTGCGTGAAAAGCTTGCAACTTTGTTTTTACTTCTAAATGCTTTAAAAGGTTTCCACTTGTACGCGTATCTTCCGCTAACACAATATCCACCTCTTTTAAAATACGAATAGCGCGTAATGTTATGTCTTCTAAATTACCTATTGGGGTAGGTACTAAATATAATTTCCCAAGAGTATTATCCGATTGATTCATGTTCAATACTATCAATGGCTGAAGCCAATTGTCTATCTTTTTCTGTTACAATGCCACCTTTATCATGGGTATTCAATTCCATATAAACTTTATTGTAGCAATTCAACCAATACGGATGATGATCCATTTTATCAGCTACGATTGCTACTTGTTTCATAAACTCAAAGGCTTGTTTAAAATCTTTGAATTGAAACATCTTTATTAATCTGTTATTTTGTTCTGTCCACTTATCCATAATGAATAAATTTTAGCTAGTTATTATTGTGTGATCAATTTTACTCTTACTACAAATTACATCTTAAAAAAAACATAACAAAGGAGCCCCTCCATTATATTTTGATTGTGTTGTATTAATCGATTAATAGTATCTTTGAATATGGTGCCTATTAAAGAATTACAATCAAAAGAGATACAGGAATTTATTCTCAAAAACAGAAAATCTGCCGTTTCTGAATTGATGTTGAAAATGCCTTCTTTTGGTATCGATAAAAAATGGGTAGCTGCGCAAATTGAAGGCGTCCAAAAAGCGCTTCTTAAATTACCTAAGTGGGCAGAAACAGAACATATAATCTTTCCCATTCGGCTGAGCATGGAGCAATGTTCTTCAGAACGAACTGGCATTTTTAAGTCCTCTTTATTAAAAGGTAATTGCGCGGTAGATTTAACAGGTGGCTTTGGTGTAGATGCGTATTATCTTGCACACTCTTTTAATCACGTTTTCTATATTGAACAACAAGAAGAACTGGCACAAATAGCCGCCCATAATTTTTCTACCCTCAATCAAGAAAATATTACCGTTTTGGTTGGCAATTCTGATGTTTTGTTAAAATCAATTCCAGAACCTATTGATGTAATCTATCTAGACCCTGCCCGCAGAAAAGAAACACAAAAGGTTTTTAAATTAAGCGATTGTGAACCAAATGTTATTGAGAACCAAGATTTTTACTTCCGCTTAAGTAATACCATTTTGATAAAGACGTCTCCCATGTTGGATATTTCGGAAGCGATGCGACAATTGAAAGGAGTTAAAAAAATTTATATCGTAAGTGTAGACAACGAATGTAAGGAAGTGCTATATCAATTAGAAAAGAACTTTTCTTCAGAACCCGATTTCTATTGCATTCATGATTATAAAAAATCCATTCAATCGTTTTCCTTTAACCAATCCTTAGAGAATTCTTTTAAAGCACCTCTTTCCAATCCACTTAAATTTATCTATGAGCCAAACCCTTCTGTCTTAAAAGCGGGAGGCTTTAATGCTATTGCAAATACGTACAAGGTATTTAAATTGCATGCATCATCACATCTATATAGTTCGGATGTATATATAAAAGATTTTCCAGGCAGAGTCTTTATTTTAACAAACCAAATTGGCTATTCTAAAAAAGAAGTTCAAGCGCACATACCAGAAGGAAAAGCAAATATACAGGTGCGCAACTTTCCCGATTCGGTAGAAAATATTCGAAAAAAAACAGGACTTAAAGATGGTGGTAACATTTTTATATTTGCTACCACCTTACAAGATTCTTCTAAAACCTTACTTATTTGTGAAAAATATGTTTCAGCTTAATATTTAGCTTGTGTTAAGCCAAGCAAATACTGACCATATCCACTTTTCATCAACGGCTTAGCCAATGCTTCTAATTGTTCTTTATTTATAAATTTCATGGTGTACGCAACTTCTTCGATACAACCAACTTTCAAGCCTTGACGTTCTTCAATAACGCGAACAAATTCCCCTGCCTGCATCAAAGAAGCAAAAGTACCTGTATCCAGCCAAGCGGTACCTCTATTGAGTACAGCCACTTTTAATTTCTTCTGTTCTAAATAAATTTTATTTACGTCGGTAATTTCAAGTTCCCCTCTTGGGCTTGGCTTTAAGTTTTTAGCGATTTCAACGACACTGTTGTCGTAAAAATAAACACCTGGTACTGCATAATTTGATTTTGGATGCTCTGGTTTTTCTTCGATTGACAAGGCATTCATATCGGCATCAAAATCTACCACACCATAACGCTCGGGGTCTGTAACGTGATATGCAAAAATAACAGCACCCTCGGGGTCGTTATGTGAATGCAACAATCTACCCAATCCTGAACCATAGAAGATGTTATCGCCTAAGATCAAGGCTACTTTATCCGATCCAATAAAATTCTCTCCGATCACAAATGCTTGCGCCAAGCCATCTGGGGAAGGCTGCACCGCATACTCGAACTTACAACCCAATGAAGAACCGTCTCCCAATAATTTTTGAAAGTTCGGCAAGTCTTGAGGTGTTGAAATAATTAAAATTTCTTTAATGCCAGCCAACATCAAACACGACAGCGGATAGTATATCATCGGCTTATCGTACACAGGCATCATTTGTTTACTCATTGCCATGGTTAACGGATGCAATCTAGATCCTGTACCCCCAGCTAATAATATACCTTTCATATTTTTGTGTTTAAAAATGAATGATTAGTTATTTAAATATTGTTTTGCATAGTACGACTCATATTCACCTGAAGTGATTTTGTCCATCCATGCCTGATTCTGCAAATACCAATCAATCGTGAGACTTAAACCCTGTTCAAATGTAACCGAAGGAACCCAGCCCAATTCGTCTTTAATTTTAGTTGCATCTATAGCATATCTAAAATCATGCCCTGCACGATCCGTAACGTAGGAAATTAATTTTGCACTCGCACCTGCTGCTCTTCCTAATTTCTGATCCATTTGTGTACACAACAACTGAATCAAATCGATATTCGTCCATTCATTATGCCCTCCGATATTGTACGTTTCTCCTACTTTCCCTTCGTGAAATACGGTATCAATAGCACGTGCATGGTCAATAACAAATAACCAATCTCTAATATTTTCACCTTTTCCATAAACTGGCAAGGGTTTATTTTGCTGAATGTTATTTATAAATAAAGGAAGTAATTTTTCAGGAAATTGATTGGGTCCATAATTATTGGAGCAATTTGTCAATACAACAGGCAACTTATATGTATTGTGATAGGCACGAACAAAGTGATCCGAAGATGCTTTAGAAGCTGAGTACGGCGATTGTGGATCATACGAAGTATCTTCTAAAAAGAAACTACCATCATGCAAGGAACCATATACTTCATCTGTTGAAACATGGTAAAAGCGTTTGCCTTCGAAACCTGTTTTCTTCCATGCATCTTTTGCTGCATTTAATAAATTAACTGTCCCTACAACATTTGTAACAACAAAATCCATAGGTGCAACAATAGATCGATCTACGTGAGACTCTGCAGCCAAATGTATGATGCCATCAAATGCATATTTTGAAAAAAGCGATTGAATATACGTTGCATCAGCAATATCTCCCTTTTCAAAAATATAATTTTTTGCTTTTTCAATATCTTTTATGTTCTCAAGATTGCCCGCGTAGGTAAGTTTATCGAGATTGACAATAAGATATTCTGGATATTTATTTACAAACAAACGCACCACGTGAGAACCAATAAAACCTGCCCCTCCCGTAATTAATAGTGTTTTTTTAGTACTCATTATTTATAATGTCCAATAAGGTTTTATGTGAGTTGACTTTCTGTAGACTGCTTTTAAATCTACAAATAACCCTTGCTCGCTTAATAAATTTTCGAAGTAAGTAATCTCTTTATTTAAATAATCTGAATGTGGTACAGCCAAAATTACAACATCATACAACTCTTTTATTTCAGAATTAAATTCAAGATTGTATTCATGCTTAAATTCTTCAAAAGATGCATATGGATCTACTGCATCAATTTTTAAACTATACGTTTGCAATTCTTTTATTAAATCTGCCACCTTAGAATTGCGAATGTCTTCAACGTTTTCTTTAAACGTAACGCCTAAAACAAGCACGCGCGCTTTTGAAATATCCTTTCCAGATGTGATCAATGTTGTTACAATTTTTTTTGCAACATGCATGGGCATCTGATCGTTAATCATTCTGCCACTTAAAATCACATTCGGGTTCAATCCCAATTTGCGCGCTTTATAGGTAAGATAGTAGGGATCCACACCAATACAATGGCCGCCAACTAAGCCTGGCGAAAATGGCAAGAAATTCCATTTAGTACGTGCCGCTTCTAATACTTCAAAGGTGTTGATTTCTAATTTATCACAAATAGTAGAAAGCTCGTTCATCAAGGCAATGTTTACATCACGTTGGGTGTTTTCAATAATCTTAGCTGCTTCTGCTACTTTAATCGAAGATGCTTTATGAATACCTGCATCTACTACTAATTCGTATACACGTGCGACTACTTCTAAACTTTCAGCATCTGAAGCAGCAACAACTTTTGTAATTTTAGAAAGCGTATGTTCTTTATCCCCCGGATTAATTCGTTCTGGAGAGTAACCAACTTTAAAATCTTTCCCTAATTTCAAACCCGAAAGTTCTTCTAATAAAGGAATACAATCTTCTTCTGTACAGCCTGGATAAACGGTAGATTCATACACCACGTAATCTCCTTTTTTCAAAACTGCACCTATTGTTTTAGTTGCAGAAAGTAACGGTGTTAAGTCTGGTTGATTAAACACATCAATCGGTGTAGGAACCGTAACAATAAAAAACGATGCTTGTTTCAGAATAGACAATTCGTTTGTAAACGTGATGTCGCTATTTTCGAAATCTGAGGCAGCTAATTCCCCACTTGGATCTACACTTCTTTTCATCAATTCTATTCTATTAGAATTGATGTCAAAACCAATCACTTGTATTTTTTTTGCAAATGCTAAGGCAATAGGCAAGCCTACATAGCCTAAACCTATTACCGCTAGCTTTTGTTTTTTATCAATCAGTTCTTGATGAAATACATTCATTTAAAAAAAATTAATTCTTTTTGAATTCTTTAGGCAATACATCCCAATCTTCTTTCGGAAGGGACTTGAAATATTCATAGGTTATTTTTAAACCTTCTTCTCTAGTTACTTTCGGTTCCCACTTCAATAATTCTCTTGCCTTTGTAATATCCGGTTTACGTTGTTTTGGATCATCTGTAGGTAATGGTTTAAATATCACTTTTACATTTGACCCCGTAAGCTTAATGATTTCTTGCGCAAATTCATTGATTGTAATTTCAACTGGATTGCCAATGTTTACAGGATATGCATAATCGCTCATTAATAAACGATAAATCCCTTCCACTAAATCACTCACATAACAGAATGAACGTGTTTGTGTACCGTCGCCAAAAGAAGTTAAATCTTCGCCACGTAATGCCTGACCAATAAATGCGGGCAATACACGACCATCATTCAGGCGCATACGTGGTCCATACGTATTGAATATACGAACGATACGTGTTTCTACTTCATGGTATGTATGATACGCCATTGTAATTGCTTCTTGAAAACGTTTCGCTTCATCATATACCCCACGCGGACCAATTGGATTTACATTACCCCAATAATCTTCCGTTTGTGGATGTACCAATGGATCGCCATATACTTCAGAAGTAGATGCAATCAACATGCGTGCTTTTTTAGCACGTGCCAAACCCAATAAATTGTGCGTTCCAAGAGAACCTACTTTTAATGTTTGAATGGGAATTTTTAAATAATCAATCGGAGATGCAGGAGATGCAAAGTGAAGTATATAATCTAAATCTCCAGCAACATGTACAAACTTAGATACATCGTGATTGTAAAATTCAAAATTTTCTAACTTAAATAAATGCTCAATATTTTTAAGATTTCCCGTAATCAAATTGTCCATACCAATAACATGGTAATCTTCTTTGATAAAACGATCACATAAGTGTGATCCTAAAAAGCCAGCGGCCCCTGTTATAAGTACTCTTTTTCTTGACATTATTCTTATTTTTTTAAATGGGTTTTCCTATTGAAAGATGCGATAAAATCCCAAATGACAAAAAACAAATTCCAAACCTACATGGAGTAAATTCCAAATTCCAAACGGGATAGGAAAACCAATTAAAATTATTTGAAATCTATATCCGTTTGTTTTTTGTTTTTTGTGTTTTGGAATTTCTACACTGATTTACGATTTACTACTAAGCCCTAAGTCCGATACAGTAGTACTCAAAGCCCAAGTCTTTCATTTCTTTCGGATCGTATACATTTCGTCCGTCAAAAATAACTTTACCTTTCATTTTGCTTTTGACAACATCAAAATCAGGTGAACGGAATTCCGACCATTCCGTTACAATAAGTAAGGCATCAATCCCTTCTAATGCTTCCAAAGGATCTTGTGCGTATGTGATCGTATCTTTTAATGTATGCGAGGCTTCTTGCATTGCAACTGGATCGTAAGCAATAACTGTAGCACCCGCTTTTAACAACTCAGGGATAATAACCAATGAAGGAGCTTCTCGCATATCGTCTGTTTTTGGTTTAAAAGACAAGCCCCAAACTCCAAACTTTTTGCCTTTAAGGTCGTTATTGAAATGCTTGTTTACTTTTTTCACAAGCACATATTTTTGATCGTCGTTCACATCTTCAACTGCGCTCAATACGCGCATGTCGTAGCCATGTTGTTTGGCAGTTTTAATCAATGCTTTCACATCTTTTGGAAAACAAGAACCGCCATACCCTACGCCTGGATATATGAATTTATTTCCTATACGTGCATCGGAACCAATTCCTTTGCGCACTAAGTTTACATCCGCACCAACAATTTCGCACAAATTTGCAATATCATTCATGAAGCTGATTTTAGTTGCAAGCATAGAATTTGCTGCATATTTTGTCATCTCTGCAGAAGGGATATCCATGAAGTAAATCGGATGCCCGTTCAATAAAAATGGCTTGTATAATTTACGCATAGTTGCTTCTGCTTCTGGAGCATCTATACCCACTACGATACGATCGGGCTTCATAAAATCGTCAATCGCAGCACCTTCTTTCAAAAACTCTGGGTTTGAAGATACATAAGACTTAAGGGAAGAATTGCGTTTAGACAATTCATCTGTCAATGCTTTTTTCACTTTTAATGAAGTGCCTACAGGTACGGTACTTTTGGTAACAACAACCATATCATGTTGCATGGTTTGCCCTACAGATGCAGCAACTGCCAATACATATTTCAAATCTGCACTACCATCTTCCCCTGGAGGAGTTCCAACAGCAATAAATGCTACCTCTGCTCCAATAATGCTCTCCGCTAAATTGGTAGAAAACTTCAAACGTCCTTTTTTAAAGTTGCGTTCAACCATTTCTTCCAAGCCTGGCTCGTAAATAGGTAAAATACCATTTTTAAGATTGTCGATTTTCTTTTGATCGATATCCACGCAAACGACTTCCATTCCTACTTCTGCAAAACACGTTCCAGTTACTAAACCAACGTATCCAGTACCAACGATTACTATTTTCATTCTTACTATTTAAAAAGATTTCATGGCAAGATATAAAATATAGGTCTATATTCCTTTAATACAGTTAAAAAAACAACCCAAATACCAGCACGCACGTATCACTATTTCATAGACTGTAACCGTGTATTCTTATGAAAAAGTCCAAACTTTTTAAAGTTTTCGTACTCGAAGACAATTTAACAAACAGAGATAAAATCAGGGAAGAATTAAAGGAGAAAAATTACTCCATTCATTTCTTTTCGAAAGATAACAATGTATTTGATTTATTGCGATTTACGCCTGATATTCTAATACACGACTACTTCAAAAATAAAATAACCCATTGTCATAAATGGAATGTAGCATATTAGGTATCTTACAATATACATCTATTCCTTCCAATCTATATGAATTTTGAACCAACTGAAAATCAAGTACTCATAGCCAAGATGGCGAAAGATGTAGCTGAAAAATACATAAGACCAAATGTAATGCTATGGGATGAGAAGCAGGAATTTCCAGTGGAAACGTTCCAAAAAATGGGCGAATTTGGTCTATTAGGGGTACTTGTGCCAGAACAATACGGTGGTGCAGGTATGGGTTATTTTGAATACATCACTGCTTTGGAAGAAATTTCAAAAGTTTGTGGTTCTATTGGTTTATCAATGGCAGCTCACAATTCCTTGTGCACAGGACATATTCTAGCTTTTGGAAACGAAGAACAGAAAATGAAATACCTTCCAAAATTAGCGAGTGGTAATTGGATTGGAGCATGGGCATTGACGGAAGCAAATACAGGTTCAGACTCTGGAAACATGAAAACCACTGCTATTCAGGATGGTGATTATTGGATATTAAATGGTAGTAAAAACTTTATTACACATGCCAAATCCTCTCATGTTGCGGTCGTATTAGCACGACATACAGATAACACAGACAAACGATTTTCAACTGCATTCATCATTGAAAAAGGTACAGCTGGTTTCACTAGCGGTAGAAAAGAAAATAAACTAGGAATGCGCGCTTCCGAAACCTGTGAATTACTCTTAGATAACGTACGCATACATAAAAGTCAGGTTTTGGGGAATGTTGGCGATGGCTTTAAACAAGCCATGAAGGTTTTGGATGGAGGAAGGATTTCAATCGCTGCATTGAGTTTAGGTATTGCGCAAGGCGCATTTGAAGCGGCTTTACAGTATTCAAAAGAACGTCAGCAATTCAACCAACCCATTGGTAATTTTCAGGGCATTTCATTTAAACTTGCTGATATGGCAACGGAAATTGAAGCGGCGCGGTTACTAACTTACAAAGCGGCCGATATGAAAATGAAGGGTTTGCCCATGACACGAGAAGCAGCTATGGCTAAATTATATGCTTCAGAAGTAGCTGTAAAGACTGCAAACGATGCGGTACAAATTTTTGGAGGGTACGGATACACCAAAGATTACCCCGTAGAGAAGTTTTATAGAGATGCAAAACTCTGTACAATTGGCGAAGGAACTTCTGAAATACAGAAAATTGTGATTGCCAAGTCTTTACAAAAATAAAATTATTCACATTCTGCATTGCTTATTTAATAATGAATACGTAAATTTGCAGTCCTAATAAAATAAAATCAATTGTTATGATCGTAATCAACATCAAAGAAAACGAGCCGATAGATAAAGCTTTAAAGCGTTTCAAAAAGAAATTTGAAAAAACAGGTGTTTTAAAAGCACTTCGTGCGCGTTCTTACTACGAGAAAAAATCTGTACGTATGAGAAAGCAAGTAATTCGTGCTTCTTACCGTCTGAAATTACAAGAAGGCGCTGCAAACGACTAGTTTCGTTTATTTAAGATATTTTATCTATATTGTTTTACTGGAAGTTGAATTCCTGTAAAACAATATGGTAAATGAATTTTTAACATATTTATCGGTCGAGAAGAGGTATTCCAAACATACCACTGTTTCCTATAAGAACGATCTCTCGCAACTTGTTGAATATTTACTTACTACGTACGAATTTTCTACACCAGAATTTGCAAGCTACCCGATGCTTCGGAGTTGGATTGTAACACTTGTGGATCAAGAAATGCAACCTAAATCAATCAATCGAAAAATTGCTTGTTTACGTTCCTTTTATCATTTCCTTCAGAAAAAAGAATGCATCACCAAAGATCCCACTTTAAAAATACGTGCCTTAAAAGTTAAGAAGTCGCTTCCCGTTTTTGTAGAAGAAGACAATATGATTAAACTTTTAGATCTCATTGAATTCAATAATACCTTTGAATCTACGCGTGATAAATTAGTTCTTGAATTATTGTATGCCACTGGTATACGGCTATCAGAACTCATTGGACTTAAAACAGTAGATATTAATTTTTTTCAAAAAACAATTAAAGTTCTTGGAAAAGGAAACAAAGAACGTATCATTCCAATACACGATGCATTCATAGTACTAGCTAAAGAATACATTAATAAAAAGAAATCGGAGTCTTTTGGTAACATTAACCAATTCTTTGTCGTTACTAATAGTGGGGAGCAAGTTTATCCAATGTTCATTTATAGATTGGTGCGAACGTATTTGGATCAGATAACCACGGTAGATAAAAGAAGTCCACACGTATTGCGTCATACTTTTGCTACCCATCTTTTAAATAAAGGTGCTGATTTAAATGCCATTAAAGATTTGTTGGGTCATACAAGTCTTGCCGCAACGCAAGTGTATACGCACAATAGCATTGATAAATTAAAATCAATATTTGATCAAGCACACCCTAAATCATAGTATTTACCCTTTAAAATTAGAACGTATGAAATTGCACGTACAATCCATCCACTTCACCGCCGATGCGAAACTATTAGACTTTCTTCAAAAGAAATTAGACAAGCTAGAGACGTTCAATGATTCCATTATTGATGGCGAAGTATTTCTGAAATTAGATAAAAACGAATCGAAGGGTTATAAAGTCGTAAATATAAAATTAAATATTCCTGGCAACGAAATAGTCGTTAAAGAACAACGTGATTCATTTGAAGAAGCAATTGATCATGCCTACGACACATTAAAAAATCAACTAACCAAGCATAAAGAAAAATCGGTTAGTCATTAAAATAAAAAGCCTTTCCAGAAATTATCTGGAAGGGCTTTTTATTTTATATAATTTGATATTCTTATTTAATACCAAATGCTTTTCTTACTTTTTCAACAAAGTCTAATTTTTCCCAAGTAAATAATTCTACTTTTTTCTTAATTACTTTGCCATCGTTGCTTTTGAATGTTTTAGTTACAATCTGCGGCTTACGACCCATGTGTCCGTATGCTGCAGTTTCACTATAAATTGGATTGCGTAATTGCAAACGTTGTTCAATAGCGTAAGGACGCATATCAAATAATGCTTCAACAATTTTAGCAATCTGTCCGTCTGTCTTTTTAATTTTTGCAGTACCGTATGTATTTACATAAATACCCATCGGTTTTGCAACTCCGATTGCATACGAAACTTGAACCAATACTTCATCGCATAAACCAGCCGCAACTAAGTTTTTAGCAATATGTCTTGTAGCATACGCTGCAGAACGATCTACTTTAGATGGATCTTTACCAGAGAAAGCACCACCACCGTGTGCACCTTTACCACCGTATGTATCTACAATGATTTTTCTACCTGTTAAACCTGTATCGCCGTGTGGACCACCAATTACAAATTTACCTGTAGGGTTGATGTGGTATTTAATTCTAGTTTTTCCATCAAAGTATTTTTTATACTTCGGATATTTTTTTACGATACGCGGAATTAAAATTGAAATAATATCTTTTTCAATTTTCTTATGCATTTTTTCTTCTGTGTCAAAATCATCGTGCTGTGTTGAAAGCACAATTGCTTCGATACGAGTTGGACGATTGTTGTCGTCGTACTCCAATGTTACTTGAGACTTTGCATCTGGACGAAGATATTTAATTTCTTTTCCTTCACGACGAAGAGCCGCAAGCTCAATCAATAATTTATGCGCCAAGTCAAGTGCCAATGGCATGTAATCATTTGTTTCGTTGGTTGCATAACCAAACATCATTCCTTGGTCACCGGCACCTTGTTCTTCTTTTTTCTTACGGTCTACACCTTGATTGATATCTGCAGACTGCTCATGTATAGCAGATAAGATACCACAAGAGTTTGCTTCAAACATATACTCAGATTTAGTATATCCAATTTTACGGATTACTTCACGAGCAATTTCTTGAACATCTAAATATGCTTTTGATTTTACTTCACCTGCTAATATAACTTGTCCTGTTGTTACCAACGTTTCACACGCTACTTTCGCATTTGGATCAAACGCCAAAAAATGATCGATTAAAGCATCTGAAATTTGATCTGCTACTTTATCCGGGTGTCCTTCAGAAACCGATTCTGATGTAAATAAATAAGGCATATATAGTTTGTGTTGTTATGTTTATATTTTAATCAATTAGACAAAAATACGGTAAAAGTTTATAATAGTGAAATATACTTTTACACGGCTAAAAACCCAAACATGGTGGGCCTTTTCCCTAAAACCAATTCTCCTTTTTTCCATTGTCCCACAGGCTTTGTTACAATTCGTTCTGTTGCCCCTGTTAAGTCTACGGATATGGTTAAAAGCGTGCTCTTTTCACATACTTCAATTAAATCATCCAACATCTTATCGTTGCGATAAGGAGTCTCGATGAATAATTGCGTTTGATTTGCCATTTTGCTGATGCGTTCCAATTCTTTTATACGCTTTTTACGTTCCAGTCTATCAATGGGCAAATACCCGTTAAATGCAAAAGATTGTCCGTTTAAACCAGAAGCCATAACCGCCAATAGTATTGAGGATGGACCAGGTAAGGGCACAACTTGAATGCTTTGTTTATGCGCCCAAGCTACCAGCAAAGAACCTGGGTCGGCAATCCCTGGACAGCCTGCATCACTTATAATCCCAACTTCTGATGGCTGTTTAATTTGATTGATTTGTTCTATTAATTGTTGATTGGTTGTTGATTTGGTCAATTCAAAAAGAACATACTCTTCAACTAAAACTTTCCCTCGCAATAACTTGCCAATGAACCTACGAGTTGTACGGGCATCTTCACAAAAAATAATACGTAAGTTTAATAAGGTATCCTTTACAACCTCTGGAATATAGCGCTCTGCCGTATCTTCAGATAATTCATTCGGAATTAAATAAACCTTTTTAATGTTTGAGGTTGACATAAAATTTATAGGGGTAAATAAGAATGACTGTCGTTTTAATTTTCTATAAATTTTTCTATCAAATCAATTACCTCTTGGGGCTTTTCTGCATGCACAAAATGACTTGCGCCATCAACCGTTTCAATACGCACATTTGAAAAATGCTGTTGAATCAATGCCGTATCTTTTGCTTCAATATAGCCACTTTCACTTCCCCGAATGAACAATGTTGGAATGTTAATCTTTGCAGTTTCAGGCAAGGCTTCACCTATATTATCAATCTGATCTGAAAGTACAGACAAATTGATGCGCCAATCAAATTCCCCTTCGCTGTTTCGATACAAGCTTTTCAATAAAAACATGCGTACGCCTACATCTCCTACATAATTACTTAAAATGGCATCTGCTTCCCCACGTGTTTTAAGTGTTACTAAATCTATAGCAGCTAAGCCTGTTAAAATGGCCTCATGATGTCTTCCATAAAAACGCGGGGAAATATCGACAACGATTAATTTTTCTGCAACGCTTGGATATTCAGCGGCAAAACGCATAATGGTTTTGCCACCCATAGAATGACCAATCAAAATAGGATTTTCAATTTTATGAAAGTCAATAAATTCTTTTAAATCAGCAGCCATTTCGGTGTAATTATGAATAACTGCATGTGGCGATTGACCATGGTTGCGTGCATCTAACACATATGCTTTGTAATGCAAAGCAAGTTCTTTTGTAACACTCATCCAATTGTCTGAAGACCCAAACAATCCATGTAAAATAACTATTGGTCTACCTTCTCCCGCTTCTCTATAAAATAATTGCATCTACTTATTATTTTAATTCTCTTAAATATAATTGTATGGTATTTTCTAAGCCATAATATAAAGCATCGCAAATCAAGGCATGTCCTATGGAAACTTCATCCAAAAAAGGAATTTCAGATTTTAAGAAATTCAAATTAAATAAATCTAGATCGTGACCTGCATTAATTCCCATGCCTAAACCTTGAGCACAGCTTGCAGCTTCAACATACTGTTTCACCGCAAGCTGTTTATTTGTATGATATTGAACAGCATATGGTTCGGTATATAATTCAATGCGATCTGCTCCAGCCGTTGCAGCCGCTTCAACAAACTTCACATTTGGGTCTACAAATACCGAAACTCGAATACCCAAACTTTTGAAATGTTGTATTAATTCTTTTAAACGGGCTTGATGTTTAATGGTATCCCAGCCTGCATTCGAGGTAATTGCATCTACCGCATCTGGTACTAAGGTAACTTGGTGCGGTTTAATATTTTCCACCAAAGTAATAAATGAACCTTCTGGATTGCCTTCAATATTGAATTCTGTCGTTAATACTTTTTTCAAATCGTAGGCATCTTGATAGCGAATATGCCTTTCATCGGGTCTAGGGTGTATTGTGATACCTTCTGCACCAAAACGTTCGCAATCCAAGGCAACTTTTACCACATCCGGATTGTTACCCCCACGAGCATTGCGTAGAGTGGCAATTTTATTAATATTTACACTTAATCGAGTCATGTGCTTGTAGTATGTAGTTCTATTTATATTTTTGTCCTACCGAACACAAAAATACAAAATCATATGAGTTTAAAAACAACAATTGAAGCAGATATAAAAAAAGCCATGATCGCGCGTAATGCAGAAGATTTAAGAGCATTACGTGCTATTAAATCGATGATCATGTTAGCTGAAACCGAAAAAGGTGCTACGGGAGAATTGTCCGCAGATCAAGAATCTAAAATCCTTGCCAAAGCACACAAGCAACGTAAAGAATCTGCAGACATTTTTGCACAACAAGGAAGAAAGGATTTAGAAGAAAAAGAATTGGAGGAAATTGAAGTAATTGAACGCTACCTTCCGAAACAATTAAGCAATGAAGAAATCGAAGCTGCAGTAAAATCTATTGTTACAAGTGTTGGTGCTAAAAGTGCTGCAGACATGGGAAAGGTTATGGGTGTTGCATCTAAAGAGTTGGCAGGCAAAGCAGATGGCAAAGCAGTTTCAGAAGCCGTTAAAAAAATATTGTCAACATTAGCTTAATAATTTCTCTTGGAAGTCATTGATATTATATTGATTTTAATTTTAGGGTATGGAGGATATAAAGGTTATCAAACGGGTTTGTTAATTCAATTTATAACTTTCATTGCTTTCATAATAGCCATAATAACTGCATTTAATTTGGGGCAAATTGGTGTTTCTAAATTGAAGGAATGGTTTGATCTTAATGATAGCATATTACCCGTGGCAAGTTTCTTACTTATTTTTCTAGGAGTGTTGATAACAATCATACTTCTTGGAAAATTTCTTACTTCCGTTTTGCATCAAACCTTATTTGGTAGTGTAGATAAATATGCGGGTGCATTGGTAGGTATTTTAAAAGCTGCTTTTGGATTGGGTTGTGTTTTGTGGTTACTACAAAAATCTGGTTTGAAAATTCCTATTGAGTATACAGACGAATCTTTTGTATATGTATGGCTCACAGAATATTCGCCAAGTGTTATAAAATTATTAGGTCAAATTATTCCATTTGAAGATATAATGGGTAAAGTTGAACAACTTATTGATTAACATTCATTAAATTATATACCAATTCTCAATACTTCATGCGTATTGATTATTGATAACTTTGTTTTAGATTGCACGTTAGTACCTATACGATGCGTATTTGTTGATTTTATGGAGTTGATAATAAAAAAAGAAGGCGATTTTAAATTCGTTGAAGAAGGCGAAGGAGAAGTATTGCTTTTACTACATGGATTGTTTGGAGCACTAAGTAATTGGGAAAAGCTTGTGCATTATTTCAGCAAAAACTACCGTGTTATTATCCCGATGTTGCCTATTTACGAAATGCCAATAAAATCTGCAGGTTTAGAAGGATTGGTAAGTTTTGTAGAAAAATTTGTAGCGCATAAAAAACTTACTGAATTAAATTTAGTAGGAAACTCTTTAGGTGGACATGTTGGGCTATTATATGCATTAAAAAATCAATCTTCTGTAAAGAGTTTAACCTTAACAGGGAGCTCTGGCTTGTTTGAAAATGGTATGGGAGGATCATTTCCAAAACGTGGAAACTATCCATATGTAAAAGAACGTGTTGAATACACTTTCTTTTACCCAGAAACAGCAACAAAAGAATTAGTTGATGAGGTATATGAGATATGTAGCGAAATACCAAAGTGTATACGTATCATTGCTATTGCTAAATCTGCACAACGTCATAACATAGCAAGCGATTTACATAAAATAAATAAGCCCACATTATTGATCTGGGGGTTAAACGATACCATTACACCACCGTTGGTTGGGCATGAATTCAATTTGCTCATTAAAAAATCAGAATTACATTTTATAGATAAATGTGGACATGCACCTATGATGGAACATCCGGATACATTTAATTCTATATTTGAACGTTTTATAAATAAACACGCAACTTCACATGTTAGCTGAAGAATTCATCAATAAAATGATTCCGCCATTAAAGTTAAATGACACCAGTCAAATAGCTTTGAATTGGATGGAAGTATTTCATCTAACACAACTTGCTGTTGTGGATGAACGCTTGTATAAAGGAATTATAGATGAAGAAACACTCTTAGAAAAAAATAATCCAAATTTACCCATATCAGAATATGTGTTAAGTTATAAAGATGTAACAGTCAAAGCAACCTCACATTACTATGATGTTATAAGTCTTGCAAGTAAAAATCAATTGGAAGTAATCCCTGTAATTGGGGATGCGAATGAGTATTTAGGTGTTGTTTCTGTAAATGAAACATCAGTAGCAATTGCAAAAATGTTTGCCAGCCAAGGTGTAGGCGGAATCATTGTTTTGGCAATGAAAGAAATAGATTATTCTCTTGCTCAAATATCTAGATTGATTGAAGCAAATGACACGAAGATTATGAGCGTATTTGTATCAGACGACTCTAAAAAAGATTCTTTTATAAAGGTTACCTTAAAATTAAACCGCATAGATCTAACCCGCGTTATTGCAACGCTTGAAAGATACGATTATAAAATAATTGCTCAATTTCAAGAAACGGATATTGTAGATTATGATAAAGATCGATTGGATATGTTGTTTAAATACTTGAACATGTAATTCGTTGTGATATGATTTTTGCATTACATGGACGACCTTTCAAAGCAGATAATATACCTTATGTACAACATTTGTTACTTTATCTCCAGAAAAAAGATGTTCAATTAACAATAAATGAATCTTTTGTAGACTTTTTACTTGAATGCAAAATTGAATTGCCCCAATCGTATGCTACCTTTAAAACGATTTTTGACGTAGAACATGTGCAGCTTATGTTGAGTATCGGTGGAGATGGAACCTTACTTGAAGCAGCCACTTTTATAGGGAAAAAAAATATTCCATTAGTTGGTATTAACACAGGTAGATTGGGCTTTTTAGCTACGACACCTAGAGAAGAGTTAGAAGCAGCTATAAATGAACTCATCGATGGAAGCTATTCAATTTCAAGTAGAACACTTATAAAATTAGTTTCGGAGGAAAAACTATTTGGCGGTCTAAATTATGCATTGAACGAGTTTGCCTTAACAAAGCGTGATTCCTCTTCCATGATTACAGTACATACATATATAGATGGCGAATTTCTAAATTCGTATTGGGCAGATGGCCTATTGGTGGCAACTCCTACAGGTTCAACAGGTTATTCGTTAAGTTGTGGTGGCCCATTGGTACATCCAAAAACTGAAAATTTCATTATCACACCCATTAGTCCGCACAACTTAAATGTACGGCCAATGATTGTTCCAGACAGTTCACAGATATCCTTTGAGATTGAAGGGCGAAACCAAAACTTTCTTATATCGTTAGACTCCAGATCGGAAATTGTTTCTTCAAATACAAAACTTTCAGTTAAAAAAGAAGACTTTCAAATTCAACTCGTTGAATTAAAAAATTACAATTATTATAAAACTCTTAGAAGTAAATTAAATTGGGGCTTAGATGCTAGAAATTAATCTAAATCTAAAATAATAGTCCTATATTGAATAACTTTTAACAAACAAATCACCTGATTTTACAATCTTGTTCGTATTTATTTAGTATATGAAGCAATTTAAAAAAGTATTCTTCGTTCTTTTTTTACTAAGTCTTTGCACAATCGAAAGTAGTGCACAAAAAAGCTTTAAAAAATATCGATATTACAGCTTAGGCGGTTGTATCAATGCAATGAATTATGTAGGTGACTTAGACCCAGGTCCAAGTTTGCTTAGCCCAAGTATTAAATTTACACGTTATAACTTTGGTGTTACAGGTTTATACAGAATAAAACCTAGAGTTTCTTTAAGAGGAACATTCTCTTATGGTCGAATCAAAGGAGATGACTCTAAAAGTGCAGATTACCAACCTTTGAATGTTAATCGATTATACCGAAATTTATCATTCAGAAATCAGATTTATGAATTTAAATTTGATGTTGTGATTGACCTTTTTGAAAATTCACGCAGATTTTCAAAAAGACCAGACTACACGCCTTATATGTTTGTTGGCTTAGCATACTTTCACCACAACCCACAAGGGCAAAATGCAAATGGTGATTGGGTAAATTTAAAAGATTTGCACACAGAAGGTCAAGGCCTACCGGGTGGACCAAAAAATTATTCGCGCAATCAAATTGCTATACCCCTTGGTGTTGGCTTCAGATATAAGCTCTCGAAACAGTGGGATATCGCATTTGATATAGGATGGAGATTCACATTGACTGACTACTTAGATGATGTAGGAGGTACATATTACGATAAAGAAGCACTTACGAAGGCTTATGGTGACGAATCAAGAATGATGTCTGACAAATCATATCAAGCCTATTCCACGAATCCTGAATTGGCTGCAAGTGTCGATAACCATTACGGAGCGAATCCTCAGACGGGTTATGCAGGACATCCTCAAAATCAAAACGATGGATGGACTGGAATTTCAACTTATGGTCAACAAGGTGGTCAACGTGGAGATTTAAGAGGAAGAAGAGATGTTTATATCGTAACTGGTTTTCACTTAACTTATATATTCCCAGGCAAAGTCGTTTGCCCAAAATTTAGATAAAAAATGACCATTCCGTTATTTCAAAAGATAGGGAGATTTGTTCTTTCTATCTTTTTTATTTACTTCTCATTAAATGTCAGTGCTCAAAAGCACGAAATTGGCTTTGGCTTAGGGGCTTCCAATTATTCTGGGGATATCGTAAAGTTAGTTGACGTCCGAAACTTCAGACCAGCAGGCCAAATTTACTATAGATTAAATTTCAACAAAGTACTTTCGTTAAAAGTAGCTACTAGTTTAGGTATCCTTACCGCTTCGGATAGAAAGTACAATACGGCTATGGCGAATTATAGAAATGCCAGCTTCTCAACTATATACAATGATGTAAACGTCATGATTGAATATAACTTTCTTGATTTTTCATATACCGAAAAAAGTAATGGCAAGCATTTCTCTCCTTATATCACTGCAGGCTTAGGCATCTTGAATTATAAAAGTACCATCTCAGATCCTAATTATAAAACGAATACGATTGCCCAACCGACTATCCCTTTTGGTGGCGGTATTAAATACAGAACAAACGCCCATTGGATATTCAACTTTCAAATAACTGCTAATAAAACATTTACAGACGCTATAGACGGGTTATACAATTCGAATGGCTCTAACAGATACATAACAAATAGCCATGATACCGATTGGTATTACTATACGGGCATTTCAGTAGGTTATATTTTCTGGAAAGTAGTGTGTCCTAGGTAATACAATTTTAAAAAGGGCATTTTTATTAGTACATTTACCCTTCGATAAATTTCATGGAGTACCAATCACACATAGACGCATCAAAATTGCCCGATCACATAGCCATCATTATGGATGGAAATGGTCGTTGGGCAAAAAAGCAAGGATTACTGAATCGCATATTCGGTCATAAAAGTGCCATTACATCTGTGCGCGAAACAACAGAAACCTGTGCAGAATTGGGCATAAAGTATTTAACCTTATATGCTTTTTCTACCGAGAACTGGAGTAGACCCCAAGCAGAGGTAAATGCGTTGATGGAACTTTTAGTTTCTACCATTAAAAGTGAAACGCCAACCCTTACAAAAAATAACGTTCGATTAAAAGCTATCGGCGATTTAGAATCTTTACCTAAATCATGTCAAAAAGAGTTAGCCGAAACAATTGAATTTACAAAACACAATACGGGGCTTGTATTAACGTTAGCACTTAGTTATAGTGGCAGATGGGAACTGATTGAAGCTGTAAAGAAAGTTGCAGCAGCGGTAGTAGCAAATGAAATTTCGATTAGTTCTATTAACGAAAGCACATTTAGAAATTACTTAGCAGATGCTAGCTTGCCGGATCCAGAATTAATGATTCGTACAAGTGGAGAATTTAGAATAAGTAATTTTCTCTTATGGCAAATCGCGTATACCGAAATTCATATTACGGATACATTATGGCCTGATTTTAGAAAACAAGATTTATATAACGCACTTATTGATTTTCAAAAACGCGAACGTAGATTTGGAAAAATAAGTGAACAATTGAATGGAGCAAAAGCTTAAATGAAAAAGATTTTATACATCATTTTTTTATTTCACGTATGTACGTTATCTGCATTTAGCCAGCAATGGCGTCTAGGTAACAGAAGAACGAATGTGGAAATTAATTATGAAAATCCGCAAGATTATTATATCGGAGGCATCACTGTTTCTGGTGTGCAATTTTTAGATCCAGAAGCCATAATCTCATTGACTGGCTTAAAAGTTGGTGATAAAATTACTGTGCCTGGTGATGAAATTTCGAATGCCATAAAAAAATTGTGGGAGCAAGGACTCATCGGTGATGTGGAAGTTGTTGTCAAAAAAATAGAAGTAAAAAATATCTATTTAGAATTTATTATTAAGGAGCGTCCTAGATTAACAAAATTTACATTTCAAGGTGCGACTAAATCTGAGAGAGAAGATCTAGAAGATAAAATTGATTTGGCAAGAGGCCGTATTGTGAACGATGCATTAATTAAAAATGCTAAAAATAAAATCACCGAATATTATTTAGAAAAAGGATACTTGTATGCACAAGTTGATATGATACAAATTAAAGATACCATTCTAGAAAATAATATAATCCTTAGAGTAGATATCGATAAGAAAAATAAAGTTCGCATAAATAAAATAACCTTGACTGGAAACGAATCTTTTGAATCTAATTTTCTTCTAAAAAAGATGAAGAAAACCAAAGGGAAAAACATTATGAATGTATGGACCGGATCTAAAATGATTAGTAAAACCTATGAAGCAGATAAAGATGCTATTGTAGCGTTTTATAATTCAAGAGGATATAGAGATATGCAAATTGTTAGCGATAGCGTTACACCTTATAAAAAATATGCTGTAAACGTAGCTATTAATATTGATGAAGGAGATAAGTATTACTTCAGAAATATTACTTGGAAAGGGAATTATATTTACTCTACCCAACAATTAAAAGACATATTAGCAATTAATAAAGGGGATGTATACAACAACGATCAATTACAGCAAAAATTAAGTTTTAACCCCGCTGGGCCTGATATTAGTTCCTTGTATTTAGATAATGGATATTTATTTTTTAGTATTGACCCAGTAGAAGTCCTTATTGAAGGAGACTCCATTGATATTGAAATGCGTATTTATGAAGGTGAACAAGCTATTGTAAACCACATTGAAGTAGATGGTAATACCAAAACACACGATCATGTAATTCTACGTGAAGTAAGAACATACCCTGGCGATAAATTTAGCCGTGCGGATTTAATTCGTACACAACGTGAATTGGCTGCTTTAAATTATTTCGATAATGAAAGTTTAGGTATGAACCCTGTGCCAAATCAAGCTACAGGAAAAGTAGACATCGGATACTCTGTTACTGAAAAACCAAATGATCAGGTTGAGCTATCTGGTGGTTGGGGTGGATACTACGGTTTTGTTGGTACGGTAGGTCTAGTTTTCAACAACTTTTCTTTACGAAACATCAAACATCCAAAAACTTGGAGTCCTTTACCTGCTGGTGACGGACAACGTCTTGCATTTAGAGTCCAAGCGAATGGTAAAACCTATCAAACCTATTCCATATCCTTTACAGAGCCTTGGTTGGGAGGTAAAAAACCTACTTCTTTATCTGTAAGCTTACAACATTCTGTTCAAAGTCAATACACCTCAAGTAATACGTCCAAATCTGGGTCATTACAAGTAACCGGTGTTACCGTTGGTATTGGTAAAAGATTAAAATGGCCTGATGATTTCTTTACCATCAACCATACCTTCTCTATTTTAAGATACACACTTGATAATTATCAAAGTGGCTCTTCAACTGCTGCTATTGGTTATACTTCAGGCTTCTCAAATAACTTTTCTTACAATCTAACTTTGTCTAGAAATAGTATTGACAATTTTCAATTTCCATCATCTGGGGGTAGTATGGCTATGAGTATGACCTTCACACCTCCATACTCTTATTTTAATAAATTAGACTACGAAGATCCAAACCTTGAATCAAGTAAGAGATATAAATGGTTGGAATATCAAAAATACGGACTAGATCTCTCTTGGTTCACAACTGTTTGGCAACACAGACAAAAATCGAAACATAAAATTGTATTCAATACGCGTTTCCATGGTGGTGTAATTGCTGCATATCAACCAGGTGTTGGAGTGGGACCATTTGAACGTTATATTATGGGTGGGGATGGTTTATCGGGCTATAACTACCTTCTTGGTTCCGACATCATTGGCTTAAGAGGTTACACAAATAACAGTATCAAACCAACACCTTCAGGTGGAGTAGCATTTGATAAATTCGTAGCAGAACTTCGTTATCCTATCTCTAACAGTCCATCCTTCTCTGTTTACGTATTAACCTTCTTCGAAGCAGGTAATTCGTGGGGAACAATAAATGATGTAAATCCATTTAATATGTATCGTTCTGCAGGTTTTGGTGCTAGAATATTTATGCCAGCCTTTGGATTAATTGGTATCGATTGGGGTAAACCATTTGATGAAGTACCTGGTTTGCCAAATCCAAATCATAAAGCCCACGTTACATTTACTATTGGTCAACAAATTCGTTAGATATATGAAAAGTCTATGTTTGGCATTATTATTGACTTTATTCTCAACATTCGCTTGGGGGCAAAAATTTGGCTACATTGATTCAGAATACATTATTAAACAAATGCCTGAATACAAGAAAGCTCAAACAGAATTGAATGAATTTTCTTTGAAATGGCAAAAGGAAATAGAAGCCGATCAAGTTAAGATTGATAAGCTTAGAGAAGATTATCAAGCCGAAGAAGTCTTATTAACAGAAGACATGCGAAAAGAACGGATGGATACCATTGCTTTAAAAGAAAGTAAATTGCGCGATCTTCAAAAAAATTATTTTGGGTTTAAAGGTTTATTGTTTTTAAAACGTCAAGAATTAGTAAAACCTGCTCAAGACAAATTATTTAAAGCTATTGAAAAAGTTGCTAAAGAAAAGAAACTAGCAATTATATTTGATAAATCTGGGGAGTTGGTTATGGTATATACCGATCCCGTTCATGACTACACTGATTTTGTTCTGGAAGAATTAGGATTAGGAGACAAAAACGATAAAATACCCACAAATAAATAAAAAATAAAAAAATTAATTGAAATTATGAAACGTATACTATCAACCCTATTAGTAGCTCTTTTTTCTGTAATTATTATTCAAGCTCAGGCTCAAACAGAGCCCTTAAAAATAGGTACTGCTAACGTAGAATTTATCTTAAGTAATTTGCCAGAAACGAAAAAAGTAGAGGCTGATTTGCAAACCTATGAAAAACAATTAAGAACGCAATTAGAAAATAAAGGAACTGAATACCAACGTAAATTAGATGAATACCAACGAGGTGTTCAATCTGGTATGATGCCAGCCGCTGTTATTGCAGATAAAGAAAAAGAGTTGATGACAATGCAACAATCGATTCAAGAGTTTGAAAAAACTGCCCAAGAAGATTTGCAAAGTAAATCTATGGCTATGCTTGATCCTATTTTGGATAAAGTACAAGTTTCAATTGATAAAGTGGCTGCTGCAAACAATTACACATACATCATCAGCACACACGTTGATTATGGTGGTTCAGCAATTATTCTTTATTCAAAAAATAAAGATGCGAACGATATTTCAGCTTTGGTTCTTAAAGATATGGGCATTGTAATTTCACAAACAGGTAGCACGACAACACCAGCAGCACCTGCGCCAGCCAATCCTACAACACCCGCCACGCCAGCCAAAACGGTTCCAGCTAAAAAGTAATCAAAAGGCTTCCAAATTGGAAGCCTTTTTTTATATTTAATATATGAAGCACGCGCTACCAACCATTCATATAATAGCACCTGCAGGTGTTGTAACTAAATCTTCTGTTAAAAAAGGCATTCGTTATTTAACAAGCCTAAACGTTAACTGCCAAGAAGGTGTCTCTTTATATTCTAAACAAGGATCACTTGCTGGTTCAGATACAGACAGACAGGTTGACCTTCAACATGCACTTAATGATACCAACACATTTGCTATTTGGATGGCACGGGGTGGTTACGGCACTACTCGTATCATTGATACTATAAAATGGAATGTCTTTTTTAAAAAACCAAGTTGGCTAATAGGCTATAGTGATATAACCAGTTTACACATACTTTTATCCAATAATAATATACCTTCCATTCACGGGCCAATGGTTTCGCAAGCTGCAGAGCCAGATCAAAAATCAGCAGTAGATTTAGTGGTTTCCATATTAAACAATGATCTACCCTCCTATGCTTTATATTCAGACCCTTCAAATACGTTCGGAAAGGCAATAGGCTCTATTACTGGAGGTAACTTAACTCTTATCTGTTCTAGCTTAGGCACAAACACTGAAATAATCACAGACAACAAAATTCTTTTTATAGAAGAAATCGGAGAAGCAGCATATCATATTGATCGAATGCTCGTTCAATTAAAACGTGCAGGAAAACTAAAAAAGTTAAAGGGGCTTATTGTTGGTCATATGACCAACATTACAAATGAAAAAGAGTTTGGTAAAACAGTCGCTCAAATTGTTCTTGAGCATTGTAGCACATTTTCTTTCCCAATATGTTTTCAATTCCCCGCTGGTCATGAAGCACCCAACATGCCTATAATACTAGGCATGAAGAGTGAATTGATAGTAAATAAAAATGAAGTGACATTGAAATATTTATAATTTCTCTCGGTACAATACTTCAATCAATGTTTGGCCAACTGCTTTAAGGGTATTTTTATCGATGACATCCATATTGTCATCATGTGTATGCCAATACGGTCCGAAATAATTGCCATCGCTATTTTCAAACTCAATAATATCAATCATGGGTATCATGGCAATTTGATTGATGTATGTGTGGTCATCCGTAATAGGGTCACTTAAATACGAAATAAAGTGCTTACCATAACCTAATCGAGCTGCTGCACTCCATACATTTTGTACAACGGATGGTGCATTTTGCATGGATACACCTTCTCTAGCAAAAGTAGCATCTTTTGCTCCTACCATGTCTAACAAAATTCCATAATAAGCAGAATAATTATTTTTATGTTTATTCTTTGCCCAATATTGAGAACCCAAGCACCAGCTATTTTCTTGATATGGACCAGGATAAAACATCGGCTGTCCATAATCCTCACCATCAAACAAAATAATATCAAAACCCACATCTGGTTTTTTTTCTGCTGCATTAATCGCACGTGCTAGTTCCATTAATACGCCAACACCGCTTGCACCGTCGTTCGCACCATCAATAGGTTTTTTGGGCTCTGCTTTATCTTGATCAGCAAAAGGGCGAGTATCCCAATGCGCCGCAAACAAAATCCGTTTGGTTGCATTCGGGTTGTAAGAAACAATGATGTTTTTTAATTTTAATTCTGTTCCGTCAAACGCTTTAGAAACAAATTCTTGACGTAAGACACTGCCGCCTTCCTTCATAAAAAACCGCACTAAATATTCACCACAATCAACATGTGCTTTCATATTAGGAACGCGTGGACCAAATGCAACTTGGTTTGCAACGTAGCCATAGGAAGAGTCTTCATTGAAAATAGGCGTTTCAATCGGAGCTAATTTTTCTGCTACAACAGGTATTTCAACAACGGATGGTTTTGATTCGCAACCAGCTAAGATACCTACAACTACTACTAGTAGTGCGGTGGATATTATTTTTGTTTTATTCTTCATATGCCCAATCAATACCATGTTTCATGTCTTTAATAGCCAAGCCTTGTTGTTTAAAATACGCACGTATTTGATCTACTTTGTCGTATTGCTTCAGTTCTTTTGCTTCTTTGTATAATTCCAATAAGCCTTTTATTAAGCCTTCCGGATTAATTGCTACTTCATCAATTAATCCCAGTACATCATAAACCAAGGTGTGATAATGCAACTTCATAGCTTCAAATATTTCTTTTGAAAGTAAGGAAGTTGATTTTTGCTTTAAATAAAATACGTTTATTTTCTTTATTAAATTGAATAAGGATGCAATCGTAATGGCAGTATTAAAATCATCTGACATGCCTTTATAACAATCTGAAATAATTTTATCTATCTCTGCATTCAAGGTAGCGTCTTGCTCTGAAAGATTCTCTACATACTCTAAACTTTCGAGCATTTTTAAACCATTCATTATTTTTCGATAGGCTTTGTAGGCAGCTTTTAAACCTTCGTTCGAAAAATCTAGGGTACTTCTATATTGTGCCTGTAAAATAAAGAAGCGTATAGTCATAGGCGAATATGCTTGCTCTAGCAACTCATGCTCGCCTGCAAATAGTTCATTCAGCGTTATAAAGTTGCCTAAGGACTTACCCATCTTCTGCCCATTGATGGTAATCATATTATTATGCAACCAATACTTTGCCGGTTCCTTTTTATTTGCTGCAACGGATTGTGCAATTTCACATTCATGATGTGGAAACATCAAATCCATTCCCCCACCGTGTATATCAAATGTTTCGCCCAAGTATTTTGTACTCATTGCAGAACACTCCAAATGCCAACCCGGAAAACCTTTTCCCCATGGTGAATCCCACTTCATAATATGTTCCGGAGAAGCTAACTTCCACAAAGCAAAATCCAAGGAGCTTTTTTTAGATTGTTGACCGTCTAGATTTCGAGTGCCGCTAACTAAGTCTTCTAAAATACGCCCAGATAAATGCCCGTATTTATGGTCTTCTTTTGTAAATTTCTCTACGTCAAAATAAACAGATCCTTTATTTTCATAGGCATACCCACTTGATAAAATTTCTTCTACCATTTTTATTTGTTCCGGTATGTGACCAGATGCGGTGGGTTCAATACTAGGAGGCAATACATTTAATTTACGTAATGCGTCGTGATAATATTCGGTATAGCGTTGCACAATTTCCATTGGCTCTACCTTATCCAACTTTGCTTTTTTAGCAATTTTGTCTTCGCCTTCATCTGCATCATGCTCTAAATGTCCCACATCTGTAATGTTGCGAACGTAACGAACTTGATACTTCAATTGCTTCAAATATCTAAAAACAATATCAAATGTGATTGCACTGCGTGCATGCCCAAGATGTCCTTCTCCGTATACCGTAGGTCCACATACATACATACCTACAAAGGGTGCATGTATGGGTTCAAAAATTTCCTTTTTTCTACTCAGCGTATTATATACTACTAATTTTTCTATCGTCATCTCTGGCAATTTATTATTTAAATCGGTATCCGGCAATTATTGGAAAATGATCCGTAAAAGATACGGATGTTTTTGTTTCAAAACGAGTTACAATGATGTTTGGATCTGAAAACTGATGATCGATCCGCAGAAAAGGTATTTTTCCATTAAAGGTAAATCCAAACCCATTTCCCTTCTTTTCAAATCCATTGTTTAATACATCAGAAAGTTTTTCGTAAGTATAACTATATGGAGGGTCATTAAGATCTCCGCAAACAATAGGTTTATAAGGAGAATCTTTAATGTGATTTACCAACTTATCAACCTGAATACTTCTATTAATAGTTCCGCTTTTATATTTTAAAAACGCTTGCATCACTTTGGTTTTTGATTTTTGATCAAAATGACTTTCTGCAATTTCTTTATCGTTAATACTCATTGATTGTAAGTGCATGTTATACACGCGTGCTTTTCCAGTTGGAAAGTCAATGTCAGCATAAATGGTTTGGTTATTCGATCCTTCATTAAAGACCACCGTCCCTTTAGAAATAATTGGATACTTACTAAAGATCACCATTCCAAACATACCGCCCGTATGGTTTTTAAATGTGGTGCTAAAATAATAATAGGGATACTTTTTCTTTATACGATGCACCGTATTAAATAGAGTGTCTTTGGGGTCATTATAGAATTCTTGGATACATACCACGTCAATATCTGACTTTTTAATAAAGTCTATCATTTTACGGGTTGCTGAAAATGTCTTATCTGCAAATTGTGGGTATACATTAAAAAGTCGCGCATTGTAGGATAAAATACTAAACTCCTGCTCTTTTTCAGATTCTGATGAAATCGTTATCGAACGTTGAACAAACTTCCAATTAATTACAAGAAGAATAAAAGCCAAGAAAAATAAATAATCTCGTTTAATACCCCAATAAACCAAGGCGCAAATAACTACAATAAGTCCTGCTGGTATAAATAAGCTAATAAAACTACTGTACCAAAATGACCTAGGAGAAATATCGGGCATAAAATAAAGGCCCAATGACATCACTGTCAATAAAATAGCACCTTTATATGTACGTTGGTTTGTCATTTAATCAAATTGGATAACAAATATAAGGATTGATACATGGAAATGGTGCCTACATTTAAAATATTCATTGTGGATGCAAATCGAATTAAAATGCTCTTCGCTTAACTCTTTCACACATATATTTTTAAGTAATTTTGGAATCCACATACAAAATGGTTAATATTGCACTGTAGAACGAATTGAATACTGAAAAGAGGGGACTGAGTCCCCTCTTTTGTTTCTGTATCAAATCTTATATATGACAAAACAAGAAGAGGAAATAAACACATACGTATCAAATTTATTACTAGAAAGAGGTGATCTTTTTTTAGTAGATATAGTGTTTGGAGGAACGGCATCAAGAAGAAAAATCCTAGTTACCCTTGATAAAGACAGTGGCATTTTAATTGATGAATGCGGCGAATTTAGTAGAGCATTAGGAAATTTAATTGAAGAAAATGTTTTGTTTGGAGATGCACCTTACGTATTAGAGGTTTCATCGCCTGGTATGGATAGACCCTTACTAGTTACCAGACAATACAAAAGAAGGATCGGAAACAAATTAAACTTTCTATTAACAGATGGCTCTCAGTTTGAAGCTGTATTGACACAAGTTAGTGAAGAAGGTGTTGTTGTTGAGCCTGTTCCTGAAAAAATAAAAAAGAGTAAAAAAGAAACGCCAACGGATTTGGTTATTGAACCAAGAAAATTGCGTTTCGCTGAAATAAAAAAGTGTAACCTAATTGTATCGTTTAAATAAATGGATACTTCAACTTTAATAGAATCGTTCGCGGAATTTGCTAAGTTTAAAAGCATAGACCGCCCTACCATGATGAAAATCGTGGAAGATGTTTTTCGTACCATGATTCGTAAAAAATACGGAACAGATGACAATTTCAACGTTATTATTAACGTAGATAAAGGTGATCTTGAAATATGGTGGATGAGAGAAATTGTTTCAGATGATTTTGCTGAAGACAGTTTTGATTATGATCCGAATAAGCATATATCTTTAACAGACGCACATTTAATCGAAAAAGATTTCGAAGAGGGTGAAGAAGTTGCAACTGAAGTAAAGTTAGATGACTTCGGTAGAAGAATGGTTCAAACTGCTCGTCAAACGCTTATTCAAAAAGTTAAGGACCTTGAAAAAGACAACCTTTTCCAAAAGTATAAAGATTTAGTTGGTGAAATTATCAATGGCGAAATATATCAAGTATTAAGCAAAGAGGTTTTATTGATTGATGCAGATGGTAATGAATTAGCATTGCCTAAATACGAACAAATTCCGAAAGACCGTTTCCGTAAAGGCGACAGCGTGCGTGCTATTGTGCACCGTGTTGAAATGCATAACGGAAATCCAAAAATTATTCTTTCCAGAACTTCTCCAAAATTCTTAGAGCGTTTATTCGAACTAGAAGTTCCAGAGGTTTATGATGGGTTAATTTCTATTCGCAACATTGTTCGTGAACCAGGCGAACGTGCTAAAGTAGCTGTTGAATCTTACGACGATCGTATTGATCCAGTAGGTGCTTGCGTAGGTATGAAAGGTTCTCGTATTCACAGCATTGTACGTGAATTGGAAAATGAAAATATTGATGTAATTAATTATACAGACAATATCGATTTATTTATTGCGCGTGCTTTAAGTCCTGCAAAAATCAGCAGCCTTAAAGTTGAAGCCGATCAAGGACGTGCATCTGTGTTTTTAAAACCAGATCAAGTATCTCTTGCTATTGGTAAAGGTGGCCAAAACATCAAACTTGCTAGTAAATTAGTTGGTTTAGAAATTGACGTATTTAGAGAATTAACAGGCAATGAAGACAACGAAGATGTTGATTTAACAGAATTTGTTGACGAAATTGAAGATTGGATCTTAGCAGAATTAAAACGCATAGGTCTAGATACCGCAAAGAGTGTATTAGCTCTTAGCAAAGATGATTTAGTACGTCGTACAGAACTAGAAGAAGAAACTGTTGACGATGTACTTCAAATTCTGAGACAAGAATTTGAATAAAATAACTATTTGAACAAAAAATTAATAAATGGCTGAAGAAAAAATGATGCGGCTTAGCCAAGTGGCAAGGAAGTTGAATGTCGGAACATCGACGATCATCGATCACCTTTCTGCTAAGGGCTACGAGATTGACAACAACCCAAATGCCAAAATTACGGAGGACATGTTTTCTATTCTTTCCAAAGAATATGAAGCATCTGTGCAAGTAAAAAAAGAGGCAGAGAGCCTTACTATTGGCAAAAAACACATGGGTGATGTTGTGATCAATGCCGATCAAGTGCAAGCTGCACCAGAGCATGAGGAAGAAGAAGTAATACGGATAGCGAACACAGTAGCTCCTCCGCTAGAAACTCCTATACCTGCTCCAGAAAAACCAGTAGCTACAACTCCTGTAGAAGCTACTCCTGCTCCAAAAGAGGATCCAATTCCGGTATCTACAATAACACCTGAAGAGCCTAAAACTTCTGAAGACAACAAATCAAATGTTACGCTTCAAGGATTAAAGGTATTAGGTAAAATTGATTTATCTATAACAGATAAGGATACAAAGAAGCCTGTTCATAAAAGTTCAGAAAAAGGACAACCCGCTGGTAAACCTCCTGTTAAAGTAGAAGCCCCTAAAGCTGAAAAGCCTAAAGGACCTAAAGAAGGAGAAGCTCCTAAGAAAGCTTTTGAAAAACCAATTTCGAAAGACGGTGGAAAACCAAAAGCTCCTGTTGTAGAAAAACCTGCTGCAGTTGTTCCAGTCAAAGTTGAACCAAAAGTACCTACTCCAGTAGAGCCTATTGCAGTTGTGGAAGCGAAAGCAGACAAACTACAAGGCTTAACGGTATTGGGAAAAATTCAACTTCCAGAGAAAAAGAAAGAACCTACACGCGTTGCATCTTCGGATGAAGTTGTAGATAAAAATAAAAATAAACGTAAGCGTAAACGCTTAAACGACGGCCCTAACAGCGGCCCTAGACCAGCAGGTGCCCATCCAGGCGGTCCAAGACCAGCAGGTGGAAATCCAAACGGCCCTAGACCGGCAGGTGCTCATCCAGGTGGTCCTAGACCAGCAGGTGCTCATCCAGGCGGACCTAGACCAGCAGGTGGAGGACCAAATCGCCCAGCGGGCGGAGGTGGACCAAGACCTACTCTTACAAAAGCAAATGAAAAAGGTGAAGTAACTGGAAAACAAATTCAGGATAAAATCAAAGCAACCATGGCAAAATTGTCTGGTGGTGGCGGTTCTAGATCTGGACCAGTTAATAGAGCTAAATATCGTAAAGATAAGCGTTCTGCAATGGCCGATGCCGAAGAAGAACGTTTGATGAGCGAACAAGAAGATGCTAGAGCATTAAAAGTTGCTGAATTTATTTCAGCAAGTGATTTAGCTTCATTAATGGATGTTAGCGTTAACGACGTTATCTCTAAATGTATGGCTATGGGTATGTTTGTATCCATCAACCAACGTTTGGATGCAGAAGCAATTACAATTATTGCCGATGAATTTGGATATGAAGTGAACTTCCAAACTACTGGGGAAGAAGATGACGATGCAAATGAAATCAAAGATGCTCCAGAATCTTTAATTGATCGTGCGCCGATTGTAACCATAATGGGTCACGTCGATCACGGTAAAACATCTCTACTCGATTATATTCGTAAATCAAAAGTTGTAGCAGGCGAAGCCGGTGGTATTACACAGCACATTGGTGCGTACAATGTAGTTACCGATTCTGGCAAACCGATTACGTTCTTAGATACACCAGGTCACGAAGCCTTTACGGCGATGCGTGCACGTGGTGCAAAAATAACAGATATTGTAATTATTGTGGTAGCTGCCGATGACTCGGTAATGCCTCAAACAAAAGAAGCAATCAATCACGCACGTGTTGCAGGTGTTCCAATTATTATTGCAATCAATAAAGTTGATAAACCGCACGCGAATCCGGATAAAATCAAAGAAGAACTTTCGAAAGAAAACATCTTAGTTGAAGATTGGGGTGGTAAATACCAATGCCAATTAATTTCTGCAAAAGCAGGAACGGGTATTAGTGAATTGCTTGATAAAGTATTGCTTGAAGCAGAAATGCTTGAATTAAAAGCAAATCCTGATAAACGTGCCGTTGGTGCTGTTATTGAAGCGTCGCTTGATAAAGGTAGAGGTTATGTAACCAACGTATTGGTTGAATCTGGAACACTACGTGTTGGAGATATCATTTTAGCAGGTGCACACTTCGGTCGTGTAAAAGCAATGGTTGACCATACAGGTAAAAAATTAAAAGAAGCGGGTCCTTCCATGCCATTACAGGTATTAGGTCTGAACGGTGCACCACAAGCGGGTGACAAGTTCCAGATTATGGAAACGGAACGTGAAGCGAGAGAAATTTCTTCTAGACGTGAACAATTATTACGTGAACAAAGTATCCGTACTAAGAAACACATTACATTGGATGAAATTGGTCGTCGTTTGGCAATTGGTAACTTCAAAGAATTGAACATCATCGTTAAAGCCGATGTGGATGGTTCAGTAGAAGCCTTGTCTGATTCATTATTAAAATTATCTACCGAGGAAATTCAAATCCGTATCCTTCACAAAGGTGTGGGCCAAATTTCTGAATCTGATATCTTATTAGCTTCTGCATCCGATGCAATTATTGTTGCCTTCCAAGTACGTCCATCTAGTAGTGCACGTAAATTAGCAGAGCAAGAACAAATTGAAATTCGTTTGTACTCTATTATCTACGATGCAATCAACGAAGTAAAAGATGCAATGGAAGGTATGCTTGAACCTAAATTGGTTGAAGTTATCCATGGTACTGTTGATGTTCGTGATGTGTTCAAAATCACGAAGGTTGGTACAGTAGCTGGTTCTTATGTAACAGAAGGTTTCCTTAAACGTAACCACAGAGTTCGTTTGATACGTGACGGTATTGTTATGTACACAGGTTCTGTAAGTGCATTGAAACGTTTCAAAGACGATGTTTCTGAAGTGAAAACAAACTACGAATGTGGTATTAGCTTAAAAGGTTATAACGATATTCAAGTAGGTGATCAGATTGAAGCATTCGAAGAAAAAGAAGTGAAGCGTACGCTATAATTCACACATAGATTAACATATTGAAAGAGAGTCATGCAAATTGTGTGACTCTCTTTTTTTGCTCTCTATTGGTCTTTGCCTCCATTGTCTGAACCACTGATTAAGCTGATTTATGTGATGGAGAATGATTAATACCAATTATAAATAATATATAGTCCAATATTTTAATTATTGTTTTATTTTGTTTATAATTGGACTATATAATAAATATACAATGGCTAAACCACTTGAAATCCATATCAAAGAAAGTATTTCTGAACTTCGTATTCTTCAGCGTAAGCATGGTGAGTTAATTGCTAAACGACTATTAATGTTGATTGAGATAAAGAGACACGAGTCTACAGGTATTTCCAAAAGAGACTTATCCTTAATTACTGGGATCAATCATAATAGTATTGTAAAATGGCGTAAATTATATAATAGCCACGGTATTGCCCCCTTGTTGACTCATGGTAGAGTTGGGGGTTTTAAAAAGAGCGTATTTACCAAACAAGAACATTTAAAAATTGAAAAGAAATTAAATGACCCTAAAAATAGTATTCGAGGGTATATAGAATTGTTAGCTTGGGTAACAGTAAATTTTTCAAAAGAGATCAAATACATAACATTGTTAAAATATACAGAACGTCATTTCGGAACTAAAATTAAAGTAGCCAGAAAAAGCCATGTTAAAAAGGACGAATCAGCTATAGCGACTTTTAAAAAAACTTCGGGAAAAAATGTCAAGAAATAGCCCTACTCTCAGATATTCAATACACTAGTATAAACCTATATTTTCAAGATGAAAGTAGATTTGGATTATTTACTAGAAACGGGAAGGCATTAACGGCAAAAGGTATAAAACCCATTTGCCCATTCCATCAAGTTTTTAAATCAATATATTTATTTGGAGCTTTTTCTCCAATCAATGGAGATCGGTTCTTATTAGAAATGCCAAATTGTGATGCCGCTAATTTTCAATTATTTCTTAACGAATTCGCAGAGCAAAATCCTAAGGAGTTCAAAATTATTGTTTTAGATAATGGAGCTTTTCATAAAGCAAAAACATTAGTTATTCCTCAAAATATAAGCCTAATCTTCTTACCCCCATATAGTCCAGAATTAAATCCAGCTGAAAATATTTGGGCTAGATATAAAAGACAATTCTCTAATAAGCTGCATACAACCTTAGATGAGGTAAGTGAATTTATTACAAACGAAACCAATATGTTAACTGACCAAATGATTAAAAGCACATGCGCTTTCAAATATATATTTGCTGATGGAATTTGGACTATGTAATATTTATAATTGGTATTATATAATAGCCACGGTATTGCCCCCTTGTTGACTCATGGTAGAGTTGGGGGTTTTAAAAAGAGCGTATTTACCAAACAAGAACATTTAAAAATTGAAAAGAAATTAAATGACCCTAAAAATAGTATTCGAGGGTATATAGAATTGTTAGCTTGGGTAACAGTAAATTTTTCAAAAGAGATCAAATACATAACATTGTTAAAATATACAGAACGTCATTTCGGAACTAAAATTAAAGTAGCCAGAAAAAGCCATGTTAAAAAGGACGAATCAGCTATAGCGACTTTTAAAAAAACTTCGGGAAAAAATGTCAAGAAATAGCCCTACTCTCAGATATTCAATACACTAGTATAAACCTATATTTTCAAGATGAAAGTAGATTTGGATTATTTACTAGAAACGGGAAGGCATTAACGGCAAAAGGTATAAAACCCATTTGCCCATTCCATCAAGTTTTTAAATCAATATATTTATTTGGAGCTTTTTCTCCAATCAATGGAGATCGGTTCTTATTAGAAATGCCAAATTGTGATGCCGCTAATTTTCAATTATTTCTTAACGAATTCGCAGAGCAAAATCCTAAGGAGTTCAAAATTATTGTTTTAGATAATGGAGCTTTTCATAAAGCAAAAACATTAGTTATTCCTCAAAATATAAGCCTAATCTTCTTACCCCCATATAGTCCAGAATTAAATCCAGCTGAAAATATTTGGGCTAGATATAAAAGACAATTCTCTAATAAGCTGCATACAACCTTAGATGAGGTAAGTGAATTTATTACAAACGAAACCAATATGTTAACTGACCAAATGATTAAAAGCACATGCGCTTTCAAATATATATTTGCTGATGGAATTTGGACTATGTAATATTTATAATTGGTATAAACAAATTGCCTACATCTTATTTTTTAGTATCTTGAATAAATAATTTGAATAAATCCAATGACCGCCTTATATATAATTGTTGTTTTAGCCGTTTTAATGATGCTTACAAAGTATCTGTCGGGTAGCGCACGTAAAGGTCTTCCCTCAGAGAATGGGGGCTTTAAAATACGCGGTAAGAGGAAGTGG